>NZ_VIVQ01000002.1:0-319863 GCF_007829035.1 Rudaeicoccus suwonensis
TACCGAGCCCGCCGCTGAGGGGCGATCACCTCACGGATGCAGCGTCAGCAGCATCCGGTGGTTGCCGAGCGTGTTCGGTTTGACCCTGTCCAGGTCGAGGAATTCGGCGACGCCCTCGTCATACGACTGGAGCAGTTCGGCATACACCTCGGGAGTGACCGGATCGCCTTCGATCTCGGCGAACCCGTGGGAGGCGAAGAATCCCACCTCGAAGGTGAGGCAGAACACCCGGCGCACCCCGAGCGCCCGAGCGCGGTCGAGCAGCGCGCGCAGGATCTCGCTGCCGATCCCCTGACCCAGCTCCTGCCGGTCGACGGCGACGGTGCGGACCTCGGCGACGTCCTCCCACATGACGTGCAACGCGCCGCATCCGACGATGCGGTCACCGCGCTCGACGACCAGAAACTCCTGCAGCCCCTCGAAATATGCCACCGCCGGTTTGGGCACGATCGCCCGAGACGCGACGTATGGCGCCACGAGTTCGCGGATGCCACGCACGTCCGTGGCGCGCGCTGGACGGATCACCAGGTCAGGGTCCTTCACGAACGCGCAGCCTACTGCCGCGACCACTCTCACTCACGGCACGCCCGCCTTCGTGAGACGGCGACATCGGCATACGGGGTGACACATCGTCACAACGACACATCGCCACACGGACGCCGAAGGGGCCGGGTGCGTGCACCCGGCCCCTTCCGTTCGAACAGGTCAGTCCTTGGACAGGTCGATCCCGTGGTCGCCGCCCATACCGGCCGTCTCGACGGTCAGACCGTCGGGTGCCTCCGGCTTCGGACTGCCGGCGAAGGTGAACTTCGCGTCCTTGCCCTCGCCCTCGACGTCGACCAGCACGATCTCGCCGGCACCGAGTTCGCCGTACAGGATCTTCTCGGACAGCATGTCCTCGATCTCACGCTGGATGGCGCGCCGCAACGGGCGTGCACCGAGGGCCGGGTCGTAACCGCGCTCGGCCAGCAGGGCCTTGGCGGCCGAGGTCAGCTCGATCGCCATGTCCTTGTCCTTCAACCGGATGTCGAGATCGGCGATCCGCAGATCGACGATCTGCACGATCTCGTCCTGGGTCAGTTGCGGGAAGACGATCGTGTCGTCGACACGGTTGAGGAACTCCGGGCGGAAGTGCTGCTTCAGCTCGTCGTTGACCTTGGCCTTCATCTTCTCGTAGCCGGTCGAGTTGTCGTTGCCGGACGCGAACCCGAGCGTGACGCCCTTGGAGATGTCACGCGTGCCGAGGTTCGTGGTCATGATGATGACGGTGTTCTTGAAGTCGACCACCCGGCCCTGGCTGTCGGTCAGGCGCCCGTCCTCCAGGATCTGCAGCAGCGAGTTGAAGATGTCCGGGTGCGCCTTCTCGACCTCGTCGAACAGCACGACCGAGAACGGCTTGCGACGGACCTTCTCGGTGAGCTGGCCGCCTTCTTCGTAGCCGACGTAGCCGGGGGGCGATCCGAACAACCGCGACACGGTGTGCTTCTCGGAGAACTCCGACATGTCGAGCGTGATGAGGGCGTCCTCGTCGCCGAACAGGAACTCCGCCAGACCCTTGGCAAGCTCGGTCTTACCGACACCGGTGGGGCCGGCGAAGATGAACGAGCCACCCGGGCGGCGCGGATCCTTCAGACCCGCGCGCGTGCGGCGGATCGCCTGCGACAGACCGCGGATCGCGTCGTCGTTGCCGACGATGCGCTTGTGCAGTTCGTCCTCCATCCGCAAGAGGCGGCTGGACTCCTCCTCGGTCAGCTTGAAGACCGGGATGCCGGTCGATGCCGCCAGGACCTCGGCGATGAGTTCTTCGTCGACCTCGGCGACGACGTCGATGTCTCCGGACTTCCACTCCTTCTCACGCTGCGCCTTGGCGTTGATGAGCTTCTTCTCGTCGTCGCGCAGTGACGCGGCCTTCTCGAAGTCCTGACCGTCGATCGCGGATTCCTTCTCACGACGCACGTGCGCGATCTTGTCGTCGAACTCGCGCAGGTCCGGCGGGGCGGTCATCCGGCGGATGCGCAATCGGGCGCCCGCCTCGTCGATCAGGTCGATGGCCTTGTCCGGCAGGTGACGGTCGTTGATGTAACGGTCCGCCATGTTGACCGCCCCCACCAGCGCGGCGTCGGTGATCGTGACCCGGTGGTGCGCCTCGTAACGGTCGCGCAGGCCCTTGAGGATCTCGATCGCGTGCGGGATCGTCGGCTCCTGCACCTGGATCGGCTGGAACCGGCGCTCGAGGGCAGCGTCCTTCTCGATGTGCTTGCGATATTCGTCCAGCGTGGTGGCACCGATGGTCTGCAACTCGCCACGCGCCAGCATCGGCTTGAGGATCGAGGCCGCGTCGATCGCGCCTTCGGCGGCACCCGCGCCGACGAGGGTGTGGATCTCGTCGATGAACAAGATGATGTCGCCGCGGGTGCGAATCTCCTTGAGCACCTTGCGCAGACGCTCCTCGAAATCGCCTCGGTAGCGGCTGCCGGCGACGAGGGAACCGAGGTCGAGGGTGTAGAGCTGCTTGTCCTTCAGCGTCTCGGGCACCTCGCCGCGCACGATGTCCTGGGCGAGGCCTTCGACCACGGCGGTCTTGCCCACGCCCGGCTCTCCGATGAGCACCGGATTGTTCTTGGTGCGTCGCGACAGCACCTGCATCACGCGCTCGATCTCTTTGTCGCGCATGATGACCGGATCGAGCTTGCCCTCGCGGGCCGCCTGAGTCAGATTGCGCCCGAATTGGTCGAGCACGAGGGACCCGGCGGGGGTGCCCGCCTCAGGACCGGTCTGACCGGGGCCACCCGGGGTGGGCTCCTTGCCCTGGTAGCCGGACACCAGCTGGATGACCTGCTGGCGCACGCGGGCAAGGTCGGCGCCCATCTTGACCAGCACCTGGGCGGCGACGCCTTCACCCTCGCGGATCAGGCCGAGCAGGATGTGCTCGGTGCCGATGTAGCTGTGGCCCAACTGCAGACCCTCGCGCAACGACAGCTCAAGGACCTTCTTGGCGCGCGGGGTGAACGGGATGTGACCCGACTGCGTCTGCTGGCTGGGGCCGATGATCTCCTGGACCTGCTCGCGGACGGCATCCAGCGAGATACCGAGGCTCTCCAGAGCCTTGGCGGCAACACCCTCACCCTCGTGGATCAGGCCGAGCAGGATGTGCTCGGTGCCGATGTAGTTGTGGTTGAGCATGCGCGCTTCTTCCTGAGCGAGCACCACAACTCGCCGTGCGCGGTCAGTAAACCGTTCGAACATCTCAACTCCTCGGGTAGCAAGCGCCACCATCGATGCTAGCCGCAACCCCTGAAACACCGACGGCTGTGACGGCGCTCCCAGGGCAATGGTCTTCGAGGCGGTCAACGCCACCACACCGCACCCTGTTCCACGACCGGTAGCAGCACACCATTTGTTCGCGGACAGCGAAATCGCCGAGTCCGCACGGGTGACCGCCGTGGATGCCCATTGGCCTACGATCCCCGGCATGACCTCGCCCGAATTGATCGACGTCTTCGGCGCGATCGTGGCGGTGGAGGTCGAGGAGGCCGACCGCGAGCGCATCCGGTCGCAGTGGTCCAGGTGCCTGGCCGACACCGGCCTGCCGGCCGACGCCGAGATTCCCCTGCGCGAGCACATCGAGACCCACCGCCGCGACTACCAGCTCGCCACCGAGCTGACCCTCGCCGGCATTCGACAGAGCGCGGGCTCCCGCCTCATGCTGCATGCCGCCGGCGTCGCCGACCTCGCCACCGGCTCCGTGATCGCGCTCGTCGCACCGTCCGGCACCGGCAAGACGACCGCCGCACGCTGGTTGTGCCGCAACGGATTCGGCTATGTCTCCGACGAGACGGTCGTCATCAGCACAGATCTGACCGTCACGGCGTATCCCAAACCGTTGTCCGTCGTCATCGATCCGGCCGAACCGACGCACAAGCGCCAAGAAAGCCCCGACGCGCTCGGGCTGCTGACTGCGCCGGTTGCACTGCGACTGTCGACGATCGTGCTGCTGGACCGCGATCCCGATGCCGGCGAGCCCGAGATCGAGCAGCTCGCACTGGCGGACGGCCTGCTCGCGCTCATCCCGCAGACGTCGGCGCTTCCGGCGATGGACCACCCGCTTGGCACCCTCGCCGGCCTCGTCGTCGCCGCGGGAGGCGTGCTGCGGTTGCGATACCGCGACATCGACCAGACCGCCGACATACTGCGCTCTGCGCTGGCCACACCGCGCGTTCAGCCCGAGATTCTCGACCAGCTGCACCCGGCGCCTGGCTCCGAACTGCCCGAGATGTATGACGCAGCTCCCGCCGCCCCCGCGCCGACCGCGGCGCTGTCGCTGGGGTCGACGGTGACCCGGCTGCCTTACACCGATGCCATCGCGATCGACGAGAGCATCGTGGTGCTGGTCGGCTCGTCGACGGTGGTGCTGGACGGTCTCGGCTCCACCATCTGGCGACACTGCGAACGCCCGGTCAGCGCCGACGCCTTGGTGGACCGCTGCCGACAGGAGCACGGCGACCACGCGGACGCGACGCACCTGGTGCTGGACGCGATCGAGGTGCTGTACTCCAGCGGACTGCTGCAGTACAGCTGACCGCGCAGACCGTGCCGGCGGTACCTCGCACCGGGCACGTCGACCTGACCAGCCGTGCAGGCACCTGCTGCCGTCATACCAGCAGTCGTGGGATCAGCCGATCGAGCAGCTCGGCGATGTGCTCCGCAGTCCGCGCCGCGACCTCGGGGCCCCGCTGGTAGGGGTCGGCCACGTCGTCGTCATCGGTCAGCCGGGGCCGATAGGCGCCGATGCTGCTGACCAGGTCGGCGCCGTGCTCGTGCGGATCAGCCGCCGACACCGCCTTCGCCAACTGCACGAGCGTGAACGTGTGCCGCACGAACGCAGGGAACTCCTCGAGCACATAGGTGCGGTGCGCGGTCTCCATCCCGACGATCAGATCGGCCGTGCGCATCACCGCGGGCGTCAACTGCCGCGACGCGAAGCCGCTGTCATCGACACCGCGCGCTCGTAGTTCGGCGGCCATGAACTGGTCGATGCCTGATCCGGTCAAGGCGCCGACCCCAGCGCTGGCAAACTCCCAGCCGGTCTGCCCGACCTGCTGATAAAGGTGCGCGGCATACCGCTCGGCGAACGGCGACCGGCAGATGTTCCCGGTGCAGACGAAGAGCATCAGCGGCATGGTGTGAAGGAACCTCTCGGGCGGTGCGGGATGGCACCGATCCTCGCATGCGCACCGGTCGCATCAACCGGCTTTTCGCTTTTTGCCCTTCCCGCTCTTCGTCGCAGCTTTTGCCTCCGACGTCGGCTTCTGCTCCGCCTCGTCGTCGTCGGACTCACCGCGCGCTTTTTTGGCGCGGTCGACGCTTTGTTGGAGGGCCGCGAGCAGGTCCAGCACCTCGCCACCGTCGTCTTCCGGCTCTGGCGCCACGGCAACCTCGCCGCCGGCAAGCTTGGCCTCGACGACCTGCTTGACCGCCTCCTCATAGTCGTCGACATAGTCGTGGGGGTCGTAGTCGCCGGCGAGTGACTCCACCAGCAGATGCGCCATCGACAACTCGGCGGGCTTGACCTCGGTGTCGTCCTCGTCGAGCACGTCGAACTCCTGCGGTCGCACCTCGTCGGGCCACAGCAGCGTCTGCAGCACGATGACCTCGCCGCGCACGCGCAACAAGGCCACCGTCATACGGGTGCGCAACGACACCGTGACAAGAGCGACCCGGTCGGTGTCCGTCAGCGCCTCACGCAACAGGACGTACGGCTTCACCGCCGACGCGTCAGGCTCGAGGTAGTAACACTTGTCCAGATAGAGCGGGTCGATCTGGTCGCTCGGCACGAACTTGTCGACCGCGATCTCTTTGCTGGTGCTGATCGGCAGGTCGGCCAGGTCGTCGTCGGTGAGCACGACCATCGCGCCGTCCTGCGTCTCGTAGCCCTTGGCGATGTCGTCATACGACACCTCCTCGCCGTCGATCGCGCACACGCGTCGATACCGGATCCGGCCACCGTCGGCCCGGTGGACCTGACGGAACTGGACGTCGTGGTTCTCAGTGGCCGAGTAGAGCCGGACCGGCACGTTCACCAGACCGAAGGACACGGCGCCCTTCCAGATAGCGCGCATTCGGCAAGATTGCCTCATGCGACCGATGCTTGCCACCCCCGTGGAGGCGGTGCCGCCCGGTCCGGGCTGGCAACACGAGGTCAAATGGGACGGCATGCGCGCCCTCGTCGAGGTGCGCGGCTCCACTGTTCGGGTGTTCTCACGCACCGAACGCGAGGTGACGCCGGCCTTTCCGGAACTGTGCGGCCCCGACTCCGGGATCACCGGGTATGCCGATCTGCTGCTCGACGGCGAGGTGGTCGTCATGGGCCCGGACGGGCGGCCGTCGTTCGCGACGCTGGCCGAGCGCTTCCACCTCACCGACGCGGCAGCAGCGGCACGTATGGCGGTGGCAGCGCCGGTCTGCCTGATGGTCTTCGATGTGCTGCGTGCGATGAACCGCCCCACCACGGCGATGCGGCTGAGCGATCGGCGGCATCTCGTGGAGGGGCTTGGCCTGTCCGGTCCACACGTGCGGACGCCACCGGTCTTCGACGACGGCGCGGCGTTGATCACCGCGACCGCGCAGCACCGCTTCGAGGGCGTGGTGTCTAAACGACTGGGCTCGACATACCAACCCGGCCGTCGTAGCGGCGACTGGCGCAAGACGGTGCACCGTGCGACCGGGTCGTTCGTGGTGTGCGGATGGCTGCCCGAACGCACCAGCAGCCGTCTGGGGTCGGTGCACCTGGCCACACCGACCGCAAGCGGCGGGCTCGCCTACCGTGGATTGGTCGGATCGGGCCTGGCCGGCCGGGCCGGAGAAAGTCTGCGCGCGCAGCTGGTGGCTCTCGGGGTCGACAACTCGCCGTTCACCGATCCTGTGCCACCCGAAGCGCTGCGGGACGCCCACTGGGTGCGGCCGGAGCTCATTGCCGACATCGAGTTCCACGGGGTCACCGCAGGCGAGCGGCTGCGACAACCCACGTGGCGGGGCCTGCGCGCCGATCTCACCACGGCCGATCTGATCGAACTGGAGGGGTGAGATGCCGCAGCAGCCGAGAGACGGCACGAGCCTGACGGTGGCAGTCGGCGGACGCCGGCTGAGCGTGTCCAACCTGGACAAGATCCTGTACCCCGCGACCGAGACCACCAAGGGCGAGATCATGAGCTACTACGCCACGGTGGCGCAGCCCTTCCTCGCCGGTCTCGCCGGCCGACCGGTGACCCGGGTGCGCTTCCCGCACGGTGTGTCGGATCTGTCGTTTTTCGAGAAGAACCTCCCGCCGGGCGCTCCGGACTGGCTGGACAGGGTTGAGTTGGACTCACCCGGCTCGCGCGGCTCGGGCGGCACGGTGACCTATCCGCTGGTCAACGATCTCGCTCAGCTCACCTACCTGGTCAACCTGGCGTCGCTGGAATTCCACGTACCGCAGTGGCGAGTGGGGCCGGACGGGCCGATGCCACCGGATCGCCTGGTGATCGACCTCGATCCGGGAGCCCCGGCCGGTCTGGTCGAAGCCGCGCGCCTCGCTCTCGTCATACGTGACGAATTGGCGCGGCAAGGGCTTCACCGCACCGTTCCGGTGACATCGGGCAGCAAGGGAATGCAGGTGTATGCCGCATTGGACGGTTCTCGCACGAGTGAGGAAATTCGGGATCTGGCGCGCGAGTTGGCGCAGACGCTCACTGCACAGCGCCCGGATCAGGTTGTCTGGAAGATGACGCGCTCGATCCGGCCGGGGCGGGTATTACTGGACTGGTCACAAAATACGGCGGCCAAGACAACCATCGCGGTGTATTCCACTCGAGGCCGCGACCGGCCGACAGTTGCGGCGCCGCGCTCATGGACCGACATCGAGAGCGGTCTCTCCGGCGACGAATTGAAACAACTCGACATCAATGAGGTGATGTCGCAGTTGTCTGCGGTGGGCGATCTGTTCGCTTCCGGACTCGCCGATCATGACTGAACTGGTCGGCTGTCAAAACCGGTGAACTCTGTGTGCTGGCCACCGCATGCAAAACGCCACCTCGGGGAACCCGTCTGCCGACATACGTCGCTGTAGCGACCGGTCGGCAGGGGCACCCCGAAGTGGCGTCCTACGTAAAGCCTCGGGTGATTCTCAGCCGTTTGCCTTGGCGTAGGCCTCTTGCAACTCGGCCGAGACACGACCGCGGTCGCTGACCTTGTATCCGTTGGAACGGCCCCACTCACGAATCTTGTTCAGGTCGCCGCGAGGGTTGCTCTGGCGAGTGGCGCCAGTCGTACGCGCGCGGTTCTTCATGGGACGTGCATAGCCGATCCACTTCGCGAAAGAGTCACGAAGCTTTGCAGCATTCGCCGCGGCGAGATCGATCTCATACGTCTTGCCGTCGAGCGCGAAAACGACAGTCTCGGATGCTTCCGAGCCGTCGATGTCGTCCTCTAGCAGGATCTGCACCCGCTGAGCCATCAGGCCTCCTTTAGTCACCATTGTTTTGTCAGTAACCAACGCTAACACAAAGCAGCACGGCAAACGGCACGCCTTCCAGAGGTTGCCGTAATAGCAATTGATGAATCAGAGGTTTTTAGCCTCGGGCGCGGTCGGCTCTTGTTGAATGGTGTGCTCCTGCTCCCACTGCGCATGTGCGACCCGCTCTCGGCGATCGCCTTCCATCATGTGCTTGAGGATGATGTACAACAGATAGAGCAGGCCGATCGACGGCAACAAGGTCTCTATGTACGGCCACACGCAAACGATCGTATGCCCGCATCCTGTGCGTCAGAACAAAGCCCCCTCCACGGGCGGGCGTTCCAGGTTCAGCAACCATGCCTTTCGTTCGATCCCGCCGCCGTAACCGGTCATGCTGCCGGAGGCGCCCACCACCCGGTGGCAGGGCACCACGATCGAGATCGGGTTGCGGCCGTTGGCCAGCCCTACTGCCCGACTGCTGCCCGGCGCGCCGATATGGGCCGCCAGTTGCCCGTACGACCACGTCTGGCCGTACTCGATGTCGAGGAGTCCGCGCCATACACGGCGTTGGAAATCGGTGCCGTGCTGAGCCAACGGCAGATCGAAGTCGCGGCGCTCGCCGGAGAAATACTCCGTCAGCTGACGAGCCACCTCGGCGAGCACGTCGTCGTCGGGTGACACCGCCGGCCCGAAGGTCTGCGTCGGCGGGCGGTGACGGTGCTGCTGCATGAAGATGCCACTAAGCGCGTCATCCTCGGCCACCAGTGTCAGCACGCCGATCGGCGTGTGTTCCATCGTGGTGTGTCTGGTCGTCATGACGACGCCTCCTGATTCGGGAGTCGGTTGATGTCGTGGGAACCACTCGCCCACAGGTGTTGAACGGCGTATGCACGCCAGGGCCGCCACGCCGCAGTCGCCTGCTGCAGCGCGGCGCCTGCGACCGGCATACCGAACCGTTTCAGTGCGGCGCGCACACCGAGGTCGGACGCTATGAAGGCATCCGGATCACCCAGAGCCCGCATTGCGACGCCATCGACGGTCCACGGCCCGATCCCGGGCAGTGCGTCGAGCGCGGCGCGTGCTGCACCCCAGTCCGCGCCGGGAGACAGATCGAGGCTGCCGTCCGCAAGTGCCGCCGCGAGGATCCGCACCGTGCGCCTTCTGCTCGCGGGCATCGCCAGGTGTTCGTCCGGTATGTCGGCGAGCGCCGCCGGTTCCGGGAACGCGTGGGTCAGCCCACCACCCGGGTCCTGGATCGGGCTGCCGTATGACGTGGCCAGCCGGGCCGCATGGGTCCGGGCGGCACGCGTGGAGATCTGCTGCCCGAGCACCATCCGTATGGCGAGTTCGGCACCGTCGACCGTGCGCGGAACCCGTCGACCCGGTTGTGCCTCGACCAGCGGACGCAGCACGGGGTCCGCCCGCAGGTGGGCGTCGATCGCCCACGGGTCTGCATCGAGATCCACCAGGAACCGGCACCGGCTGACCGCAACCGTCAGGTCGCGCAGATCCTGCAACCACAATCGAGCAGCGACGTGGTCCGACTCGGGCCGCAGGGCCACGACAGCGAAGCCGTGCGGCAGCCGCACCGCCCTGCGATATGCGCCGTCGTGCCACTCCTCGACGCCTGGTACGGCCGTCGCCACAAGGTGGCCGAAGAGTCCTTCGACCGCAAAGGGTGTGCGAAACGGCAGCCGGAGCGAAACGTGGTGCCAGGCGCCTGTCAGACCGCCCGCGCCGGCATCAGCGGCCGCTGCCCGGCTGCGCAACTGCCGCGGGGCGGTCGCGAAGACCGCCTGCACCGTGTCGTTGAACGACCGGATGCTGCCGAAGCCCGCCGCGTGTGCGACGTCGGACAGCGGCAAGGTGGTCGTCTCGATCAGCACCCGTGCGGTCTGGGCCCGCTGCGCCCGGGCAAGGGCGACTGGTGTCGCGCCGAGTTCGGCGCGCACCTCGCGCTCGATCTGACGCGCGCTGTAGCCGAGCCGCCGCGCGAGCCCCTGCACGCCGTCGCGGTCGACGACCCCGTCACCGATCAAGCGCATCGCCCGCGCGACGAGGTCAGCTCGCAGATTCCACTCCGGCGACCCGGGACTGGCATCCGGCCGGCATCGCTTGCACGCTCGGAAGCCGGCCGTCTGAGCAGCGGCTGCGCTCGGATAGAACGTGATGTTGGCGGCCTTGGGCGGGGTTGCCGGGCAACTGGGCCGGCAATAGATCCCGGTGGTGCGCACGCCGGTGAAGAACCATCCGTCGAAGCGCGCATCCCGTGACCGCACGGCCGCCAGGCACACGTTGTGTTCCGCTATCACGAGAACAGTCTGGGGGCGGACACCGACAATATCTAGCAGAAAAGCGACATGACGCTTTTCTGCCAGTTGGCACCGGGAACAGTGCCAGCAAAGCGAACCGTCACGCCTGAGCCGGGCCCAGGTGCAACGGCAGATTGTCGATGAGCCGGGTGGTGCCGACCTTCGCGGCGACGGCGAGCAACGCCGGTCCGCGATACCACTCCGGCACTTGTTCGAGGGTCGAGGGATGGACGAGCACGAGGTAGTCCACGAGCGCAAGCGGCTCTCGCACCAGCACGTCACGAGCCGCTCGGCGGACCGCGGCCGGACCAGCCGTCGCATGCTGCTCGCCGGCCCGCAATGCAGCCGAAAGACACTGTGCCACTTCACGATCGGCGGGCGACAAGTAGGTGTTGCGACTGCTGAGAGCGAGCCCGTCGGGCTCGCGGACGGTCGGAACAGCGACGATCTCCACAGGGAAGTCCAGATCCTGCACCATTCGCCGGATGAGCAGCAGTTGCTGGGCATCCTTCTGCCCGAAGAAGGCCAGGTCGGGCCGCATCAGGTGCAGCATCTTGGCCACGACGGTCAGCACCCCGTCGAAGTGGCCGACGCGGGAAGCACCCTCCAGCACATCACCGAGACCGCCGGCGCTGACGCGCACACCGGGTTCACCATCGGGATAGACGACATCCGGACTCGGCGCGAACACGAGCGAGACGCCCTCCCGCGCGCAGATCTCGACGTCGGATTCGAGGGTCTGGGGGTATCGCGACAGATCCTCGCCTGCGGCGAACTGCAACGGATTCAAGAAGATCGTCACGACGACGTGGTCCGCCGCGGAGGCTGCCTGCCTGATGAGTTCGGCGTGGCCCTCGTGCAGGGCCCCCATCGTCATCACGACACCGACAGTCCCCTCGAGCCGCGCCCGAGCGGCGTGAAGGTCCTGACGGGTGTGTGCGATCACAGGGGTGGCGGTCATCGGTCCTCGTCGTCCTTCGGCTGCAGGATCTCCAACATCGGAGTGACACTTTCGGCGGGCATCGCGCGGCGCGAGATGGCACGTAACGCCGTCGCAGTCGCGATGGCACGGTATGCCATCGCGATGTCCTCAGGTTGCCGGCTCACCGCATCCAGATGTGCGCTCACCGTGCCGACGTCGCCACGGATGATCGGCCCGGTGAGTGCGCGGTCACCGTGCTCGAGCGCGTTGTCGATCGCGGCCTCGATCAGGGGGCGCAGGATCACTGCCGGGTTGTCCAGCCCGGCGGCGCGCAGCATCTGCTGCGCCTGTGCAACCAGAGTCGTGACGTGGTTGGCGCCATGCGACAGAGCGGCGTGATACGTCGAGCGCTGCTCCTCTGCCAACCGGAAGGGTTCACCGCCAAGATCGAGCACCAACGCTTCGGAGACCAGATCCGCGCCCATCGACGCCGTCACCGCCATCGGTGTGCCGACCAGTCGCGGCAGATCCTTGGCCGTGCCGGAGAAGGTCATCACCGGATGCAAGGCAACGGCGTCGCCACCGGCGGCAACCACGGGCGCGAGCACGTCCACACCGTGAAAACCACTGAAATGGATGGCCAGTCGCCCCCCGGCCCACGCCCTCGTGGCCGCGAGACCGGTCACCAACGAGGCGATCTCGTCGTCCGGCACCGCGAGCAGCACCACGTCGGCAACGGCCACGACGTCAGGCACCTGCAGCACGGGCACACCGGGCAGCAGTCGCGCCGCCCGCTCCCGAGATGCCTCGCTGACCGCACTCACACCGACGATCTCGTGGCCGGATGCCCGGAAGGCCGCACCTATCACGGCGCCCACCCGGCCGGCGCCGATGACTCCGATGCGCAGGGTCGGCTCAGGCATACTCACCCGCACGACGCTAGTCGGCTCGTCGGCGCGACGGCCAGCCGGGGCGACTGACCTAGCCTGTGTGGCATGGCATGGCGGACCTGGCAGCAGGCATGGCAGGACAGCCTGTATGCCGACGGCGGGTTCTACCGCCAATCCGCAGGTCCAGCAGCGCATTTCGCGACGTCAGCTCAGGGCATACCAGGTTCGGGTCCATTGCTCGCGAGTGCCGTCGTGGCGCTCACCCGACGGTACGGGTGCGACTCAGTCCTCGAAATCGCCGCCGGTCGCGGCGAGTTCCTCACCGAACTCGCGCGCACAGCCCCAGACC
Source organism: Rudaeicoccus suwonensis (assembly GCF_007829035.1). Classification (NCBI taxonomy): domain Bacteria; kingdom Bacillati; phylum Actinomycetota; class Actinomycetes; order Micrococcales; family Dermacoccaceae; genus Rudaeicoccus; species Rudaeicoccus suwonensis. Next base: position 12,965 of record NZ_VIVQ01000002.1, read on the forward strand.
TTCGCCTGCACGGCGTCGACGTCGCACCGCGCCCTGACGGGCTGCCGGACGGCGCCGCCTGGACGACGGCGGTCGGCGGCGCCGGGCTTCCGCCGACGCTGCACGGGCTGCAGAACACGCTCGTCTTCGCCCACGAATGGCTGGACGTGGTGCCCTGCCCCGTCGTGGAGTTCGACGCGCACGTATGGCGCATCGTCGAGGTCGCCGACTCCGGCGAGGAACGGCTGGGCGATCCAGTCGATGACGGGGATCTTCAGTGGTTGCAACGCTTTTGGCCAGGCTCGCCACAGCAGGGCGATCGCGCCGAGATCGGCTCCACCCGGGATGCGGCATACGCGACGCTGCGGGAAAGAGTCGTCAGCGGCGTCGTGGTCGTCGTCGACTACGGCCACCTCGCACACGAGCGCCCTGTGCACGGCACCCTCCTGGGCTTCCGCGACGGTGCAGCCTGCCCGCCACTGCCCGACCGCAGCACCGACATCACCGCCCACGTGGCGATCGACTCGCTCGCCGGCCCGGAGGTGGAGCGCGTGCGACAGCGGCAGGTCTTCGCCCAACTGGGCATCACCCGGCCGGCACCGGAGATTGCGTTGGCCGCGACCGACCCACCGGCATACCTGCAGGCCCTGGCCGAGCGAAGCGCACTCGCCACATTGACAAGCGCAGACGGTCTGGGCGACTTCTGGTGGCTGCTCGAGAAACGGCCCGGCGACTGACCGCTCGCGAGGTGTCAGCTCTGCGGACGGAAGGTGGCCAGGACCGCGTCGGCCTGGGCCTGCGTGAGGACGCCGGGCTGGCCGATGTTGCGCACCAGGACGAGCATCGCCGAGGATCCGTTCACCTTGAAGCTGACCGTGGTCACCACGACCTGCTTGGCCGCCGAACACTTGCCAGGATCCCCGATCGTCGCGGTGATCGAGTATTCCGCGGCCTGAATCGTGCCCTGGTTCACCTTGATATATTTCACCGGGGTGATCTTGGACTCCGCCGCGTACGAGTTGTCGCTCTTGATCGCGAGCGCGTCAGCAAACTTCTTGGTCGCAATGGGCCCAGCCGATGTCGGATCAGAAGTCCCGATGCCGTACAGACCAATCGTCGCGAGCGATTGGGTCTTGTCGGCAGCGCACCAGCCGAGACCGTAATTCGCCGGGGCCGCAACGGTCGCAAGTGGATTGCCCTGACTATCGGCCCACCCGGCGATGGTGCCCTGCGACGACAGCTTCCAGCCGGCATCGGGCACGTCGTACTGTCCCGGCTGATAACTGCCACCGGACTGCGACTGCCAGCCGGCTTCGAGCGCGCGCGCCCCACTGGCGATGGTCGGATTGGTCCACGTTGTCGCCGTGGGCGGTGCAAGCGAGGTGGTCGACGCCGATTGCGCGGCCTTGGCAGACCCGCCGCCGCCGCCCTTGAGCGCGAAGACGAGCCCTCCGCCGACAGCGACCACAACAACCGCCACGACACCGGCAATCACTTTGACACTGGTGCGTTTCGGCCGCTTCGGTGACAGCGAGCCGACCGTTTCGGACGACACCTGCTCGTACCGGTTGTAATACCCCGACTGCGGATTGGCCGAGGTCGCTCCGGAGCTGGGGCCGGTAGCACCAGGATCCGACGACGAGCCGTATGACCCCGCGCCGGTCCCCTCCCAGCTGCTCGGCGACTGGTCACCCTGACCGTACGGCGGCCAGCCGCCATCCCCTTGGTTGCTCACCCGAGAAGATTACAAGCAGAGTCCCCCGGCGCAGGACCTCGAGATTCCAGCAATTTCCCAGCCGCAATCCATACCGTGCCGACCACTTCGATGGACCGAGGGGACGCCGCATGCCGCGATCCGGAGCCACGGACGCCGGCGAGAACGCTCGCGGCGTTCGGATCGGTGGCGTCCTCATGATTCTGGGATTCACCCTCGCCGTCCTGCTCGGCCTGCTGACCTTCCTGTCGATGTTCGGCACCCACCCGCAATTCGAGTTGCTACCGCTCGTGGCCGCCACCTTCGCGGTGGGCGCCTTGGGCGCGGGCCTTCGCCAGCGCGGAACGGCAGACCATCAACGGCGGTGACCATCGCCTCCCGTCGCGCGCTTCCCTCACCCGTTCGACTGCCGCGCCCGGTAGGCCGCGACATTCGCTCTGTTCCCGCATCCTGCTTCGCAATAGCGCCTCGACCTGTTCTTCGACAGATCCACCAACACGTTGTCGCAGTCCTCGGCGGCGCAGGTGTTCAGGCGGGACAACTCACCGGCGCGGATGACGTCGACGACCGCCATCGCCGCCTCGACGATCCAGCGTGATGCCAGCGGCGCGTCGGCCGGCGTGGCATGCAGGTGCCAGTCCCATCCGTCATGGCGCACCAGCTGCGGCAGGGCCCGCTCATCGGCGAGCACGTCATTGACCCACGTCACGGCGTCGACCTCGCCCATCGACCACAACTCGCGCAATCGCGGCCGGATCGCGCTCACCGCGGCACGCTCCGCCGCGTCATACGTGATCGGACCGCTCCACTCCCACTGCTGCACGAACGCCTGGTATGACGCAGCTTCCGCCAGTGGATCCGGATCTTCGTCAGCGGTGTTGACCAGCGCGGCCGCAGATTGCAGCGCGACCTCCGTGTCATGCGCAAAAAGCACTTTGACTCCTGTCCTTTGCATCCCCTACCATCATGGCAGACACCGGCATAAGTCCATTTTACCCATTACACGAAACCAGGAGGTGCACCGTGACTGCAACCGAGATGACCCCTGTCGACCCCACCCTCCGGTTCCAGACGCCGGAGCCGCTCCCGGTCAACGCCGCGGACGCTACAGCGACGCACACCGGTGGCCGGTCTGCACTCGCGATCGCCATTGCGTCCGCGGCGGCTTTCGGCAGCTCCGGCACCTGCGCGAAGGCTTTGCTGGACGCGGGCTGGTCACCTGCCGCAGCTGTCACCGCACGCATCGCGCTGGCGGCGCTCGTTCTCGCCATACCGACCGTGCTCGCCCTGCGCGGACGCTGGCACCTGCTGCGCAGCCGCGTCCTGCCGATCGCGATCTATGGCCTGACGGGAGTCGCCGGTTGCCAGTTGGCGTACTTCAACGCCGTCAACCACCTCTCGGTCGGTGTCGCGCTGATGCTCGAGTACCTCTCCCCGGTACTCCTCGTGCTCGGCGTCTGGGCCTGGAAGCGCCGCCGGCCCGCGACGCTGACCCTCGTCGGCACCACGACCTGTGTGGTCGGCCTCGTCCTGGTGCTCGACGTCTTCGGCGGTGCGCACCTGTCGGCGGTCGGCATCGCGTGGGGTCTGGGCGCGGCGGTCTGCTCCGCGGGCTACTTCGTGCTCGCCGGCCGCTCGGACGACGAGTTCCCGCCACTCGCGCTCGCCGGAGTCGGTATGGCGGTCGGCGCTGTGCTGCTGGGCGTGCTGGGCGCGCTCGGCATCCTGCCGATGCACGCGACGACCCGCGACACGATCTTCGCCGGGCACCACACGTCCTTTCTGGTGCCGTTGGTGGCGCTCGCAGTGATCGCGACTGCCTTCGCCTACGCGACCGGCGTGATGTCCGCGCGCCGTCTCGGCACCACCGTGGCGTCCTTCGTCGCGCTCGCCGAGGTGTTGTTCTCGGTCGTCTTCGCCTGGCTGCTGCTCGGTCAGCTGCCGTTGCCGGTGCAATTGGCCGGCGGCGTGCTCATCGTGGGCGGCGTGGTGCTGGTGCGACTGGGTGAACTGCGCGGGGCCTCCCGGCATACCGCACGCTGACTGGCACACTGGGGGCCATGTCGACCCGTGAGCTGACCGTCGGAGTAGGCGCGGGCGGCCTCGCAACGGCCGACATGGTCCTCAACATCGGCCCTCAGCACCCGGCGACCCATGGCGTGCTGCGGCTGCGGATCACCCTCGACGGTGAGCGCATCAAAGCCGCCGAGCCCATCGTCGGCTACATGCATCGCGGCGCCGAGAAGTTGTTCGAGGTCCGCGACTACCGCCAGATCATGGTGCTGGCAAACCGGCACGACTGGCTGTCGGCGTTCTCCAACGAGATCGGTGTCGCGCTGGTGGTCGAGCGGATGCTTGGCATGGACGTCCCAGAACGCGCCACCTGGACCCGCACATTGCTGGCCGAACTCAACCGGATCCTGAACCACTTGATGTTCCTCGGGTCCTATCCGCTCGAACTCGGCGCGATCACCCCGATCTTCTACTCCTTCCGCGAGCGCGAGGAGTTGCAGGCGGTCATGGAGGAGATTTCCGGCGGCCGGATGCACTACATGTTCGGCCGCGTCGGCGGCCTGCGCGAGGACCTGCCGACCGGCTGGCTCGGCCGGGTGACCGCGGCGATCGCTGCCGTCCGGCGCCGACTGCCGGATCTGGAGGGCATGCTGCTCGGCAACGAGATCCTGCACGCCCGAACCCGTGGCGTCGGCATACTCTCCCCGGAAATCATTGCCGCGTATGGCGTTTCGGGCCCCATCGCACGAGCCTCCGGTGTCGATGTCGACCTGCGCCGCGACCAGCCCTATCTGTCGTATGCCGAGCTGTTCGCCGACGGCGGCCCCGGCCGTGTCGTGACGCGCTCGGCCGGCGACTGCCTGGCCCGTCTCGAAGTGCTCATGGAACAGGTCCACGTCAGCCTCGACATCGCCCAGGAGTGCGTCGACCGGCTGCAGACGCTCGGCGCCGGTCCGGTCAACGTGAAGTTGCCGAAAGTGCTCAAGGTGCCCGAAGGCACCGACTATCTGGCCACCGAGAATCCGCTCGGTTTCAACGGCTATTACCTCGTCTCGCGCGGCGACAAGACACCGTGGCGACTCAAGCTGCGGTCGGCGTCGTTCAACAACGTCGCAGTGCTCGGCGAACTCTTGCCGGGCACACTGCTGGCCGACATGGTGGCCATCCTCGGATCGACCTTCTTCGTGGTGGGCGACATCGACAAGTGACCTCCGTGAATCTATTGCGATCCAGGTCACATTTCTCTACCTTGTGAACGTTGGCTACCGGTTGGTAACCACCGTCATACCGCTGTTCTCGCTTCCATCCGACCCGCGCTTGCGCCGGCCGCCTCTCCCGGAGGGTTCTCATGACCACCAGCATCAAACGACGCGCCCTCGGAAGCGCCGGGGCCGCCGCCCTGGTCGCAGCCGGCCTGTCCACCGCCATCGCAGCCGCACCGTCCGCCAGCGCGGCAACCTCACCTGCACTGAATTACAACTGCACCGTCACGATTTTTGGCGCAGCCGTACCCCAGGGCGTGTGGACCGCCACAGTCACCGCCGATGTGCCGACGTCAGTTGCGCCAGGTGCCGCAATTCCAGCACCGAGCATCTCCGCCAAAGTAGTGACCAATGCAGGTTCGGGAGACACGCTCCGGTTCCTCAACATCAGTTCCCTGTCGGGGACCAGCACCGCGAACTACACCTTTGGCGGCAAAGAACAGACAGCACAACTGACGATACCGACCACCAAGGTGCCAGCCTCCGGCGTTGTCACGACCGTGGCTTCCGGAAAGGGAGAAGCGGCGACGGCACCGACCACAGCCGGACCGGTTGTCGTCAAGGTCGGCGACTTCACGGCAGACCTGACGTACACGACCGGGGCCGCAACCGGACAGATGAAGCTCGCCTGCAATCTCGTGCCGGGCCAGAACACCACGTTGGCAACGATTTACGTCGGTTCTTCGTCGCCGACGTCCAGCGCCTCGCCATCGAGTTCGTCCTCGGCACCCACGGGTTCCTCCTCGTCTCCCGCGCCAGCCAAGAGTTCGGCAACCGCTCCTACCACGACCACCGGTCCGGCAGTTGTGACCGACGGTGGCGCGTCCGGTGGTGACAGCAACGCGCTCGTTGCGGCCGGTGCGGCCGCGGTCGCCATCGGAGCGGGCGCCGGTGCCTTCGGCCTGCGACGCCGGATGCGCGGCTGACACCCGGACTTCGGTTTCTGCTGTGGCCTCGACGGAAGCGTCGGGGCCACAGCTGTATGCCGCGGCGGGACCGACGACCGCCGTACCCAGTCATTTCTCGGTGACGCCACGCTCACCAAATTGGCCGCATGTCAGATTTGTTACTCCGGGGTATTGCGATCCAGATCACACTTCTCTACCTTTGTTTCTGCTGGCTACCGGGCAGTAACCCCACGCTGGCGCTCCTCGCAGTTCCTTTCATCACCCGGGCCAGCGACGTCGCTGCCTCCCCCTCTTGGAGGAATCACATGACCAGCACCATCAAACACCGTCTTGTCGGAGCGACCGGGGTCGTCGCACTGCTCGGAGCCGGCATGTCGGCTGCCGTGGCGGTGGCCCCCGGAGCCGACGCAGCCACCTCGGCGAAGCTCAATTACAACTGCACTGCGACCGTTCTCGGCACCAAGATGTCTCAAGGCGTGTGGACCGCCACGGTCACGGCGACGACACCCGCCTCCGTCACGGTCGGCGCCGCCATCGCCGCACCGAAGATCACTGCGTCGGTGACCTCGTCGACGGTCGCAGCCAACACCTTGCGTGAACTCGGAATCACCTCGCTGACCGGCACCAGCACCGCGAACTACACCTTCGGCACCGGGGCACGCACCGTTGCGCTGACCATCCCCAAGACCGCCGTGCCGAAGACGGGCACGATCACCACGTCCGCCTCCGGCACCGGCAAGGCAGAGGTCGCCCCGAAGACTGTCGGCTCAATTGTCGTCAAGATCGGCAACTTCACCGCCAGCCTGCAGACCTACCAGGGCACCACCAAGAGCGCCCTCCTTCCGATCAGCTGCACGTTGGTGGCCGGTCAGAACACCACGCTGACCACCATCAAGGTCGTCGCCGCCAAGAAGGCATCCGTGAACTCGGTCTCGGCGCTGGCGAAGCTGGACCGCGTCGCCGCCGAGCAGCGCCGCACGATCGGCTGACCTCCAGCCGTTCAAAGCAACTGCCTGACAACGTGGCCCCGACCTTTGCGCCGGGGCCACGTTCGTCATACGTCGGTGTCTGCGCTCAACGACCACAGCGCGTCACATGCGCCTCGAAGCGAAGGCTCACTGCACGTCGCTGTCGAAATCCACGTCGCGATGCCATGACTCCGTCGTGTATGACGTGACCCAGCCCATCGAGGTGTAGAGCCCTTCGGCGCCGGTGGGCGAATCCGCATCGACCTCCAGCCCGACGCGGTTGCGCCCGCGCTCCAATGCATCGCGAATCACGGTGTGCAGTAAGGCTTTCGCGACACCGCGTCCGCGCGAACGGCGATGCACTCCGATGTAGTCGATGTAACTGCCCGCGACTCCGGACGCCTCCGGCGGCAGCACCGATCCGACGAGTGCGCCGCCGGGCAGCACCTCGCCATCCAGTTCGACCTCTGCGAGCCACCAGTGGTCCCACCGGTGGCCGGGGTCTTCGCGCAGCCGCTGCACGAATTCGGGAAAGCTCTCGCGATAGGAGTTGAAGTGGTCGGCGAAGGACTCCTCCAGCACCTGATGCACCGTCTGCAGATCGGCGGCCACCGGCAGACCGTCGTCGTGCCGAGCCACCGGCCGCACCGTCACACCTTCGCGCGGCCCAGGGAGACCGTGGTCCGCCGCGGTCACCGGTCGCGACATCTGCCACCAGGTGCGAGTTCGGTCGTAACCGGCGTTGGCGAGCCACCGGCGCTGGCGTTCGTCGCGGGAGTAGGCACCTGAGTCCAACTGCGTCTGGCGGATTCCACGAGTCCGTGCGACCTCGCACGCCTGGCCGTAGGCCCACGAGAACAACGACGCCGCGAGCGTGTCGACGACCTCGTCATCACCTCGGTCCGGGCGAACCGTGACCTCGACGACGGTGCGCCCGGACGCGCGGTCGTAGACCGTGGCCCACGCAGCGAGGTCACCAGCGCCATCACGCACCACGACCTGCCGGCGAGTCCAGGATCCAGGTCCGACGACATTGGTGGCGACGCTGTCTTCGTCCACCGAGGAGCTGCCGTTCGCGACGCGCTGATGTGCTGCCAGCAGGGCGACCAGTTCGGGCAGGTCATGAGAGCCGGGAACGGTCGTCGTCCATCCGTCTGGCACGTCGGCAGGCAACTCGGGCGCATGGGTCACCGGACCAGTCAACCAGGGTTGCGGCGGATGCGCGGCGTGGATGCCCCGGCCGTGGCAGCACAGCCCATCTACCACCCGGTGATGAGCAGCGGTCGACCCGGGAAGGTGGCATGCGTGTTCTCAGGTGCAGGCAAGAACGCTTTTGCTGGATCGGTTTATTGATCCTCACAGCTCTTCCTGGCCGCGCCAACGATCGGCCGCCACAAGTCTGCGGAACCGAGCGAAAACCCCGTGATCACAGTGCATTTCATGGCCCTTCGAGTCATGATCCCGTTGGTAAAGCATCCGTTTTGAGCGGTCGTCCGACGAGTCAAACATCACCCTTTCGGACGTCCGACTAAATCGTTATAGAACAAGTGATGCCTTGACGAACGTCCAGCCTGCAGCATTAGCACATCGCGCGGTTCAACAGGGTGAACACGCCGAATTCAAGGAGTTCCGATGCACTTTCTTCACACGCGGTTGACGCGTCTGTTCGCCTGGCTGGTGCCGGCGATGGTCGTCGCGGCCTTCCTCCCCGCGGCGACAGCAAGCACGGCCAACGCTGCGACCACCGCTAACGCCTACGCCGCGAGCGCCATCGGCGTCTCGGCGTCATCATCGGTGGCCAACCTCCGCTCCAACTCGATCGGGCTTGCCAGCTTGAGCTGCACCACCACGTCCGGCCTGAACCGCAAGGCTTCGGCGGCAGGCATCACGCTCCCGTCGCTCATCAGTGGCGGAGCAGTCAACTCAACGGTGCAGACCGCCACCTCCGGCACGGTGAAGACCGCCACCGGCTCCGTGTCGATCGGTGCGACCAGCCTGCTCGGCGGACTGATTTCGGCTACCGCCCTCGGCAGCACGACGACCGCCAGCGTCGACACCAGCACTGGTGCCGGTTCGGCCACGTTCGCCTCGAACCTGGTCGGCCTCACCATTGGTGGTCAGCCGATCGCCGCCAACACCGCTCCGAACACCACGCTCACTGTCAACCTCGGTGGGCTGCCGCTGGCAAAGGCCGTCGTCAACCAGCAACTGGTCTACAAGGCCGGCGGCCTGGAGTGGGGCGTCACGCGTGCGCTGACCGTCACGATCAGCAACACCAACACACTCGGTCTGCCGATCGGCACGCAGGTGATCGTCGGTCAGTCCTTCGCCCGTATGACGCCGCTCCCCCTCGGCGCCTACTCCGTCGGTAGCGGTTACGGTCTGCAGGCCAACCTCGCCAACGGCGTCGCCAAGACCGGGCAGATCGGCCTCGCAGCGGTGCCGTGCACCGGCGGCACCAGCAAGACCACCGTCGCCAGCGGCAGCGTCGCCTCGGTGCTGACCACCGGCACGATCACGACCGCGACCAGCGGCACCGTGACACCGCGAGTCAACGCGTCGGTCACCACGACGGTCAACGGAACCAGCGTGCTTGGTGGACTGATCAGCGTCTCGGCGATCACTGCATCGACGACCTACAGCAAGACCACCAAGGCCTCTGCCGACAACTCTAAGTTCGTCGGGCTCAAGATCGCGGGTCTGCCGCTGATCGGTGACAACATCGCGCCGAACACCACGCTGTCGATCCCCGGCCTGGGTAGCGTCACGTTCCACAAGGTCGTCCAGACGCCGAATGGGATCCGGGTCACGATGCTTTACATCGTGCTCAACAACGCTCTCGGTGTTCTTCCGACCGGCAGCGTCATCTCGGTCGGAGTCTCCCAGTCCGGGACTCCGTGATCTGAACTCCCGGTAGCGCCGGTCAGCGGCGCGCGCCAGGACACGCGAAGGGGCATGGGTCGCAGTCTGCGGCCCATGCCCCTTCGCAATGGTCACGATCTCGGGCGCGTCAGTACGATCTCGCCGCATCGGCGACTTGCGCGTGACACGTGAGATCCATGCGCCGGATGTGACCAGAGAGGCATCAGGATCGACCGCATCGGCGACTTGTGGACCGCTGCGCGACCAGTAACAGGTCGCATCCGGGGATACCGGGAAACGCCGGTCATACAAGAACCGGCCGCGGACACAGGTCTGCCAGTCACATGGGGAGGCGCCGGTCAGGCACGAACAGGCCGCATCCGGGATGCCGGGAAAGGCGCCGGTCAGGCAAGAACAGGCCGCATCCCGGGATGCCGGTCGAGTGGGAAGGCGCCGGTCAGGCCAGTAACAGGTCGCATCCCGGGATGCCGGGGAAGGCGCCGGTCAGGCGCGAACGGGCCCGCCGGGGTCGCCGGGGCCGCCGCGGGAGTCGTCGTCCTTGTCCTCGGGGATCCGGCACCACCCCTGCGCGACGAGCCCGGCCGCAACGGCACCGATCGACGCGACGGTGAGAACGATTGCCTGCACCATGCCGCTCAGCGCCGAGTTGGCGCTCAGACGGCCGGCCTCCACGAGCGCATATGCGGCATACCACCCGGCGACGGCAGCGCCCGCCAGCACGCACGCCTGAGCTGCGACGAGGGTGCGGCGCGCGCGTTGCGGCGACGGCGGCCGCGTCGACATGCCGCGCAGATATGCCCGCACCTCCCAGCCCCCGGCCAGCACCGCGAGCGACAGCAGGACGATCGCGACGAGCGCGAACCAGGTGCCGTGCGGCAGTCCGTTGCCGCGCGACACCGAGAGCCGCAAGAGCGCATAGACCACGCCCAGCACGACGACTCCGACGACGGTGGCATGCCGCCAGGTGACGCCGTTCTCGGTCACAACGGGCTCCAGGCCGGCCCGACCTGTATGTCGGAGCAGTCCATCTCTGCGACCAGAGTCGCGACCTTCTCAGCCCCATCGGTCGTGCGCACCACCGCGAGCGGATCAGCCCCCAACCACGGCACCAGGACGAACGCGCGCTGTGCCGCGCGAGGGTGCGGCAACTGGAGTTCGTCGGTGTCGAGCACGAGGTCGGTGTCGGCGGCAGGATCTCCGACCTGAATCAGATCGAGGTCCAACGTCCTTGCACCCCAACGGATCTCGCGAGTACGGCCACGACCGGCCTCGATTGCGTGCAGGCGTTCGAGCAGCGTCCACGGTGCCAGGCGGGAGCGACCCACGGCGACCGCGTTGTAGTAGTCGGGCTGCGGCGGACCGCCCACGGGCGTCGTCTCGAACAGACCGCTGACGGCGACCAATTCCAGGCCCGGTGTGCGCTCCAGCGACCGCACCGCCGACTGCAGCGTCGCCAGTCGATCGCCGAGATTGGCGCCGAGGGCGATGACCACCTGGCGATCCTGCTCGCGGCGAACCGACACCGACGGACCGGTGAGCCCACCTGTCGCGAAGTCGACGCCGGCGGGTGCGTCCGGCTTGTGGACCGTCACCTCGACCGCCTCGGCAGCCGGTCGCGCGAGTACAGCTGCGGCCATTTGCTCGGCGAGCGTCTCGATCAGGTCGACCGGTGGTTGCGTCATGATGCGCACGGCATCCTGCGCCACGTCGGCGTAACTGATGGTGCGGTCGAGTTGGTCTGATTCGCCGGCCCGGCTCAGATCGCACTCGATCGTGATGTCGACGAAAAACCGCTGCGGGGTGACCTTTTCGTGCTTGAGCACACCGTGGCAGGTGGTGACCGCCACCTGGGTGAGGGCGATCCGGTCGGTCATGGTTGCGCCTCCTGCAGCCGGGCCACCACGTCGCAGGCCACGACCGTGGAAAAGACATCGTGCACCCGCACGGCCCAGACACCGGCCTGCGCCAGGACGACCGAGATCGCCGCCGTGGCGCTGTCGCGCTGGTCGGCGGGCACCACCGTTGCGTCGTCGGCGCGCCCGACGCGCGCCAGGAAGGACTTGCGCGACGCGCCGACCAGCACTGGCAGGCCCAACGCCTTCACATCCTCAAGATGCTGCAGCAGGGCCCAGTTCTGCTCGGCGGTCTTGGCGAATCCGAGACCCGGATCCACCGCGATCGCCTCCCGCGGCACCCCAGCAGCAAGCAGTGCATCGACGCGCGCGGACAGTTCGCGGCACACGTCGGCGACGACATCGTCATACACGGCTCGCGTCTGCATGTCGTGGCTGTGACCGCGCCAGTGCATCGCGACGAAGCCGACACCGGTCCGCGCGACAACGTCAGCCATCTGCGGGTCGGCCAGGCCACCACTGACGTCGTTGACGATCCGGGCACCGGCCTCGACCGCAGCGCGCGCGACCGGTGCGCGCATCGTGTCGATCGACACCCACGCGCCGGCAGCTGCAAGACCGTGGACGACAGGTATGACGCGTCGCAATTCCTCGTCGACGCTGGGCCGGGCCGCGCCGGGGCGGGTGGATTCGCCGCCGACGTCGACGATGTCGGCGCCGTGGTCGAGGAGTTCGCGGCCGTGCGAGATCGCCGCGTTCGCATCGAAGAAGCGGCCACCGTCGGAGAACGAATCCGGGGTGACGTTGACGACGCCCATCACCAGCGGCCGATGGGCCGGCCGGGGCGGCAGGGCCACGCCGGCGACAGCCTCGGTCACCGGCGCGGCTGAGCCTGGATCAGGCTCATCGCCTCGGCACGGGTCGCCGCGTGCCGCAACTGCCCCCGCACGGCGGAGGTGATTGTCGTCGCACCGGGCTTGTGCACACCGCGCATCGACATACACAGGTGTTCGCATTCGACGACGACGATGACGCCCTGCGCACGCAGATGCTCGACGAGCGAATCCGCGATCTGGGTGGTCAGCCGCTCCTGCACCTGCGGACGCTTGGCGAACACGTCGACCAGCCGCGCAATCTTGGACAGACCGGTCACCCGGCCGTCCTCGGCGGGGATGTAGCCCACATGGGCGACACCGTGGAAGGGCACCAGGTGATGCTCGCAGGTCGAATAGACCTCGATGTCGCGCACGATCACCAACTCGGAGTGGTCGACGTCGAAGGTGCGGTTGAGCACGTCGGCCGGCTCCTGCCAGAGCCCCGCGAAGGTCTCGGCATAGGCGCGGGCTACCCGGCCCGGCGTGTCGCGCAGGCCCTCGCGGTCGGGGTCTTCGCCCAAGGCCAGCAGAAGCTCACGAACTGCCGCTGCGGCCCTCTCGAGGTCAACTGTCGGAGGGATCGACATACCCGCCGTCCGGGACCTCGATGACAGCCTCCGGCGGATGCAGCTCCGCCTGCTGCTTGTCTTCTTCCTTCTGCAGGTCGACGCCGTTGGCCAGCGCGCGCTTCTCAGCGGGCGTCAGCACCGGCGGGCGGTCGCTCACGAAGCGGCGGTCGCTGGACAGCCACACCTGCCGGCGGGGGCGTTTGCGCACATCGGCGAAGACCTCCTTGAGCTGGTTGACGTCGAGCGTCTCCTTCTCCAGCAGCTCCAGCACAAGACGGTCGAGCACGTCGCGGTTGTCGTTCAGCGCATGCCAGGCCTCGTCGTGCGCGGCCTCGATCAGGCGGCGGACCTCTTCGTCGACGACTCCGGCGAGTTCCTCGGAGTAGTCGCGCTCGTGGCCCATGTCGCGGCCGAGGAAGACCTCGGAGTTGCCCGAACCGAGCTTGATCGCACCGACGCGCTCCGACATACCGAACTGGGTCACCATCTTGCGGGCGAGCCCGGTGGCCTTCTCGATGTCGTTGGCGGCGCCCGTGCTCGGGTCGTGGAAGACGATCTCCTCGGCGACGCGGCCGCCGAGGGCGTACGCGAGCTGGTCGAGCAGCTCGTTGCGGGTCGTGGAGTATTTGTCGTCGACCGGCAGGACCATCGTGTAACCGAGGGCGCGGCCGCGGGGCAGGATCGTGATCTTGCTGACCGGGTCGGTGTGGTTGAGCGCGGAAGCCACCAGCGCGTGACCACCCTCGTGGTAAGCGGTGATCTTGCGTTCCTTGGCGCTCATCACGCGCGTGCGCTTCTGCGGACCGGCCATGACGCGGTCGATGGCCTCGTCGAGCGCGCGGTTGTCGATGATCTGCGCGTTGGAGCGTGCCGTCAGCAACGCCGCCTCGTTGAGGACGTTGGCCAGATCGGCACCCGAGAACCCCGGGGTGCGACGGGCGACCTGCAGCAGGTCTACGTCCTTGGCCATCGGTTTGCCCTTGGCGTGCACCTGCAGGATGTGGTGGCGACCGCCCATGTCGGGCGCCTCGACCGCGATCTGCCGGTCGAAACGGCCGGGCCGCAGCAACGCCGGGTCGAGGATGTCGGGCCGGTTTGTCGCGGCGATGAGGATGACGTTGGTCTTGACGTCGAAGCCGTCCATCTCGACCAGCAACTGGTTGAGGGTCTGCTCGCGTTCGTCGTGACCGCCGCCCAGACCGGCACCACGGTGGCGACCGACGGCGTCGATCTCGTCGACGAAGATGATGGCCGGTGCGTTGGCCTTGGCCTGCTCGAACAGGTCACGGACGCGGGAGGCACCCACACCGACAAACATCTCGACGAAGTCGGAACCCGAGATCGAGTAGAACGGCACTCCGGCCTCACCGGCCACAGCACGGGCCAGCAGGGTCTTACCGGTGCCGGGAGGGCCGTACAGCAGCACACCCTTGGGGATCTTGGCACCGACGTCGAGGAACTTCTTCGGCGACTGCAGGAACTCCTTGATCTCGTGCAACTCCTCGACCGCCTCGTCGGCACCGGCCACATCGGCGAAGGTGACCTTCGGCATGTCCTTGGTGGCCAGCTTGGCGCGCGACTTGCCGAACTGCATGACACGGGAGCCGCCACCCTGCATCTGGCTCATCAGGAACCAGAAGATGACGATGAACAACAGGAAGGGCGCCAGGCTGATCAGGATCGAGACGAAGATGTTGGTCTTCTGCGGGTCGTCGGTGTAGCCCTTGGACGGCACATGTTGCTGCAGGAGGTTGACCAGGGTGTCACCGCGCGGGCTGACGTAGTCGGCAGAGACCTTCGTCGGGTACTGCGTGCCGTCGATCGTGGTCGGCGACGGAAGTGTCAACTCGATCGAGTCCGGTGTCAGCTTCGCTGACTGAACCTTGCCCGAGGTGATCAGCTGCTCGGCCACCGAGGTGTTGATGTTCTGGTAGCCGCCGACATTGCCGAAGGCGAACCAGAGGATGCCGATCAGAACGACCAGGCCGATCAGGATGCCCGGGTTGCGGGCTACGCGCTTGAAATTCATGAAAGTGCGGGGCGAGGCCCCGATCCTCCTGCTCAGTGGGCGGAGCCCGACGACAGACCAATAGACCGTACACCGCGGAAAACCGCGGTTGAAAAGCGGCGTCCGCGCTGAACAACGCCCGGTCGGGCGCAGGTGTTCCGCACCTCATCCACGTGCGACGGCTTCGCAGGAATGCTCGTCACAAATACACGTGCGGTGCGAGTGTGCCGATGTCGCGCAGATTGCGATAGCGCTCGTCATAGTCGAGGCCGTAGCCCACGACGAATTCGTTCGGTATGTCGAAGCCGACGTACCTGCAGTCGATGTCGACCTTGGCCGCATCGGGCTTGCGCAGCAGCGTGCAGATCTCCAGCGACGCGGGTTCGCGCGAGCGCAGGTTGCTGCAGATCCAGTTCAGGGTCAGACCAGAGTCGATGATGTCTTCGACGATCAGCACGTGCCGACCGGAGATGTCGGTGTCGAGGTCCTTGAGGATCCGCACCACACCAGAGGACTTGGTGCCCGAGCCGTATGACGACACCGCCATCCAGTCCATCGGGGCCGAACCCGGCAGCGCTCGCATGAGATCGGCCATCACCAGGATCGCGCCCTTCAGCACTCCGACGAGCAGCACGTCCTTGCCCTCGTAGTCGGCCCAGATCTCCGCAGCCAGCTCTTCGAGCCGGGCGTGAATCTGGTCCTCGGTGAACAGCACGTGGTCGAGGTCGTTGCCCATGTGGCGGGAGTCCATGCACCTATTGAACCTGACGCGGCAGCACCTCGATCACCCCGTGCTGCCGTCGTACTCGCAGGCCGCCCGGAATGTCGATCGGCCCCTGACCGCGCCATGCGGTGAGCAGGGCATCGACGGCATCGACGTGCACCTTGCCGAGGTCGCCACCCGGGGACCCCGCCGTCGTGAGGACCGCGCGCCATACCCGGCTTCGCAGCGCGGGCGCCAGAGCCGTGAATTCGGCGACCTGCCAAGGAGGCTCACCGAGCACGTATGCCGCAGCTGCCGCCTGCCTGTCGAGTTCGTCGCAGTCCTGTCGCACGAGTGCGGCCGTCCTGGCCAGGCCTGCCGTCACGCCCGGGCCGATCTCGGATTCAAGCTCGGCCAGGGCCCGTCGCACGCGCACCCGCAGGTAGCGCGGGTCGTCGTTGTGCGGGTCGTGCCAGGGCTGCAGATCGAGAGCGGCGCACGCCTCATGGGTCTGGGCCCGGGTGATGCCGAGCAGCGGCCGCAGCAAGCGGAGGCCCTCGGGCGTGGCGCGGGAGTCGGCGCTCATCCCGGTGACGGCTCGCGCGCCGGACCCGCGAGCAAGGCCGAGCAACACGGTCTCGGCCTGATCGTCGCGGGTGTGGCCGAGCAGCACCGCCTCGGCGCCACTGCGGTTCGCCGCTGCGGCAAGGGCGGCATACCGAGCGGCGCGGGCCGCCGCCTCAGGTCCGTCACGGGTGTCGGCGACATCGACCCGCTCGACGAGAGCCGGCTGCAGGCCGAGGTCCGCACATTGGGCAGCGGCATGGTGGGCCACGGCGGCGGAGCCACTCTGCAACTGGTGGTCGACGGTGATCGAACCGGCACGCAGGCCGAGACCGGGCGCTTCGAAGGCGACTGCGGAGGCGAGCGCCAGGGAGTCGGCGCCGCCGGAGACCGCAACAAGGACAACGGCGTTCGGCGGCAGCGCGGCCTCCGTCAGACAACGCCGCACGGCCAGGCGGACGGCCGCGACAGAGGGCGCCGGCCCCGTCATACGTGCGCTGGGTTGTCGGCGGTCCCGTGGCCTGGAGTCGGGTGGTGGAGCGTCGGAGCGTCGGGATTCCGGCCCGCCGGCGACCGGGTGTCGCGCTCGATCGTCGGGTCAGCCATGGACACGGGCGACCCACTTGTGCGGCGCCTCGATCTCGGCGGCGGTCGGCAGGGTCTGCGGCGAGGACCAGATCGCGTTGAATCCGTCGACGCCGACCTGCTCCTGCACCGCCCGGCAGAATGCGGCGCCGTCGCGGTACTGCCGCATCTTGGCCTCGAAGCCCAGCAACCTGCGGATCACCCGGTCGAGGCTGCCGGCTCCACGACGCCGCTCGTTGAAGCGAGCGCGGATCTCAGTGACGGTCGGCACGACCTGCGGACCTACGTCGTCCATGACGACGTCGGCGTGACCTTCGAGCAATGACATGACGGCGGTGAGGTCGGCGATCTCAGCACGCTGCTGCGGTGTCACGACCAGGTCGCTCAGTCCGCCGCCGCCCTCGCGCACAGCTGATGGCAATGCCTTGACGACGTTCTGCATCCGCTCCTGCAGCGCCGCTGGGTCGGGGACCAGGTCGACCACCAACTGGCGGGAGCGCTCGATGAGGTGCTCGCGCAGCCACGGCACCGCTGTGAACTGCACCCGGTGGGCCTCCTCGTGCAGACAGACCCAGAGCCGGAAGTCCCTCGGCGACACCTGCAACTCTCGCTCGGCGGCCACGATGTTGGGTGCGATCAGCAGCAGGCTGGGCTGCCCTTGTGGAGCCAGGTCGAACTGCCCCAGCACCTTCGTCGCGACGAAAGCCATCAGGCCACCGGTTTCGGCTCCGGTGATCTTGGCGCCTACGGCGCGAGCGCGCGGGCCGGCCTGCTTCTTGGCGGTGATCTTGTCGACAACCGGTCCGAGCAGGTCGGCCATCGAGTCAACATTGAGGTCGATCCATGCACCGCGGTCGACGACGCGCACCGGGCTGTCGGGGCCGACGCTTGCGTCCATCCGCGAGGTCTCGGCGACGGGACCCTGCGCGGTCATCGCTGCTTCGCGCAGGTTCTCGACGGCGTCGGCGGCTTCGGTGGCCGTTATCTCGGGCCCGTCCGCCACCAGCCGCCGGGCAGCACGCTTGGCGAGGGTCCAGTCGACATACAGCTCAGACATGCACCGAGCGTATGCCGTGGCTGCGCAGGCTCCCCCACCATCCGGGGCACCGCACAACCTGGCCCTACCCACCTGTCGGCCAAACCCACTCCGCGCGCACTGTGCACAGCCCCACCATCCGGGGCACCGCACAGCCCGACCCAACTCACTCAACCCGTTCCACAGGTCACTCAACCCGCTCCGCAGGCACTCTGCGCTGCCCACCATCCGGGCACCGCACAACCTGGCCCCACCCACCTGACGGCCAAACCCACTCCGCGCGCACTGTGCACAGCCCCACCATCCGGGGCACCGCACAACCTGGCCCCACCCACCTGACGGCCAAACCCACTCCGCGCGCACTGTGCACAGCTCCACCATCCGGGGCACCGCAGAACCTGGCCCCACCCACCTGGCGGCCAGACCCACTCCGCGCGCACTGTGCGGTCGGCGCACTACTCACGGCTGGGCCGACAGACCACGGAGACCACACTGGTCACGCCCACCCCACGGTATTGGCTGGGATGTCGATTTCTTCCGCTCCAATGGGCGGTACTCGTAAGTAAGCGTCATGTCGGCCAGGCCAGCCGGCCGCCGATGGGCGTCAGCTGGAGCCCTGGCACTCCGACCCACATCCGCACGCGGCGCAGACGCCAATGCACCCTGAGGCAAAGCCACTTGCCGTCGTCGAGCGCGCGAGTTCGTGCGGGAGGCCGGGGACCATCACCCGGGCCAGCAGCGCGGCGGCGACCAGCGCGCGAGTACGTGCGAGGCCGGGATCATCACCCGGGCGCGCGGCGCGGCGGCGACCAGCGGGCGAGTTCGTGCGCGAGGCCGGGACACACGCGACCGGAAACGCGTGCCTCAGGTGACACTAGTGCGGCGTGGAGGAGCGGCCGGCGAACGGCATACGTGTGGATAACTTCTGTGGCGCGCCGCTGAAGCTTGCGATGCTCCTGCATGGCCATCGACCCGGTACCTGCGCTCGACGGAATCTTCAGCCATGGCGATGCTGTCGCGGCCGGTCTCACCCATCGTCAGCTCGAACGCAACTACATCCGCCTGCTGCCCGGGCGGTGGATTCGAAACACGACGCCTGTCACACAACATCTGATTCGGCAAGCCGCTCTCAGCCTCGCCCCGCGTGGCGCGCTGCTGTGCCATGCGACCGCCGCCGAACTCCACGGTGGCGTCGTGCCGCAGACGAGTTCGATACACGTCGGCATCCTCCAGGGTCAACGGGTGCGCACTGGCGGCATCACCGCCCACCACTATGAGGTCCTTCCCAAAACCGTTGTAGTACAGGGGCTTCCAGTCACGTCGACGCAGCAGACGTTCGTCGATCTCGCGCGTTGCCTTCCCCTTGTTGATGCGGTCGTCCTCGGAGATTCATTCGTCCGCAGAGACCATTCCGCGCTTGAGCAACTGCTGACGCTCGCACGGGAGGCTCGAGGGCGTGGTTCCCGAACGGCCATCCGCGCAGCGGAACTGTTGCGCGTCGGCGCGGAATCGCCATACGAAACCCGGATCCGCCTACTGATGGCGCTGGCAGGGCTGCCCGAGCCCGTCCTCCAGCACCTTGTGCGGGACGCAAGAGGCAGGATCGTCTACCGGCTGGACTTGGCGTACCCGCACTGTCGAGTCGCGGTCGAGTATGACGGGGCGCATCACGCGACAGCGGCCCAGCGAAGCGTCGACCATCAACGACGCGAGGACTTGGAGTCAGTCGGATGGCGGGTGGTGGTGGCGACCGCCAGCGACATTCACAGCAGGCCCGAGCTTCTTCTGACGAGAATCCGGAACGCGTTGCGGTTGGCCGGCGGACGGCTGACCCTGCCTTCCGAGGAGTGGCGCCTACACTTCCGGCCTGCGCTGTAAGCAGGACGACTCGTGCCGGGCAAGTAGCGCGGCCACTGGACGAGCGAGCGGCCTCGGCGTACTACCCCCCGCGAGGTTGGGTACGCGGTCTGCGGGTGAGGCACCTCTGAGCGCGGTGTGATGACCAGCGGGCCGGGCGGGTAAGGCACTCGGACGGGACGACCCGGCTCCGGGGCCTGGTCGACATGACGCTTACTTACGAGTATCGACGCGTGGGCCGGAACAGATCGACATCTCAACCACCGCCGTAGGACAGGCGAGGCACATGAGACCAAAGGCGCCAACCCCAAACGCCATACTTTGGGCGGCCGCCGGACGCCGGACGCCGGACGCTGGTCGACATGACGCTTACTTACGAGTATCGACGCGTGAGCCGGAACTGATCGACATCTCAACCACCGCATGGGACAGGCGAGACACACGAGACCAGCTGGGGCCCCGTCCGCACCGTCCGAAGAATCGGTGGCGTGCAGCAGCAGGAAGCCGGAGCCGTGCACGTCAGGCGCAGCCGGAGCCGTGCACGTCAGGCGCAGCCGGAGCCGTGCAGGTCAGGCGCAGCCGGCGGCGTGCAGCAGCAGGAAGCCGGAGCCGTGCAGATCACGAGCAGCCGCAGCCCTGCAGCGCGGCGATGATGTTGTCGAGGGCGGCGCGGGTGGCGTAGCTGCCCTGCGACTCCGGGCCGTTGTTGATGAGCGCGAAGACCAGCACCCGGTCGTCGGCGTCGATCACCGTGCCCGCGAGCGCCGCGACCCCCAGCAACGAACCAGTCTTGGCGCGCACGTCGCCAGCCGCGGATTCGTTGGTGCTGGCCTGGAACCGGTTGTCGAGCGTGCCGTTGTAGCCGCCGACGGACAGACGACTCAGCACCTGCGCGAAGGGCTTGTTCTTGCCGGTGGTGCCCGACACCAACACGTCGCTCAGCAATCTCGCAGGCACCGTCGTCCCCTCGGAGAGCCCGCACACATCCTGAAGTTTGACGCCGCTCAGGTCGAAACCACCTGCAGCCAGCGTCCTTTCGACGAATCCGGCGACATCCGCGGTGCTTCCGCCGATGCCATGCACGAATGCCGCCTGCCGCGCGAGCGACTCGATCATGGCGTTGTCACTCTGCTGCAGCGCGTCCCCCAGCACGTCGACCAACGGCGATGAGTAGACCGCCCCAAGCTGCGCCGCGCCCGACTCCGCCTTCACCGAGCTGCCAGAAACGACCGAAACACCCTGCGCCTGAAGGTCTTTGGCAAATGCAGCCTTGGTCGACGCCACCGGATCGGCCGGGGTGGGCCGGGCCGGATCGGTCGCTCGCTGCGTCGACAACCCCAGCATCGCAATGCGCGCGGTGTAGCCGAGCGCAACCTCCTGCGCTGTCCAGTGCGCAGCAGTCAACGGCCCCGGGGCGTATGACGTATCCACGTCCAGCGACACCGAGGTGCGACCCTGCCGCTTGAGGTTGGCTGCGACCTGCGCGGCCAGATCGGCCAGTCCGGCATGACCGTTGACTGCATCGGGGTCGCCTTTGCCGGGGTTCAGCGCGGTGTCGCCACCGGCCACCAGGATGATCGAATTGCCGCCACCCGCAACAACTTTGGTCACAAGCGGCTTCGCCAGGTCCATCGTGTTGGCGATGGCCCACGCCGTGAGAAGTTTCGTGGTCGACGCCGGGGTCAGCGCCTTGTTCTGATCCTGGGTGAAGAGCACCGAGCCGGTCAGCGCGTCACGCACCTCGAAGGCGGTGGTGCCGGTGAGCACGCTGCTGTGCAAGGCCGTCGAGATACGAGCTGCCACCTTCGCCGGCAATGCCACCGAGCCGTCGGCGATCGCGATGCCGGCGGGAATCAACGGCGCAGCCGGCGCGGCGACCTTCGGCCCGACAGTGCTCGCTCCCGGCTGCGGCACCGCCGGGCGAGCCGCACCCGCGGTCGTCAGCGGGCCGGGAGCACCGGCATACGCGTTGAGGGCGCCGTACCCGCAGACCGCCACGAGCAGGCCACCGGCAGTGACTGCCGCGATGGCTGGTCGGCGCATTCGTGACCCTCGTGTTCTCGTCGTGGCGGGCTGTGCGGGAGACTGGGCGCAGCAGATACACCAACCCATCTGAACCAAAAGGAACGCTACATGGAGTTCGACGTCACGATCGAGATCCCCCGCGGCAGCCGCAACAAGTACGAAATCGACCACGAGACCGGTCGGATTCGCCTAGACCGCCGCCTGTTCACCTCGATGCAGTACCCCGCCGACTACGGCTACATCGAGCACACACTCGGCGAGGACGGCGACCCGTTGGACGCGATCCTGCTGATCGAGGAGTCCGTGGTGCCCGGCTGCGTCGTCGAGGCTCGGCCGATCGCCGTCTTCAAGATGGTCGACGAGGCCGGTGGCGACGACAAGATCCTGTGTGTCGTCGCGGGCGACCCGCGCACCGACGGTATGAACGACCTGGCCGACGTGCCGGAGTTCCTGCAGGCCGAGATCAAGCACTTCTTCGAGACCTACAAGGCCCTCGAGCCGGGCAAATCGGTCGAAGACGGCTCGCACTGGGTCGGACGCGCCGAGGCCGAGCAGATCGTCGGCGAGGCGATCGCCCGCGCCAAGGACCAGGGCGTCGACACCGCACGTTGGGCTATGCCCGCCGGTCACTGACACGGCGTGACCTGACACCCCGCGACCTGACACGGCGTGACCTGACACCCCGCGACCTGACACCCCGCAGTATCGAACGGCAAGCGGCCGATCACCGACCAGGTGGTCGGCCGCTTCTGTATGCCGCGCCCGGCCGTGGCACACCGACCCGCAGATGCGCCAGACCGTCGTGCGCGTGGACCAGCCGACGAGTGCGTCGACGCAGCCGCACGATCTGCACGATGCCAACGAACCACACGAGGTACTGCACGCTCAGCGCGACCCGAAAGGCGTGCAGGTCATACGTATTCGGTCCACCGGGTGAGAGATGATCCAGCAGCAGGCCGATCAGCAGGATCGAGCCGAGGGCCGCGCTGAAGCCTCCGACGTTGACGATCCCGGAGGCGCTGCCCAGTCGCCCGGGCGGATTGAACGTGCGGGCCAGGTCGAATCCGATCATCGACCCCGGCCCACCGATCGCGGTGACGAGCACCAGCACGATCAGCAGCCACAGCGGCGCCCGCCCCGGCCAGAGCAGCACCACCGCCCACATCGTCATGATGCCGGTCACGGTGGTCAGCACGAGGCTTGAGCGGGAATACGGGAATCGCGCGGTGAACGCTCCGTAGAGCGGACTCGTCGAAATCGAGGCGACGATCATCAGCTCCAACAACAGGCTCGCCATACCGGTCGACAGACCTTCGCCCTTGGTGAGGAACGGGAATCCCCACATCAGGGTGAACACCGTCGCCGAGAACTGCGAGGTGAAATGGCACCAGAGCCCGAGGCGGGTGCCCGGCTCCCGCCAGGTCATCGCCACGCCCTGCCGCACGGCACGTAACCGCACCTGGGTGCGTGCGGTGCTGCGGTATGGCGAATCCCGCACCACAACAACGAGAATCGCGCCGAAGATCACACCTGCGCCGGCCGCGAGCTCGTATGACGTGCGCCAGCCGAGGTCGCGCAACGCGAAGGCCAACGGCCCTTCGGCGGTGATCGCTCCGATCTGCCCGAACACGCTGCACAGCTGCGTCATGATCGGTGTTCGCGCGGGCGGGAACCACAATGCGACGAGCCTCAGCAGCGACACGAAGATCATGGCGTCCCCCATGCCGACGAAGACGCGCGCGACGATTCCGGCGGCGAAGGTGTGGGCGTAGGCGAAGCCGAACTGAGCCAGGCTCATCGTGATGATCCCGGCGAGCAGCAGCGCCTTGGATCCGTAGCGGTCCAACAGCACACCGACCGGCACCTGCATCGCGGCATACACCAGCAGTTGGACCACGACGAAGGTCGCGAGTTGCCCGGAACTGATGTGGAATCGGTCCGCGGCGATCACCCCGGCGACGCCGAGAGAAGTTCGGTGAAAGATCGCCAGGATGTAGATGGACAGCGCGGACAACCACACCGCCCACGCCCGTCGACCACCGAGTGGCCACAGCGGAGAAGCGTATTCACCGGATCCGGCCAACGCGGGCGAGGTGGTCGATGCCGACTGGGCGGACTCCTGCGGCGTCGATGCCGACGGCCCTGCCGCGGTCGCACTCACGACGCGCTCATCGCGCGATCGCCAGGTTTCCTGCATAACTGACGTGCTCGCCGCAAGCCGCCACGAAGGCCGCCTTGGTGCCCGACTCGAGCAGCCGCAGCAACTCACGATGCTGGGCGCAGGATGCCGCCATACGGGACGCTCCACTGCGGATGTTCGTGGCGACGATGACCACCTGGCGATCACGCAGGTGTGCGTACTGCCGTGCAATCACCGAGTTGCCGGCCAGATCGACGATGACCGCGTGGAACGCGCGATCGGCCGCCGAGAAGGCCGCGGCGTCACCTGCGCGACGAGCAGCATCCATCGCGTCGAGTTGCTCCCGCAGCCCCGGCACGGCATCGGCACGCCGCGCCCAGACCTGGTTCGCGGCCCACTGCTCGATGAGGGCCCGCGCTTCGAAGACCTCGCGCGTCTCCTGCGCGGTCGCAGGTATGACGAGCGCGCCCTTCTTCGGATAGAGCTCGATCATGCCCTCGGCCTGGAGTCGAAGAAAGGCCTCACGCACCGGCGTGCGCGAGATCCCCACCTCGTCGGCCACCTCGCCCTCGGTGATGAAGGTGGATGTCGCCAATTCGCCGGAGAAGATGGCGTTCTTGACGTGCTCATATGCCGTGTCACTCGCGCTCATGATGCATCTATCTTAGATACAACAGAGACGCATCGACAACACCGAGCTGCGCGGCGCTCCAGCCGCGTCGCCTGGGCCACTACTGTCGACGCATGGACACCTTCGTGCGCGACGGCCTGACCTTCGACGTGACCGACAGCGGTCCGGCCGGCGGCGAGGTCGTGATCCTGCTGCACGGCTTCCCCCAGGACAGGCGCGCGTGGGACAAGGTGACGCCCGAGCTCAATGCGGCCGGCCATCGCACCCTGGCACCGGATCAGCGCGGCTATTCGCCTCGCGCGACGCCGAAGAGCCGCACGGCATACGGGCTCGATCAGCTCGCCCTGGACGTCATCGCCCTTGCCGATGCCGCAGGCGCCGCCCGCGTGCACGTCGTCGGTCACGACTGGGGTGGTGCCGTCGCGTGGCACCTTGCGAGCCGGCACAGCGATCGGGTTGCCTCGGTGACGGTGCTGTCGACGCCACATCCGGCCGCGATGGGTTGGGCATTCACGCACAGCGACCAGTGGCGCAAGAGCGGCTACATGGTGTTCTTCCAACTGCCATGGATCGCCGAGCGATCAGTGCACCGCCGGCTGCCCGGACTGTACGTCAAGACCGGCATGACGGCCGAGGATGCCGCGAAGTATGCCGAGAAGTTCGCCACGCCCGCCTCGCTCAGCGGGGGCCTGGGCTGGTATCGCTCCATGCCGGCCAGCAAGGCGATGCTTTCGTCGATGAAGCGGTCGGCGAAGGCCAAGCGGGCGGCTGCGCCGTCATCTGCCGGCGCAGCCACGGCGGCGCCGCGTAGTCGCAAGGTGCAGGTGCCGACCACCTACGTGTGGGGCAGCCATGACTTTGCGCTTGGCCGTGCCGCAGCAGAGAAAACCGCCGAATTCATCGGCGGGGACTACGAATTCGTCGAGGTGCCGGACGCCGGGCACTGGCTGCCCGAGGTCAATGCCGACCTGGTGAGCGAGGCGATCCTGCAGCGCATCACCTCAGCAGGGGCGACCGACAACTGACGGCTCAGCCGTTGGCCTTGCGGCGGGCCCGCTCGGCACGTTCCTCGTCCTTTGCCTGCAGAATCGGGTAGCGCTGCGGTGGGCGCGGCCCGCGCCGCTGTTCCAGCTTCTTCCCGAGCACGACCATGAGCAGGAAGCAGATGATCATGCCGACGCAGATCAGCAAAAAGCCCATGCCGATGCCCAACGGGTGCCCGTCGGGCTCATCGAGGGCGGTGTGCAGGCTGGCGGCATACAGGGTCACGAGGTCCATTGTGCGCCGCCGCGCCGACAGGCGGCGAGTCGGGACCGCACCATTGACGACCAATGTGATCTACGGCACAGTGGATTGGCATTACTGGCCAGTAGGAATCCTGTGGAAGGCATGCCATGACCCGGAAGAACCCCCTGCTGCAACACTCTCTCGCGGCGATCGGCGCCGTGACCGCACTTGCGACGGCGACCCTGGCGATCGGCGCGCCCGCTCACGCCGC
This sequence comes from Rudaeicoccus suwonensis, assembly GCF_007829035.1. Lineage (NCBI taxonomy): Bacteria > Bacillati > Actinomycetota > Actinomycetes > Micrococcales > Dermacoccaceae > Rudaeicoccus > Rudaeicoccus suwonensis. Next base: position 39,036 of record NZ_VIVQ01000002.1, read on the forward strand.
GACCGTCCGCCCCAGCGCCACAGCCCCGTTCAACTACGTCGCGATGGGCGACAGTTACAGCGCCGGTTCCGGCCTGCTGCCGCTGAGCCCGGGTGTCAACCCGCTGTGCCTGCAGTCGACGCTCAACTATGCGCACCTGATCGCCAGTTCGCAGAAGTACAACCTCAAGGACGTCACCTGCGGCGGCGCGGACACCTCGAACTTCACCAGCGCGCAGTACCCGATCGTCACACCGCCTCAGTTGAACGCGCTGTCGTCCAGCACGCAACTGGTCACGATGACCATCGGCGGCAACGACAGCGACGTCTTCCTCGACACGATCCTGGAGTGCGGCTCCGCCGGCATCGCAACTCTCGGCACCGGCGATCCGTGCAAGACGCTCTACGGCTCGAAGTTCGTCGACACCATCAACACCTCGACCTACCCGAACGTCGTCAAGGCGCTGCAGGAGGTCCGGGCAAAGGCTCCCAACGCGCGCATCGCCATCGGCGGCTACCCGCGGATCCTGCCCGCATCGGGCTCCGGATGCTTCCCGCAGATGCCGATCGCCAGCGGCGACCTGGCCTATGTGAACGACATCGAGACCGCTCTCAACAGCGCGATCCAACGCGCGGCCGCCAAGGTCGGCGTGACGTATGTCGACATGACCGGTGTGTCGACCGGCCACGACGCCTGCCAGGCCGTCGGCACCCGCTGGGTCGAACCAGCGCTTTTTGCAACGCAATTCGTGCCGGTGCACCCCAACGCTCTCGGCGAGCAGGCCTATGCGCGGGCGTTCGAAGCCGCACTCGGACTCTGACCCGTTGAGCAGAGCAACCGAAACTCCGGCGGGTCGACAATTCCGTCGAGTCTGGCCCTGCGTGTGACCTGCGCCACTACTGTTGTCGAGGCAACGCGATATCGACGAAGAGGTCTGCGCTCATGACAATCGGTCACGTCCTGGTGGGCTCCGGCCCGATGCACGTCATTGCCCTGCACGGGTGGTTCGGTTCGGCGCAGGGGTGGGGTGAGTTGCCGGAGCGGCTCGACACCGACCGCTGCACGTTCGCCTTCCTGGACTACCGCGGTTATGGCAGTCGCCAGGACGAGACCGGCGATCACAGCATCGCCGAGATCAGCGCCGACGCGATCGCGCTGGCCGACGAACTCGGTTGGGATCGTTACGCATTGGTGGGTCACTCGATGGGCGGGTCGGCGATGATGCGCGTCTTCGCCGACGCGCCCGACCGGGTCACGGCGATGGTCGGCGTCTCACCGGTGCCGCCGACAGGCATTCCGTTCGACGACGACTCGTGGGCGCTGTTCGACGGCGCTGCCGCCAGCGACGACAACCGCGCCGCGATCATCGACTTCACCACCGGCAATGTGCGCCCGCAGGAGTGGGTGCAGCAGATGGTGCGCTTCTCGGTCGACAACTCCCGGCGGGATGCCTTCGGTGCGTACCTGCCCTCGTGGGGCAAGACCGACTTCCACGACGAGGTGCCGCGCGTCGAGGTGCCGTTGCGGATCATCGCCGGAGCGCGCGACCCGGCGCTCGGGCCGCAGACCTGCGAGGCGACCTGGCTGCAGATGTACCCCGGTGCCGTCATGAATGTGATCGACGACGCCGGCCACTATGCGATGTACGAAGCGCCGGACGAGTTCATGACCCACCTGAACGACGCCCTCGGCATACACGACTGACAACGTATGACGCGCCCGCCGACGGCCCTCCTGCACGACCCGGACACCTACACCCGCGGCGTGCCGTTCGACCTGATCGAGCAGTTGCGCGCGAACGGCCCGGTGCACTGGGTCGACGAGCCAGCCTTGCCCGGACTGCCGGAGGGGCCCGGCTACCACCTGGTGATCGATCACTCCCTGGTCAGCGAGGTCGTGAAGGACCCGCAGACGTTCTCTTCGGCGCTCGGCGGTACCCAGATCCGCGATCCGGCGACGCCGCGCGATCTGGACTACGTGCGCCGGATGATGCTCAACATGGACCCGCCGGAACAGACCCGGCTGCGCAAGATGATTGCTGCATCGTTCACGCCGCGTGCGGTGCGGGCTCTGGAGGATCAGATCGCAGGGCATGCGGGCGCGATCGTCGACCGGATGCTGGCCGGCCCGCACGAGTGCGACTTCGCCAAGGATGTCGCCGCGGATCTGCCGCTGCTGACTCTCGCGGACGTGCTCGGGGTGCCTGCGCAGGACCGTGGGCTGATGTTCGACTGGTCGAACCGGGTGATCGGCTTTCTGGATCCGGACTATGCCGGTTCGGCGAGTTTCGATGCGGCAGAAGGGACTTCGATCGCTCAGGCCGCTCTTGCCTTGCGACCCGAAGCCGACGTGGACGGTCACCTGCCCGACCCACGCGGCCGGGACGGTATGCCGGATCTGTATCACTACGCCCATCTGCTGGCCGACGCCAAGCGCGCGGATCCCGGTGACGACGTGATGTCGATCCTGCTGGCGCAGCGCGGCGACGATGGTGGGCAGTTGTCCGTCGAGGAGTTCGAGAACATGTTCTGGTTGTTCGCGGTCGCGGGCAACGAGACGCTGCGCAACGGTCTGCCCGGGGCGATGATCGCGCTGCTGTCACACCCGGACGACATGCAGCGGCTGCGGTCGGACCCGTCGCTGATCCCGATCGCCGTCGACGAACTGCTGCGGTGGTGGACGCCGGTGATGACCTTTCGCCGCACGGCGACCTGCGACATACAACTCGGGGAAACGGCCGTGCGTGCCGGTGACAAGGTCGTCGTGTCGTATGTCGGCGCGAATCGTGACCCGGCCGTCTTCGACCGGCCAGAGGAACTGCGAATCGACCGAAAACCGAACAACCACAGGGTGTTCGGGCACGGCCCGCACGTGTGTGTCGGTGCGCACCTGGCGCGGGTTCAGATGACGCACCTGTTCCGTGAGCTGCTGACCCGGACCACCGACATACAACCCGCCGGTGAGCCTGCTCTGCTGCGGTCGAACTTCCAGCGCGGGGTGAAGCGGCTGCCGATCAGTTGGGCGTGACTACTCAGCCCTGTGATCGCGCGGCTGAGCGCCGCGTCGCCGGCACGCTCAGATCGATGATCACGTCTGCCATTTCGGCGAGCTGATTGTCGTTGGTCGTGATCAGCACGGCGGCACCGTCGTCGGCGGCGTGACGGAGTTGGTCGAGGACGATTTCGCGGTTCTTGGGATCGAGAGCCGATGTGGGCTCATCGGCGAGGATGACGGCGGGGTGGTCGGCCGTGGCGCGAGCGATCGCGACGCGTTGACGCTGTCCGCCGGAGATCTCGTCGATGAGGTGGTTGGCGACAGCGGTGACACCGAAGGTCTCCAGCGCTTCGCCGGTGAGGCGGCGCGCGTCGGCGAAGGCGACACCGCGAGCGATCAGTGGCAACAGGACGTTTTCGGCGACCGTCAGAGATTCACAAAGATCATAGGTTTGAGTGATCACGCCGCAATGGTCGGTGTCGATGCGCACCGTGCCGGCGACCGCGTCGAGTTGGCCGCGACACAGATCGATGAGCGCCGACTTCCCGCTCCCCGCGTGCCCCATCACGATGAGGATCTGCGTGCTGGAGACGCGCAGGTCGAGGTCGGTGAAGATCGGTTGCCCGAGCGTGTCATGCACGGTGACGGCAGTGAGATCGATCATGCTGGCCCCTCGGGTGCGCTTCGCCGGACGATGAAGGTGTGTGGGTCCGGGCCGGCAGTCAACGACACCACGGTGCCTGGCGGGAAGTCCGCGAGGATGTCGTCGGTCAGCGGGACGCTGCCGTCTTCGCGGACGAAGACCTGGGTGTTGCCGCCCTGGGCCTCCATCCGGATGCGCCCGTCGCGGATCGTGACGACCCTTGCCTTGAGCGCGGTGGCCACATCCAGATCATGTGTGACCGCGATGATGGTGGTGCCCAGCTGCTGGTTGGCCCGTGACAGCGCTGCCGTGATTGCGCGGACATCGTCCCTGTTGAGATTGCTGGTCGGCTCGTCGGCGAGCAATACGGATGGACTGGTGGCAATGGTGGCGGCGATCGCCGCCAGTTGCCTGGTTGCCGCGGACACGGCGTGGACAGCTTGATCCCTCAGCTCGGCCGAGATGCCGACGACATCCAGCGCTGCCTCGGCGTCGATCCGGCCGGCCACCCGCTTGGGCCAGCCGAGTTCGATGTTTTGCCGGACCGTCAGATAAGGCAACAGGTTCTTGCGGACGTCCTGCAGCAGGACTGCGAGCCCGGTGCCACGAGCCAGGTCGAGTTCTGTTCCGGTGGCATTGCTCAGGTCGTGGCCGGCGACGCGGACGCGGCCGGCGGTCGGCGGAGTGAGACCAGCGAGCACGCTGAGCAACGTCGATTTGCCGGCACCGGACGGACCGACGAGGACCACGATCTCGCCCTCCCGCACGGCCAGGTTGACGCCGGACAGCGCGGCGACGGAGCGCCCGTCGACGGTGTAGATCTGCACGAGACCTTCGACGCCGACGATCGGGGCCACCGGTTCGGTGATCGGGGCGCTCATTCGGAGACCTTCGCATGAGAGTCGTCGACGCTGCTGGTGAGTCGCCATCCGAAACCGGCCGCAACCACGACGAGCGCGAGCACCAGCAAGACCGCTGCTGCTGAGCCAGGTAGCCAGGAGAAGCCCGTGCGGGTCAACGGCTGAGCAGGCGGGCTCGACCACCACAGCATCGTGGGGCCCGTCAACCAGGCCGCCACGGGAGCAGTGATCGCGCCGATCACGCTGCCCACCAGTGCCAGCAAGGCGAACTCACCGATCGTGGCTCGCCGCAACATCCGGCGGTGCACCCCTCCGGTGGCCAGCGCGCGCAGGTCCCTGCGTCGATCGCCGGCCGATGCGACAGCGATGAGCGCCACACTGGCCAAAGCCGCCAGAACCGACAGCGCCGACACCACGAGGTTCAGTTTGGAGGCCCACGCCGTGGCAGTCGCGTCATACCCGGCGCGGATCTGCCGGGTGGTCATGATGCTGACCTGATCGAAGCCCTCGTTGTTCAACGCTGCGGTGAGCCGGTGCAGGGCAGCGGGATCGTCCGTGGACGAGAACACCTGGAAGGCGAGGTTGTCTGTTCGATCTCCTTGCGCCAGAAGGTATTTCAGATTGACCACGATCGTCTGGGCGCCGGCTCCCGGCACGTACGGCAGCACGGACACCACCTTGAACGGGCCCGACTGATCGTTCATCGTCGGCCCGTCGATCACTTGGCCGACCGACGACGGGGTGGTCCAGGCGGACGCGATCGCGGCCGGTTCATCGGCGGACCCTCCGGCCAGGGCAGCCCACGGCACCTGCTGTGCCAGGCCCGTTCGCGCGCCGATGCGTTGCATGTCCGACGGCACGACACCGAGCACGCTGATGCCGATCGAGGAGTCGGCGGTGATCTCCACCGCCGGGCTGAACTCGCGGTGATGGGGATCGACGGAATCAACCGCCGCAACCAGGCCCGGGCCGGTCGGCGAACCGGAGTCTGCTGCAGCATCGATCACCACCGAAGCACCCAGGTCGGCGGCAGTGCGAGTCGCGCGATTCTGCTCACCGCGCGAGTAGACACTGATGCTCAGCACCATCAGCGCAGCCGTGACGATCAATGTGGTCAATGCCAACGCTGCACCGGCTCGGCGTCCCAGTTGCGCCGCCGCCAGCGCACCGGTCGCCGCCCGAGCCGCCAGAAGACCACGAACAGCCCACGCCGCCACCGGCGCCAGCCCGACCGCCACGACGAGCGCCACGAGTCCCGCCAACAGCACTGGCGTGACCTGCACCAGCGCACCCGTCACACTGTGCGTCGCGGTCAGCACGACCCCGATCACGCAGACCGCCGCGAGCACGGCCAGCGGAGCTGACACCGCGATGCCACGCCGCCGCGGTGGCCTGGCTCGAAGCAACAGGGTGATGCTCGAACGCCCCATGGCCCACCAGCACGCGAGCCAGACGCCCAAGGCCACCAACGCTGCACCGCATCCGGCGATCAGCGCCCACCAATCCCATGCCGGCCCGATGCGCGCAGGAAGCCACCAGACACGGGTCAACTGGTCGACGCCGTATGCCAGCGCCATACCTGTCAATGCACCCAGAACGTATGCCGGAGCGAACTCCGCCGCGCCCAGCCGAAGCACCCCGACGGTGCCATTGCCGCGCATCTTCAAGACAGCAGCTTCGCCGCGGCGGGCATCGGCCAGGAAGCGAACAATCTGGAGCAGCAGGATCAGCAGCACCGTTCCCAGTTGCACGAACAACACCGGAAGGATCTGTCGCACCTGCGTGACGTCCTCATGGGTCTGCGACTGCACCTGGGACAGCGACTCGTAGACCGACACGTTGTGCGACGCAGTCGCCTGCAATCCGGCCGTCGCGGCAGCGAGAGTCTGCGGTGTCAACGCGGTGTATTTCAACGGAAATGTCGCCGACGTCGCCACATTCGCCCACTGGTGCGCTCCGGACGTGGTCAATTGACCGGCGAACGTGGCGCTGTCCGTAAGAAGGGTCGCTGACGCCTCCGTGCCACCCTTCGGGCTCTGCATGTAGCGACCCGGATCGTTACCACCCCAGAAAGCATCGGCCGACGCCGAATACACGCCGACGACCGTCACCGGCAGCGGGGCGTCAAAGGGGCCTGCCCCATATGTCGAGGCAAGAGACACACCGAGATCGACGGTGGACCCCAACCGCAGGTGCTGTAGCGACGCCTGCTGCCACGTGGCCGTCGACATCATCACCTGGTTCGGCCCGTTCGGGCAGCGCCCCTGCACGATCCGCACCTGCCCGCACCCACCCTGGGTGTATTGCACCGACACGTAGACCGACATCGCCGGCCAGTTGGCCAAGACCGTCGACGACTGGGTCGGCGGCCCCGTCACCGCCCGCACCCTCGGATCGAGCCACGAACTCACCGTGGTCGCCGGCTCCAGGCCACCACCTGACGTCGTGAGTTGCACCTCGCTGCCCACAGTTCCTTCAGAACGTGCGTGGAACTGAATCAACGCGTATTCGAACGACCTGCTCAGCAGCGGGACCGCAGCGGCCGAGGCCACCATCAAGCACACAGTCAACCCCAGCAGAACCCCCTGCAACCATCGCGACCGACGGGCAATCCCCGATAACAGCACCAATCTCCCCCACATCCGGATGGCAGCCACGCGGCCGATGAAGCAGCCCGTGCGTCGCGAGTGCAGGCGCCCGGCGCCGGCTTCGTCAGCGGGGCACCGTCGAACGACGTGTATGTCGCAACCGTCCGCATGCTAGCCCCGCGTAACGCTGAAGGGCTGTGAATTGAGGCGCTGGTTCACCCCGCTCATGGTCTTGCGTCGCAGGAAATCACTGCAGGTCAGCTGTGCGGGTGCAGCCGTCACCCCGCACCAGGCGGCTCACGACGCATCGTCACCCATTGGACGTCGGTGAACGAGTCGAGATTGGCCTGCGCACCGCCATGCCTCGACCCCGTGCCAGAGTCACCGACACCACCGAACGGGATGGTGGCTTCGTCATTCACGGTCTGGTCGTTGATGTGAACGATCCCGGACGGAATTCGATCAGCGAGTTCCAGCCCCTTCAGCACATCGGCGGTCAGGATGCCCAGCGACAACCCGTACGTCGTGCTCGATGCCAGAGCGGCCGCTTCGTCGAGGGTGCGGAAGGTCGTGACAGGAGCGACGGGTCCGAAAATCTCCTCGCGGAACACCGGATGATCCGCGGTGACGTCCGTCAGCACGGTCGGTCGGTAGAACAAGTCGTCGTAGCGACCACCGGCTACGACGGAGGCGCCCTGATCCGCAGACGAGGTGACAAGGTCGTGGATGCGGTCGCGTTGCCGCTCGTCGATGATCGGCCCGAGGTCGACCTCCCCGGCGACCGGATTTCCCACCGTCATCGAGTCGGCACGCTCCGCCAACAATCGGGTGTAGTCGGCGGCGATCGACTCGTGGACCAAGTGGCGGCTGGTCGCCATACAGATCTGACCCTGATGGAAGAACGAGCCCTGCGCACCGGCCGCCGCCGCACGTTCAAGGTTCGCGTCGTCGAGCACGACCAGCGCACTGTTGCCGCCGAGCTCGAGGTGCACACGCTTGAGGGAATCCGCCGCCAGGGCGGCGACCCGACGACCCGCAGCAGTGGAACCGGTGAAAGCGATGACTGGAACCCGCGGATCGGTGACGATCGCCTCGCCGACATCGACTCCACCGGGCAGCACTGACAACAGCCCGGGCGGCAGTCCGGCTTCCTCGAACACCCGCGCCAACGCGATTCCGCCGCTGACCGCTGTCCGGGTGTCGGGCTTGAGCACCACCGCGTTGCCCAGAGCAAGGGCGGGCGCAACGGCTCGGATCGACAGGATCAACGGAGCGTTGAACGGCGCAATGACTCCCACGACCCCGACGGGTCGGCGCCTGGCCATGCTCAACCGCGGCTGGTTCGAGCGCAGCAGCTCACCGTAGGGAGCCGATGCGAGGGCCGCGGCTTCGTAACACTCTTGCGCTGCTGTGCCCAGCTCGAAGAACGCCTTGCCGGTCACTGATCCGGTCTCTGATTTGAGCCAGTGGGCCAACTCGTCCTGATGCTGCTCCCACAGCCGTCCGGCTGCGCGAAGGACTGCCGCGCGCTCGTCATACGGTCTGGCGGCCCACTCCGGCTGCCGATCGGCAGCAACCTCCGTGGCCGCCGAGACATCGGAAGGGCTTGCTATGCCTATGGTTTCGAGCACGTCTCCGGTCGCGGGGGCCACGACGGGTGAGGTTCCTCCGGAGCCGGTCCTCCACTCGCCGGTGAAGATGTTGCCCGGCCACGCTGCCGAATCAAGAATCATCTGAACTCCCTATGAGCTGGAAGCCGTGACAACGGAAGCACGGCATCGACGGCACCTCGGCACTGACGATGCCACGACCAGCATGACTGACGACCTGACTGACGACCTGACTGACAGAACGAAAATGGCGCGGACTCTCATTGCTGAGAATCCGCGCCATCACGTGGAGCCGCCTGTCGGAATCGAACCGACGACCTATTCATTACGAGTGAATCGCTCTAGCCGACTGAGCTAAGGCGGCCTGGCCTGTGTCGCAACCGGTGCACCGTTGGGCCGCGATGAGTATACGCAGCGACCTGCGGCCGCGCCGAATCGAGGGCGCAACGGGCCCACGAGACGTGTGGCGACGCGACGCCCGCTGCGGCATACAGCTCAGCAGGTCTTTCCTGCAGGGGGCACAACTCCGTTCAGGATGTAGTCGTCGACCACACCGTCCACGCAGCTCGAACCCTCCATGTATGCCGTGTGCCCGTCGCCGTCGTAGGTGAGCAGGTGACCATTCTGCAGTTCCTTCGACAGCTGCACCGACCACTGGTATGGCGTTGCCGGGTCGCGCGTCGTGCCCACGACCAGGATCGGCCCCGAGCCTGCCGCCGTGATCTTCTCCGGATGACCGGTGGCCTTGATCGGCCATTCGCCGCAGGACAGCGACCCCCACGCGAGCATCGGGCCCCACGTCGGCGCGGTCTTGGCGAACTGCTGGGCATCCTGCACGTAGGTCTGCACGTTCGAACTCGCGCTGCGGTCAAGGCAATTCACCGCATTGATGACCTGCATGATGTTGTCGCTGTAGGTGCCATTGGAGTTGCGGCTGGCGTAGTCGTCGGCCAGCGCCATCATCGCGTTGCCGCTGCCGGCGAACGCCTGCTGGAAGGCCTGGGTGAGCACGGGCCACGACTGCTTGGAGTACATCGCGTCGGCGACGCCGATCGATGCCCACCCCTCGGTCAGCTTCGTGACGTCCCCCTGGCCGGTCACCGGCAGCGGGTTGGTGTCGGAGTCCTTCAGGAACTGCCGGATGCGAGCCATCCCGGCGTCCAGGCTGCTGCCGAGCGGGCAATTGCCCTGAGCGACGCAGTTGCGCACGTACGACTGGGTCGCCTGCTCGAATCCCTGCGCCTGCCCGAGGTTCTCCTGCGTCGTGGTGATGTCCGGCGGCACGACGCCGTCGAGCACGAACCGTCCGACACGCTGCGGGAACATCCCGGCGTACGTCGAGCCGATGAAGGTGCCATAGGACTTGCCGAGGTAGTTCAGTTTCGTCTCGCCCAGCGCCGCGCGCAGGATGTCCATGTCCTTGGCGACGTCGACCGTCGACACGTGCGCGAGCAACGGACCGGCGTTCTTCTCACACGCCAGCCCGAAGTTGCGATTCGTCGTCACCGCCGCCTGCTCTTCGGCGGGAGTGTCCGGCGTCGGGTCGGCGCCGATGTAGGCGTCCAGCGCCGAATCGTCCAGGCAGGTGATGGGGGCCGACCGGCCGACGCCGCGCGGGTCGAAGCCGACGATGTCGTATGACGACAGCACCGCCGAGCTGACGATCTGCGTCGCCGCAGCTGCATAGTCGTAACCCGACCCTCCGGGCCCGCCGGGGTTGACCACCAGCGAGCCGACCCGCTTGCCCGTCGCAGGGACGCGGTCGATCGCCAACTGGATCGTCGCCCCGCTCGGGTCGCTGTAGTCGACCGGCACGGTGAGCTTGGCACACTGCACGTCGCCGCAGTTCTTCCAGTCGATGTGCTGGTCGTAGAACTTCGCGAGCGCAGCCGGAGTCCCCGCGACGGCCGAGGCGGACGCCGACGGCGCGACCGATGTCGCCGACGAGGATGAACTGCTGCTGCACCCCGAAACCGCAATCCCGAGCGCCACCGCTGCCGCCAGCACACCTGCTGTCCGTGTCTTCACGCACGGCAGGTTATGCCATCAAACTTCGGGGACTCGGCTGCTCAGAGCACCTGCTGCGCCGCCGGTCGCAACCCGATCGCCATCGCCTCAAGCGCCAGCAGCGGCGGCACGTTGGCGGCGATGCGCTCTCGGGCGGTGCCGACGGTGTCCATCGCCGACAACAACTCCTCGCTGGTGCGCACTGCTGCGAACCGGGCGATGTCGTCACGCAGGTCCATGTTGACCAGATCGACGGTCTCCCCCGAACGTATGACGAGCGCGTCGCGATAGAACGACATCAGATCGATCAGCGATCGGTCGATAACGTCGCGACCGAATCGTGTCGCGCGCGTCTTTTGCTCCTTCTCCAGCGCGGAGATTGCCGATCGCACGTGCGGCGGCTGGGTGCGCGATGCCGGATCAGCGCCCAATTGCGCCATCAGCCGGTCCTTTTCGGCGGCATCGCGTTGCGCGCTGCTGGCGGACGACTCGTCGGCGGCGAGCGAGGCGAGGTCGGCTGCGGCCGTCATCGCGTCGCCGAGGCTGCGGATGCTCATGCCGAGCAGCACCGTGGACCGGCGTCGGTCGCGCGCGCCCTGGTCGGTGGCCAGCCGTCGCGCCAGACCGACGTGCGACTGTGCCGCACGGGCGGCGTGGGTCGCCACAGCTGCGTCGATGCCGTCGCGGCGGACGAGGAGTTCGGCGACAGCTTCCGGCGACGGGGTGCGAAGCCGCACGTGCCTCGACCGGGAGCGGATCGTGATGATGACGTCTTCGACCGACGGCGCGCACAACAACCACACGGTGCGCGGGACTGGCTCCTCGAGGGCCTTCAGCAATGCATCGGCGGCGCGCTCGGTGAGGCGGTCGGCATCCTCGATGATGATCACCCGCCACGGGCCGACCGCCGGGCGGTGCTGGGCGAGTTCTGCCAGCTCGCGCGCATCCTTGACCTGGATCGACAATCCTTCGGTCGCCATCACGGTCACGTCGGCGTGGCTGCCGTCCAGCACGGTGCGGCACTCATGGCACTGGCCGCATCCGTGATCGGCACACTCGAGGGCGGCGGCGAAGGCCCGCGCTGCGATCGACCGGCCGGATCCGGGCGGCCCGGTGAGCAGCCAACCGTGCGTCATACGTGCGGGGTCTTCGACTGCCGCCGACAGCGTCGCAACGGCATCAGGCTGGCCCACGACATCGCGCCAGACGCTCACAGCAACGCGTCCACTCGCTCGGCGACAGCGATGGCGATCTGCTCGGCGGGCAGGGCGGCGTCGAGCACGAGATACCGCTGCGGCTCGGCGGCGGCGAGCGCGAGGAAGTGCTCACGCACCCGCGAGTGGAAATCGTCGGCCTCCTGCTCGAGCCGGTCGTGGGTTCCACCGCGCCTGTCCCGGCCGACCTGCGGAGAGACGTCGAGCAGGATCGTCAACGCCGGCAGCAGGCCCTCGGTGGCCCACATCGAAAGCCCGCGCACATCAACGGGATCCAGCTCGCGCCCGGCTCCCTGATAGGCGACGGAGGAGTCCAGATAGCGGTCCTGCAGCACCACCGCACCCCTCGCGAGCGCCGGTCGCACGACGGTGGCAACGTGGTGCGCACGATCGGCAGCGAACAGCAGCGCCTCGGCGCGCGGAGCGACGTGATCGCCGTGCAGCAGCACCTCGCGGATCTGCACCCCGAGCGGAGTGCCGCCCGGCTCGCGGGTCACGAGCACCTCGCGGCCCGCGTCACTCAGGCGTTGCTGCAGCAGCCGGATCTGTGTCGACTTGCCCGCGCCGTCGCCGCCTTCGAACGCAATGAACACGTGAGCGAGCCTAGGCGATGCGTCGGACAGTGCCGTCTCCGCTCAGGAGCCGGCGCGCGCGAAGACCCCGACTGCGTCATACGCGATCCAGGAGCCGTGGTCCTTCACCAGATCGATGATGTTCTCGCCGACTCGCAGCAACCGCCGGTCGATCTCCCGCTCGATGTATGCCGGCCCGCCACCCGGCTCGGGCCCGCTCGCCCGGGTCGTTGCGGGCAAGGAAACCGTCGACGATGCGGACGCTTCGTCGAAGAACAACGACTCCCCCGGGCATCCGTTGACCAGCACGGATGCCGAGCCTGCCCGCGTCGCGTGCCGGTCGGTCAGCCAGAGCGCGAGGTCCAGATCCTGCTCAGGAGCACGATCCAGATCGAAGCGCAGCCGGAACCGGTGGCCACGGCGTCCTGCCCAGGCGTCGTCAGGCCCGGGCTGCAGGTAGCTCCAGGTCACCTCAGGACGATCGAAGCCGAAGCGGAAGTCGACGTCGCGCGGGAAGGTCGACTGGTAATGCACGAAACCCGTTGGTGCCAAGGCAAGTTCGAGACCGCTGCCGTCGAAGGAACCGACGACCGCGACGGGCCGGCCCGAGAGGACCACCGAGGTGCGGGAGGTCGCGGTGATCGGCCCGAGTGGTGGGTGAAGCGACGCCGGCGCAGGCACCACCCGGTAGGACCAGCGCTGAGCCGCCGGGCCGAGCCCCTCGTGGGCGAACCGTGGCTCGCTGACCGTGGCCAGAAGGGTCTCGCGAGTGGGCGTCCACGAGCGTGCGGCGTCATCGGTCGCGATGCCGTGCACGTCCCAGTCGCCGGCATCGTCGGTGGGCACGCGCCATACCAGTCGGATCCGGCCGACGTCACCGACGGTGCGCAGCACAGGTCCCGTTGACCCGACGTCGGTCGTCGGAAGGTGGGCAGCGAACGCCATCGCGGTGACCCCTTGCGCGGACGGTTGTGGTCGACCATCGACCTGGGGCTGATGGTGTCCGAGATGCGCGACCGTGCGGCGACGACGACATGGCCGCGAGGTGACCGGTCACCGACGATCCGTGGGCGGCGTGAGGTGGAGTCTGCACCAAGCGCAGGTATGCCGCCGTATTCTCGGGGCCATGTCGTCCTCCGCCGAACTGCTGCCCCAGACAACCCGCCACCTGTCCCGCCTGACCCGGTTGGCCCAGAACGAGAGCAAGGTCCCCGGCCTCGTCGCGGGAGTGGCCAGGCACGGCACCGTCCTGTGGTCGGAGGGCGTGGGTCGCGCCGACCTGACCGACGACAGCGTGCCGTTGGGGGCCGACACCCAGTGGCCGGTCGCATCGAACACCAAGACCTTCGTCGCGTCGATGATCATGCAGTTGCGTGACGAGGGCAGGCTGAGGCTGGACGACACCGTCGACACGCACATCCCGGAGTCGACGCACGGCAATGTGACTGTGCGGCAACTACTTTCGCACACCACTGGCATGCAACGTGAGCCCATCGGTGACGTCTGGGACGTGCTGAAGTTCCCCGATCGTGCCGCGCTGATCACCGGGTGGAATGACGCCGAGCGGATTATGCGACCGCATTACCGCTGGCACTACAGCAACCTCTGTTACGCGATGTTGGGCGAGATCATCGCGCGCCTCGACGGGCGCGAGTGGACGCAGTCGCTACAGCACCGGCTGCTGGATCCGCTCGAGTTGCGCCGCACCACGATCGGTCTGGTCGAGCCGCACTCGCGGCAGTATTACGTCTCACCGGTCACGGACGTGCCGGTCGATGAACCTGCACTGACCTTCGACGCGATGAGTGCCGCGGGGGCGATCTGCAGCACGCTGTCGGACATGGTGCGCTGGCACGGTTTCCTGCTCGACCCCGATTCGTCTGTCCTGTCGCCCGACACGGTGGAGGAGATGCGTCAGCCGCTGGTCACCGTCGACGCCGGTTGGAACGAGAGCTGGGGCCTCGGCCTGGAGTTGGTCCGCTCGGGTGGGCGCGTGTGGTTCGGGCACACCGGCGGCCTTCCGGGCGCGATCACCGGGTTTTTCTCCGAGGCCGAATCCGGAACAACCGCAGCGGTTTTGATGAACAACAGCTCAGCGAAAGACCCGGCCGGCACAGCCATCAAGCTCGGAACCCATGTCATCGAGCACGACCCGGAAGAGGTCGATGCGTGGACGCCGGGCACGGTCGCACCTGCCGAACTGCTGCCGCTGCTGGGCCAGTGGTATTCCGAGGGCGTCGCGTTCACCTTCGCCATTGCCGACGGTCGCCTCACGGCGCGCATCGACCGCGCTCCCGCGAGCACCCCGCCGTCGGTCTTCGAGCGCATCGAGGACGACTGCTACCGCACCATCAGCGGCGGTGAGCGTGGCGAGCGGCTCGTCATACGTCGGCGGGAGGACGGCTCGGTGCGCCAATTGAACTGGGCGACCTACCGATTCACCCGCCAGCCGCTCGGTTTCGCCGAACCGACACCCTGAACCCGCGCCACGGACGGGTCGGTGTCGGACCGCCCGACGTCACGGGTCGATAACTATCGCCCCGATGACCGCGGCGCGCTCCGCCGACTCTCGCCGACGCCGCCTTGGATGCATCCATGAACACGCGAGGGCGCAGGCTGGGCGTCATGGCTGTGATCGTGGTGCTGATCTACGTCGGATGGTGCGGATGGACCGGTCGGCTGAGTGCCGGTCCGAAGGGCTTGCTGCACCCGGTCGGCGCCTACTGGGTCACCCAGGACCTCCGGCTGACGTGCCTCGAACCAGGCGCATCAGGTCGTAGCGGCAAGATCCGCGTCTCCTTCAACAGCGACGACGAGGACGAGCAGGTGTCGGTCGTCGCCTTTGACGGCAAGCGAGTCACATTGCGAGGAACGTTGCGGCACAACGTCGTTCACAGTGATCAGCCGTCGAACGCGGGCTTCGGCGACCTCGCTGTCACCTGGCCCGTCGGGTATGCCGGGCAGCCGGTCTTCGATGGCAATCGTCAGCTGAACGACTGCTCCTCACCGTTGGCGCCGGCGACCCGCTGGAGCAGGGGCTGAGGCCGGACACCTGCAGATTCGCCAGGGCCCCTCACCTGGTGTGTGGGCTCTGACTGGCGGTTCGACGAGCCGCCGACAGCTGCGCGGGATTTGCAGGAATGTCGTATCCCGCGGCGATTTTCTGCGATGTGGCGCAGGTCACTGCGCGCATACGGTCGATGAACGTTATCCGACCGTTCGAGCGGAGGAGCTACATGCCTCGCATCGCCTATCTCGTGTCAAGCGCACGGGAGATCGACCTGCTGACCAGCAGCAACCACCCCACCGGCTACTGGGCAGAGGAAGCGCTGAAGTCCTACGAACGCTTCGCGTCCGCCGCTGGGGTGGAGGTGGTGGTCTTCACCCCAGACGGCCTGGCCCCCACACCGGACCCTTATGGCCTGGAGCCGATCTTTCACTACCCGGACGAGGATCGAGATTTCTTCGCCTCGGTCTACCGCACGTTCCACCACGACCCGGACGACATTCGAATCACGCTGCACCACTCGACGGAACTCGAATTGGTTGCGGGACGACGAATCGCGCAGAAGCTGGTAGCAGCAGGGCACTCACCGAGCGAGGCGCACCATCTCGTGAGTGCGGCCGCGAAGACGGCGTGGGTCCACGATCGCACTCTGACGGACGTGATGCTCAACGACGGACTGCACGGGGGCTTGTCCGAGGCTGCTCTTCGCGAAGCCGTGGAGGAGTTGGACGCCGCCGCCCGGACCTTGGCCGACGATCGTCGCGGCCGCCTCGCCTCGATCGCCGACTTCCAGGCACCGCGATCGCTGGCCGAACTCAGTAATGACGAGATGGCCACCTTCGATGCGATCTTCGCCCCTGGCGGCCATGGACCGATGGTCGATCTGCCGCACAACGCGGATGTCGGTCGCTTCTTGGCGATTCTGCAAGATCGGGGTGCGGTCATCTCGGCTCTCTGCCACGCGCCGGCGCTTCTGCTGGCTGCCCCCGACCGGTATGACGGGCAGTGGCTGTTCGAGGGCTACCGGCTGACGTCATACACCAACGAAGAAGAAGACCAGAACAAGATCGGGCGCCTCGGAATGCCCTGGCTGCTGGCCTCCGCCTTGCAGAACGCCGGCGCGATCTTCGACGACGCACCGTATCCGTGGGCATCCCACGTCGTGGTCGACCGAAACCTCATCACTGGTCAGAACCCGTACTCCACTGATGCGACTGCCGACGCAGTGCTCAAAGCGCTCGACGCGCTGTGACCGAACGACCACACCCCGTAGGAGTCGACATGACCACATCATCCCGGCAGACGGTCGAAGCCTTCCTGACCGGCCTTCGACTGCGCGATATCGGAGGCGCACTTTCGTGCGTGCGAGACGACGCCGTCGTGACGGTCTTTCCCACACGAGTCATCGACGGCGGTAGAGCCGACTTGGCCGACCTTCTCACCGATATCGCTCGGGCCTTTCCGGATCTGCTGCTCACGGTGAGCCACATCGTGGAGGTCGGACAGGTTGTCGTCGCCGAGTTCAAGCTCGAAGGCACCCAGGCCGCGGATTTCCTCGGCGCCATCAATCAGGAGAAGCACCTCGATATCGACACCGCATGGCGGTTCACCGTCGTCGACGATCGGATCAGTGCCATCGAAGCGTACTGGTGCCAGAACCAGCTCTACCGACGACTTGCCGTGAAGCGGCAGGACCACGTGACGATCGTCTGAAAAGGAATTGCAAACAATGACCACTATTCAAACAACGACACGCGCGCAAACCGCTGTGTCGATCGTCACGGAATTCTTCGATGTCTACCGAGCACGAGACGTCGTGGCGATGACCGAGTTGTGCACCGACAACTGCGATTTCGACTACATCCCCTTCGAAGTCTGGGCCAAACAACGCGTCGTTCGCGGCGCCGGCAAGGTTCGCACCAACGGTCGTGTCATCTGGAGCGGCCTGATCAATGCGTTCCCGAACCTGGGCAACGACGTCTTCCACATCGACGGCAACGACGACGGTGACGTCGTGGTGGCGTGCGACATCACCGGCACCCAGCAATCCGCCTGGGGATTCATCAGTCCGAAGAACCAGTACTTCGCCGAACCGCATCTATTCATCATGCATGTCAACGAGGACGGATTGATCGACAGCATCCGTGCCTACTGGGACAACGCCGGCGTCAACCGCCAGCTCGGACACTTCGAAGTCGACTGAGAAAGGTACACACGACCATGACTCTGCTGAAGCGAGAAGAGTGGCAGCATTTTGTCCGCGATGTCGACTGGACGCTGTCGTACGTCGATGACGAGGCGGTGTATCCCGATTGGCTCGCCGGCACCGGCAAGGTGCCCCGGGATGCGTGGCTCAAGTGGGAGGAGGGGTACAAGGTCTCGTATCCCGAGTACGTCTACACACAACGCGAGAAGGAATCGGCGACATACGCCGTCAAGAACGCACTGCAACGTACGCCCACCTTCGACCACCTCGACGAAGGATGGAAGTCGGCGACGAAGATGCATTTCGGCGGTGTCGCACAGGTCGAATACACAGCGATGCTCGCCGAGTTGAAGATGGCACGCTTCGGACTCAACGGCGCCTGGCGAAACATGGCTGTCTACGGTCAACTCGACGAACTGCGCCACCAGAACCTCACCACGTTCTTCGGCCATGCCCTCGTTGAGAAGGACCCGCAATTCGACTGGACCCAGAAGACCTACAGCACGAACGACTGGGTGCCAATCGCGTTGCGTACCTTGTTCGACGGCTTCATGACGACATCCAACACAGTCGACTGTGCTCTGATGCTGCCTCTCACCTTCGAGACGGGCTTCACCAATCTGCAGTTCGTCGCGCTGTCGGCGGACGCGCTGGAAGCCGGGGACGTCAACTTCGCCAGCATGATCTCCTCGATCCAGACCGACGAAGCGCGGCACTCTCAACAGGGCGTCGCAACGTTGGAGATCCTCGTCGAGCACGACCCGGCACGCGCACAGTGGGTCATCGACAAGGGCTTTTGGGCGAACGCTCGGGCCTTCGCCGCGTTGACGGGGCCTGCGATGGACTACTACACCCCACTCGAACACCGGAAGCAGTCGTACCGGGAGTTCATGGAGGAATGGATCGTCGATCAGTTCATCCGGACGATCGAGGACTACGGCTTGAAGAAGCCGTGGTTCTGGGACGAATTCATGCGGTCCCTCGACATCTGGCACCACAGCCTCCACATGGGTCTGTGGACGTGGCGCCCGACATTGTGGTGGAAGCCGAAAGCAGGCGTTTCCGCAGAAGAACGCGACTGGCTGCACGAGAAGTACCCGAACTGGGAGACGGTCTACGGCGACAAGTGGGACGTCATCATCGACAACATCAACGCCAACAACGTCGAAGCGACCCTGCCGGAGACATTGCCATGGTTGTGCAGCACCTGCCACCTCCCTGCGTGCAACCCAACCCAGGGCCGCGACGGCAGCTGGCGCGTCCGTGACACCTCGCTGAGTTACAACGGCCAGACCCTCCACTTCTGCTCGATGGGGTGCCGGCAGATTTGGTGGAAGGACCGGGACAACGTCAACCACCAGACGCTGGTCGACAGGTTCTTGGCCGGTCACATCCAACCGATGACGGTGCCCGGACTGCTCGACTACATGGGCATCACCCCCGAGGTCATGGGAGACGATCCCGACTACGAGGCATGGACTCGCGACTACGTCGGACGCGAAGCCAGCGGCCTGATCACCATCGGTGGTGCCGCATGAGCACGACACCGATGCCGGAGGTAGTTGCCGACGAGCAAGCACCTGAGCTGGTGCCGCTCAACGCAATCTTCTGGACTGATTTCGTCCAGATCCTCGTGCCCGTCACGACGGCCAACACGATCGACGAGGTGGCGGCGGCCGTCGCGCACCACTCGGAGGGTAGACGGGTGCGTGCCCTGCCGCATCCCAAGATCGTGATTCACCACGGTCGTCGCCTCCCTGGGCACATGACCGTTGCAGAAGCCGGCATCAAGCCACTCGACCACGTGACCGTCGACTACGACCTCACTTCGGATCTGCCAGAGGAAACCGCATCATGAACAATCCCGTCGGTCCCGTACTGCGCCACGGCGACGACGTCGACCAGATCATCGCCGCCATCGAGGACGACAACCCGGACACGGACATCGAGGTCACCGATCGCGGCGCCTACATCAGAGTCCACGCCGAGGACAGCCTCGAACTCACCGAAGCAACATTGCAGGAACACCTGGGCGCGGACTACCGGATCCGCTCTCTCGAGGTCGCCATGTCGTCCTTTGCCGGTCGAGTTTCGACCGAGAGCGATCGCATTCGCTGGGAGTCGGCCGAGGCCGCCAAAACGCGTGTCACCACCACCCAAGGAGCGCTGTCATGAACGACCAACCCGTCGATTTGGGCACCGATCACGTCGCGCCACGCAAACCGCGTCAGCGCAAAATGCGGACCTTCAGCGCCTTCGGCGATGTGCGCCGGCTGCCAAGTGAGTACGAAGTGGTCACGCACGCTCAGAACTGGAACACCCGGGCCAACAAGTCCAGCGTCTTCGAGCAGAATCCGTCGTCGCCCGGCAACCTGTGGTTCCTGACCTACCGCGAGCACTCGCCGCTCAGCGCCCCGGATTGGGAAGGCTTCCGCGATCCGGACAAGATCGCATACCGCTCCTACGTCAACCTCCAGGCGACGGAGCAGACCAAGCTCGATGGCGTGCTCGAGCAGTATGCCGATGCGGATCGGACCCTCGACCCCGACCAGGTCACCCGTCTCGGGATGGTGATGACACCTTCCCGCTATCTGGTGCACGGCTTCCAGCAGGCGGAGGCATACATCGGCTTCATTGGACCGACGTCCTATGTCACCAGTGCAGCCGGCTACGCCAACGCCGACTTCCTGAGACGGGTGACGACCATCGCCTACCGAACTCGCTCGTTGCAACTGGCTCACCCCACATCCGGGATCGGAACCGACGAGCGGCGTCTGTGGGAGACCCATCCGGCCTGGCAACCGGCACGCGAAGCGATCGAGCGTGCATTGATCGCCTACGACTGGGGTGAGTCGTTCACCTCACTGAACGCGGTGCTTGCTCCGACGCTCGACGATTTCCTCCTACGGCAACTCGGCGATGTCAGTCGCGCAGCCGGCGACGAGCAGACCTGGCTGGTGTCGAGCCTGTTGCGAGCGGACAGCGCTCGTCGGGACAGATGGAGCGCCGCCCTCGTCCGCTATGCCCTTGAGCAACGACCTGGCAACGAGAAGCCGCTGCGCAAGTGGATTGATCGCTGGTCGGAGCGCGCCGACGAGGCTGTGGCTGCTCTCGCCCCGTTCCTCGGACGCTCCACGGATGACGCATTGGCCGGTGTTCGCGAAAGCCGCGCCGCGCTGCACGCGCTCATGTTCGACGAGTCCACCACACCCGCGCGGGCGATCGGCGAGTGACTGCGATGGGCGACACCTTGGCACAGCAGTGGCATGTCGTTTCTCATCTGGACGACCTCTGGGAAGGCGAGATGGTCGCAGTCGATGTCCAGGGGCAGTCCGTACTCCTGGTCAACGTGGACGGGGATGTCTTCGCCTACCGAAACCGGTGCCCTCACCAGGAATGGCCGCTGGACGACGGAGACCTCGACGGCGAGAAACTGACCTGCGCCCAGCACCTGTGGGAGTTTGACGTGTCAACCGCAGAGGGCATCAATCCCGCCAATACGACCTTGGTGCGGTACGCGTGCTCGGTCGACGATGACGGCGCCATCTCGGTGAGCTTGCCATGACACGGTGCGTGATCATCGGCGGTGGCGTCGCTGCTGCCTCCACCATCGCGGGACTGCGCGACCGCGGCTTCGACGGCGACATCACTCTGGTGGGAGACGAACCTCATGTGCCCTACGAGCGGCCGCCGTTGTCGAAGGAATTCCTCACGGGCGCCTGGGGATTGGCCGACATCCAGATCAATTCCCCCGGTTGGTATGCCGATCACGGCGTGGTCCTCGCGCTCGGCGTCAGAGCCGAAACAGTCGACGTCTCGAACCATTGCGTCGTCCTCTCTGACGACCGTGTCATCGACTACGACACCGTGGTGCTTGCCACTGGTTCGCGTGCTCGCGTACTTCCCGGTTTCGCAGGCGAGCGCGTCCACGCCATACGTACCGTCGCCGACACGACACGTCTCGTGGACAGACTGGAGCGAGGGCGCCACCTGGCGATCCTCGGGGGCGGCTTCGTGGGGTGCGAGGTGGCTGCCGTCGCCGTCGAACGTGGTTTGCAGGTAACGCTTTTCGAGCCGGGCGATCGTGTCCTGCAGCGCATCGGTGCGACAGAGATCGAGCTGGCGATCGGGCGGGTCCATGCCGAGCGCGGGGTCGACATTCGGACCGGCGTGCATGTGACATCGATGCTTGAGACGACTGCAGGGGTCGAACTGACCACCACTGATGGCATGGTGCTGTGCGACGACCTGCTGGTGGGGGTGGGATCGATCCCGAACACCGAAATTGCAGTCCAGGCAGGGCTGAACGTCTCGGACGGGGTGACCACGGACGAGTTCGGGCGGACATCAGCTGATGACGTCTTCGCCATCGGCGATGTCGCTTCCCGATTCCATCCCACGCACGGTCGTCACATCCGCGTCGAGCACCACGACACGGCGATGCGGCACGGGCAGTATCTGGCCCGCACACTCACCGGTGAACCCACCGCTTTCACTGAGGAGCACTACTTCTGGTCACACCAGTACGACCACCAGATCCAGTCGGTCGGCGGCCACTACTCAGGCCCGGGCACACGCGTGCTGCGAGGCTCGCTTCACAGCCTGTCCTTGTCGGTGATCACGATGCACGAGAACCGAATTCGCTCGATTGTCGCTCTGGACAGACCCCGCGACATACTGCAAATCCGGAAGCTGATCGGCACCCCTCACAACGTCACCGAAGCCCAACTGGCCGACGAGGGATTCGACCTCAAAAGCCTGGCGCCGCCACGGCAACGACCGACGACGACACGCAACCGGGAGAGGGTCCGCGCATGACCATCAGCCTCGCCGAAGCCACCGAGATCCGCGCTCGCGAATCGCAACTGCGGATTGTGGCAGCGGACGCTTCAGCCGCCATCTCGCTGGTACGTGGAATGGGTGCCGTCCAGGCACGGAATCTCTTGCGATTCGGCCCCGGGCGCACCTACGAACAAGTCGCCAGGCTGCTGGACAAAGCGCTCGCGAAGTCGGGCACCTGCGGTCATGGCGGCGACACGCTCGTCGTCGCCGGCGGCACGGCAACAGCAGTCGACGACATCGTCCGGATCCGGCGCAAGGCACACGGCGTCGCGGACTGGATCAGCAGCCCGGCGAGCGACGTGACGATCACGTTGCGACCTCAGGGTCTCGTCGCGACAGATGAGCAGCAACGCGCCGACAGTGCACCATCAGAACCCGCGCCGACAAGACACGCCGAGAACCCGGCCGAACTGAGGGTTCGCGACGCGCTCTACGACGTCATCGATCCTGACCTCGGCGTCAACGTCGTCGATCTCGGCTTCGTCAGAGAGATCACGCTCGACGAGGCGGGCGAAGTGACCATCGTCATGACCCTCACCTCGGCGGCTTGCCCGCTCACGGAGGTGATGGAACGCAACATCTCGGCCGTGCTCTCGGATCAGGTTCGGGCGTTCCGCCTGCAGTGGGAGTGGTTGCCGTCGTGGAAACCGTCCGACATCAGTGCCGATGGCCGCGAGCAGCTGCAGGCAATCGGCTTCTCGCACTTCTGAATTCGCAGACACGACTACTAGGAGTCTCACCTCATGACCGAACCTGTTTCTGTGCCCCACCCGGTGACGGTTGACACTCTCGAACAGCTCATGGTCGCGTTCAACGCCCACGATCTGGACGCGATCATGGAGTTCTTTGACGAGGACTGCTCCTTCGACACCTCTCAAGGCCCTGAACCGTACGGCAGTCGGCTGGTGGGCAAGAAGGCGGTGCGCGAGGGCCTGGCCGCCCGGTTCACGTCGATTCCAGACGTTCAGTATGCCGCCGACCGGCACTGGGTCAGTGGCAGTCTCGGCGTCTCAGAATGGCTTGTCACAGGAACAACCAGTGCCGGTGACTCGATCCGCGCGCGCGGCTGCGACCTGTGGGAGTTTCGCGACGGCAGGATCGCGCGCAAGGATTCGTACTGGAAGTCCGTCGGCGCGTGACACGTCAGCTCGAGGCGCTTGATCCGGGTCGCGCCATCCTGATCGGCGGGATCTGGAGAGCATCTGAGTCAACCTTCGTCGTCGACGATCCCGCAACAGGTCGTCCGCTGACGCGCGTCGCCAACGGCACATCCGCCGACGCCACAGCGGCCGTGAACTCAGCGGCGACGGCCTTCGGCGACTGGCGTCACGTGCCGCCACGGGAACGATCAGAGTTGCTGCGCCACGCTTTCGACCTGATGATGCGCGACGCGGACGAGATCGCCGGAGTGATCAGCGCGGAGAACGGCAAGTCATCGGCCGACGCACGTGCAGAGGTGACGTATGCCGCGGAGTTCTTCCGCTGGTTCAGCGAGGAGGCGGTGCGCGGCACGGGCGCCTACGGTGTGGCGCCATCCGGTGGTGCGCGCACTGTGGTCACCCACCACCCCATCGGCGTCGCAGCTTTGGTGACGCCGTGGAACTTCCCCGCCGCGATGGCGACGCGGAAACTTGCTCCGGCCCTCGCAGCCGGATGCACCGCTGTGCTCAAGCCGGCCGCGGAGACCCCGCTCACTGCGATCAAGATCGCCCACCTGCTCGAAGAGGCGGGCTTTCCGCCCGGTGTCGTCAACCTCGTGCCCACGACATCGGCCGCCGCTGTCGTCACCGCGTGGCTGGACGATCCACGAGTTCGCTTGCTCTCGTTCACCGGATCGACAGCGGTCGGCAAACAGTTGTTGCGTCAGGCGGCCGATCGCGTTGTCGTGACCGCGATGGAACTCGGAGGCAATGCCCCATTCATCGTGGCCGACGACGCCGACCTCGAACTGGCAGTCGACGCAGCGGTCGTTGCGAAGTTGCGTGGCGGAGGGCAGGCATGCACCGCCGCGAACAGGTTCTACGTGCACGCGAGCGTCATCGACCGGTTCGCGGTCATGCTCGGCGCGCGATTCGCAGCTCACCGTGTCGGTGCGGCAACCGACGGTGCAGACATCGGTCCGCTCGTGAGTGCTCGAGCCGTCGCAGAGATCACCCGCAAGATCGACGAAGCAGTCGAGGCGGGTGCGACAATCGCTCACCGCAGTCCGATTCCGGAAGGATCCGGCGGCTACTTCCTCGGCCCGGTCGTGCTGACCGATGTGCCCGCCGACGCGCGCCTCATCGTCGAGGAGACCTTCGGACCTGTCGCCCCTCTGGTGTCGTGGACTGATGAAGCCGACCTCCTGACGCAGGTGAATGCCTCCGAGTTCGGTCTTGCGGCGTACGTCTTCAGTCGCGACCTTGAACGTGCCCTACGCATTTCCGAGGAAGTCGAGGCGGGCATGGTCGGCGTGAACCGCGGACTGGTGTCGGACCCCTCCGCGCCCTTCGGCGGGGTGAAGCAGTCCGGGCTCGGTCGCGAAGGTGGCCACGAGGGTCTGCTCGAATTCCTCCAAACGCAGTACCTGTCGGTCGACTGGGCACCGAGATCCACCTAGATCTCTCGCGTATGTGATCTGAGACACATAAAATCTGTTCATCACAAAGGACGGTGACACCCGATGAGCCAGACGCTTGACCTTTTGGAATTTCGGATCAGCTCCGGCGATCTGGTCGCCGAGATCAAGTCGCGCGCGACCCATGTCGGTCTCAACACAGGCTTGTGGCCCGGGCTCACGTTCTACCGCTTCGAAAGTCCCGCCGAGCCAGAGTGGGAGGAGGTCCGCGAGCTGCACCTGTGCATCATCGCGCAAGGCAAAAAGCGGATCACTGTCGACGAAACCACCTATCACTATGACCCGTTCACCTACCTCGCCATCAGCGGGAACAAGCCGTTCTGCACCGAAATCGTCGAAGCAAGTCCGGCGATGCCGTTCTTGTCATTCGGCCTGCAACTCGATCCCGACCTGGTGCGCGAAGTCTCGGCGGACATCATCCTCGAACGGCAGACGACAGCCTTCGCGCCCGTCGGCGACAGCTCGCAGCACCTGAACCGCTCGTTCGTGTCTGCACTCGATCGCGCGATGATGGATGCCATCCTCCGCTTTCTCCGGGCACTCGACACCGGTTCCGATCGGCGGGTCCTGGCACCGACATACCTGAAGGAGATTGTCTATCGGGCCCTGCAAGCGGAGCAGTACACCCGGCTTGTCGAGCGCGCAGCGGCCGAGAGTGCCAACAACCCTGTGGCCGCCAGCATCGCCTTCGTCAACGAGCATCTCGCCGAACCGATCACAGTCAGCGAGCTCGCTGAACGAGCCTTCATGAGCCCCTCCGCGTTCTCACACGTGTTCCGCGACGTCACCGGAAAATCGCCTTATCAATTCGTCAAGGAGATGCGCCTGAACAAGGCACGCGAACTGCTGGTGGAGGACGATTCGAACGTCACCCAGATCTCCAAGGCGGTTGGTTACCGCAGCACATCGCATTTCATCAACGAGTTCCGCGACCGTTTCGGCCTGACGCCCCGCGCGTTCAGTGACGCACTCACCGGAGCGGAGCCCGTTGCGCTCCGCAGCGTCGAACACGCCTGACTGACCGACTCACTGCCGATCGATCGTCCTACAACGGAACGATCGCGTCACAGAGCTGCGCGCAGAAATGCAGTCGCCCGTGGTCCCAACCTCAAATCTGCGGATTCCTCTCGTGGACTTGCGGATTCGGCCACATCTGCGCTGCATCCCTCGCCTTTGATCGGCTATCCCGATCTGATGGACGAGTCCGCTTTCCAACGAAGTTGAGAGGCTCTCATGTCACGCGCACTACTCGCCCTGACCGGCTCCGATCACTGGACTCTTGCCGACGGCACCCTGCAGCCCAGCGGCTACTGGCCCGAAGAACTCGCCACCGTTTACGACGTCTTCGACGAAGCCGGCCTCAGTCTGACGATCGCCACCCCCGCCGGCGTCATACCTACCGCTGACGAAATGGGATTCCTGCCGATCTACAACGGCGACAGCGAGGCTCAGGCCGGCAGACTGCGTTCTCGAGTCACGACGATCGTCGACAACAACGCGCCTGCGGTGCTCGAGAACTGCAACCAAGCCGACTACGACCTGATCTTCATACCGGGTGGTTGGGGCCCGATGGAGGATCTCGCGGTGTCGCGCGCCTTCGGGTCACTCCTGTGCCGTTTCGCGGCAGCCGACAAGCCCATTGCGGCGGTGTGCCACGGACCGGCCGCACTACTACCCGCGCGTTCCGACGACGGCAGCTGGCTTTTCACCGGCCGAGATGTCACCGGGTTCAGCAACAAGGAGGAGAGCGAGGTCGGGTTCACGTCGGTCGCAAAGTGGACCCTCGAAGACCGTCTGCGGGCTGAAGGTGGGCGCTACAGCGCCTCTCCGGACGACTGGGCTCCGCATATCGCCGTCGATGGAAACCTTTACACCGGCCAGAATCCGGCCTCCACCGAGACTCTTGCTCGCCGGGTGGTCGCCGACCTCACCGCCTGACAGTCAGCTCTGCCAGGTCAGGTTGATCGAGTAGTCGTTGTAGGTCACGGTCGTGGGCGTCGCTCCGGTGATCTGGTAGTAATAGCAGTTGCTCGCAGTCTGACCGGTCGTCATCGTGTTGTCATTCGGCGTGCAGCCGCCGGGCAGCGAATTCAACGGCGCGCCACCGCTTTTCGCCTTCTGTGACGAAGTGAACGTCGGATACAGGAACAGGAAATTCGGCGACGACGGCGTGAAGTACTGCGAACCGCCGAGATCGGTGACGTCGAAGTTGATGTAGTACATCGTGCCGCTCGACTGATTCACATTCGCCGCGCTGTATGCCGAGGCGGGCGCCTTCGTCAAGCTCTTGACGACGATGCGGAAGGTCCCTTCGTCGTCGTCCTTGATGACTGCCGGCTGACCGAACTTCAGCACGGTGCCCGAGGGCGTGACCTTGGTGTCGGTCGAGCCGGTCGCGACCGACGCGCTGGTCTTGGGCGTCACCGGCGAGGCGCTCTCCCGCGCGCCCGGGTCGGTACTGGTCGACGTGCTGGGCGTGGCCGTCGATGCGGTCTTGCTGGACGGCGCCGGCGCCACCTGTGGCGCCGAGTTGTCGTTGCACGCGCTGAGCGCAACGGCTGCGACGAGTGCGACGGACGCCGCTACGATAGGCCGAATCTGCTTGACAGACATGGGACTTCCTCCGTTATAGGCGAATGAGCTTCATGCCTACGACGGAGGAAGATCCCCGTTCGGTTCCAGCTGTATGCCGGTGAGCTTTCTGCCGGTCAGTCCTCCGAGACGGCGGCGGCCTTCTTCGAAGGGGCCTTCTTGGCTGTCTTCTTGGACGCTGTCTTCTTTGTTGCAGCCTTCTTCGCGGGAGCCTTCTTGGCCGCCCGCTTGCGAGTCGTCGGGCCCTTGGCGCGCTTGTCGGCGAGCAATTCGAAACCGCGCTCCGGCGTGATGGTCGCCGGGTCGTCGTCACGCCGCAGCGTCGCATTGGTCTCGCCGTCGGTCACGTAGGCGCCGAAGCGGCCGTCCTTGACCACGACGGGCTTGCCGGACACCGGGTCGGCTCCGAGCTCCTTCAGCGGAGGCTGCGCCGCTCGACCGCGCTGCTTGGGCTGGGCGTAGATCGCCTCGGCCTCCTCCAGCGTGATGTCGAACAGCTGCTGCTCGGTGGCCAGCGACCGCGAGTCGGTGCCCTTCTTCAGATACGGCCCGTAGCGACCGTTCTGCGCGGTGATCTCGACGGTCTTGGCGTCCTCGCCCTCACCCTCGGTGACGGTGCCGACGACTCGAGGCAGGCTGAGCAGCTTCAATGCGGTGTCGAGGTCGATCGAGGCCAGATCCATGTCCTTGAACAGGCTGGCGGTGCGCGGCTTGGGCCCGGCAACCTTCTTGGCCCGCTTGGGTTTGGCACCGTCGGCGGGCGGCGCAGGCTCGGGCGGAGCCGGCAGCACCTCGGTGACATACGGCCCGTAGCGCCCGGCCTTGGCGACGATGTCGTGGCCGGTGGCGGGGTCCTGACCCAGCACCTTGCCGTCGTCCTCGGAGGTCTCGAGTAGTTCGCGCGCCTTGGCGACGGTCATCTCGTCCGGGGCGATGTCATCGGTGATGGATGCACGACGCGGATCCTTGATCTCGACGCCCTCGGCAACCTCACCTGTCGACGGGTCGACGCCCGATGGGGTCACTTCTTCGACATACGGGCCGTATCGCCCCACCCGCACGACGACACCGTCGCCCAGCTCGATCGTCGAGATGGCGCGGGCATCGATGTCGGGAAGATGCTCGACCATCTGCTGCAGGCCCTCGGTGCCGCTCGGGCCGTTGTCCGGCAGCCCGTCGTCATCGAGCACCTTGGTGCCGTCGCCGAAGTAGAACGAGCTGAGCCACTGCACGCGGCCTTCGTCACCACGCGCGATGCGGTCCAGGCCCTCCTCCATCGAGGCGGTGAAGTCGTAGTCGACCAGCGACGGGAAGTGTTCCTCCAACAACCTGGTCACCGCGAAGGCGGTCCACGTCGGGATCAGCGCGGTGCCGCGCTTGTTGACGTAACCGCGGTCCTGGATCGTGCCGACCATCTGGGCATAGGTCGACGGCCGCCCGATGCCCATCTCCTCCATCGCCTTGACCAGCGTCGCCTCGGTGTAGCGCGGCGGAGGCGTCGTCTCGTGGCCGTCGGCCTCGGCCCGCAGCACGTCGGCCAGGACGCCCTCGGACAGCTTCGGCAGGCGGCGCTCGGCGTCGTCTCCGGAAGCATTGCGCTCGGCGTCCCGACCCTCCTCGTATGCCGCGAGGAATCCGCGGAAGGTGATGACCGTGCCGCTGGCAGAGAACTCCGCCGACGACGCGACACCCGAATCCACAACAGGCACAGTCAGTTTCACGGTTGCGGTGGATCCGCGAGCGTCCGCCATCTGGGAGGCGACGGTGCGCTTCCAGATGAGCTCGTAGAGCGCGAACTCGTCGCCGCGCAGCTGACCGGCAACCTGCGCCGGCGTGCGGAAGGAATCTCCAGCGGGACGGATCGCTTCGTGCGCTTCCTGGGCGTTCTTGACCTTGCCCTGGTAGCGACGCGGCGCGTCGGGGACGTACTCCGCGCCATACAGGTCGCGAGCCTGACTGCGCGCGGCCGTGATCGCCGATTCGCTCAGCGTGATCGAGTCGGTGCGCATGTAGGTGATGTAGCCGTTTTCGTACAGCCGCTGCGCAACACCCATCGCGGCCTTGCTGCTCATCCGCAGCTTGCGCCCGGCCTCCTGTTGCAACGTGCTGGTGGTGAACGGTGCGCTGGGCCGCCGCGTGTAGGGCTTCTCCTGCACCGAGCTGACGGTCGCGGTGGCCGCGGCCACCGTCGTCGCGACCGAGGTCGCCTGCGCCTGGTCGAGGTGAAAGACGCTGTCGCTCTTGAGGTTTCCGCGGTCGTCGAAGTCGCGGCCGGTGGCGACACGTCGGCCGTCCAGCTGTGACAAGCGCGCTGTGAACGCCTGCCCGGCGCTGCCCTGCGGAGCGAATTCGCCCTCGACATCCCAGTAGGAGGCGGCGCGGAACGCCATACGTTCGCGCTCACGCTCGACGACGATGCGGGTCGTCACCGACTGCACTCGGCCCGCGGACAGGCCGCGACGGATCTTGCGCCACAGCACGGGGCTGACCTCGTAGCCGTAGAGGCGGTCGAGCACCCGGCGGGTCTCCTGGGCGTCGACCATGCGCTCGTCGAGGTCGCGGGTGTTGTTCACCGCGCGCTGGATGGCCTCCTTGGTGATCTCGTGGAAGACCATCCGCTTGACCGGCACCTTGGGCTTGAGCACCTCGAGGAGGTGCCACGCGATGGCCTCGCCCTCACGGTCCTCATCGGTTGCCAGGTAGAGCTCGTCGGAATCCTTGAGCAGTCGCTTGAGCTCGGCAACCTTCTTACGCTTGCCGGTGTCGACGACGTAATAAGGGTCGAAGCCGCCCTCGATGTCGATCGCGAACTTGCCGTAGGGGCCCTTCTTCATCTCCGGCGGCAGCTCGGACGGGTTCGGCAGATCGCGGATGTGCCCGACGCTCGCGTCGACCACAAAGTCGTCGCCGAGGTATCCGGCGATGTTCTTGACCTTGTTCGGCGACTCGACGATGACCAGCTTGCGTGCCACGGAGGTAACTCACTTCCTGTCACACGTGCAGCGGATTCGTCGCTGCGTCGACGTGCGAACGCCCATGACGGTAACGCGCTGCGGCTGTGATCCCGCTGCAAGGCCCCTCCGAACGGGCGTGGCGAACGCCATACGGAATATAGTTGAATGTTTAACTTGTTTCTGATGACATGGATGTCATGACCTCAGAACGTATGCCGGTGCTCTTCCTCAGCCACGGCGCTCCCCCGCTGGCCGACGACGCCGTCTGGCCCGACGAACTGAGCCGGTGGAGTGCCGATCTGCCCCGGCCGAAGCAGATCCTGATGGTGTCGGCGCACTGGGAGCAGGCACCGCTCGCGATCACCTCGACCGTCGGTGCGCCGCTCGTGTACGACTTCTGGGGATTCCCGCAGAAGTACTACGACGTCACGTATGACGCGCCTGCAGCACCTGATCTCGCGGACGACCTGGACAAACTGCTGAGCACGCCCGGCCAGCAGGTGCACCGCTCGCAGGAGCGCGGCCTCGATCACGGCGCCTACGTGCCGCTGGTCGAGATGTATCCCGACGCCGACATCCCGGTGCTGCAACTGTCGATGCCGACGCTGGACCCGCAGCGGCTCTACGCCCTGGGTCAGCGGCTGGCACCGTTGCGCGACTCCGGCACGCTCATCGTCGGATCCGGCTTCACCACGCACAACCTGTCGCTGATGAATCCCGCCGCGAACGGTCACGCGCCGTCACCGTCGGCGGAATTCGACCACTGGGCCGCCGAGACGATGGCCAGCGGTGACCTCGACGCGCTGATGGACTTCAGCGACAAGGCACCCGCAGCGCAGCTGGCGCACCCGCGCACCGAGCACTGGGCGCCGCTGTATGTCGCACTCGGTGCCGCGTCCGCCGACGGATCCGGATCGACGTCGGTGATCGACGGCTTCTGGCACGGGCTGTCCAAGCGCTCCTGGCAGCTGTCCGCGGCCTGAGGGACCCGTTTCGGCACGCCGACGGCCACCACGAGATGTCAGCATCCGTCGGAACCACCCACCCAACCCACCACGAGATGTCAGGATTCGTCGGAACCACCCACCCCGCCCACCACGAGATGTCAGGATTCGTCGGAACCACCCACCCCGCCCACCACGAGATGTCAGCATTCGTCGGAATAGCGCCGGACACCTACCACGAGATGTCAGCATCGGTCGGAACGACGAGAACAAACCGACCAACATCGACCTCTCGCGGAAAAACCCAACCACCATCCGTTCTCGACCTCCACGAGATGTCAGCATTCGTCGGAATGGCGCCGGACACCTACCACGAGATGTCAGCATCGGTCGGAACGACGAGAACAAACCGACCAACATCGACCTCTCGCGGAAAAGGCCAACCACCATCCGTTCTCGACCTCCACGAGATGTCAGCATTCGTCGGAACCACCCACCCCGCCCACCACGAGATGTCAGCATTCGTCGGAACCACCCACCCCGCCCACCACGAGATGTCAGCATTCGTCGGAATGGCGCCGGACACCTTCCACGAGATGTCAGCATCGGTCGGAACGACGAGAACAAACCGACCAACATCGACCTCTCGCGGCGCTGACCGACCCCTCGCGGCGCTGACCGACCCCTCGCGGTGCTGACCGACCTCTCGCGGTGCTGATCGATCGGGTCGTGCTGGTGATCGGCGGCCTACCAGTCAGCTGATCCGTCGAACCAGCAGCCTGGGGTCAGCGGATGAGCAGTCCGTCGGCAACGAGATCACGGATCGTCGGAAGCGCCTGTGTCCGAAGCCTCTCCGGCGACACGTCCAGCAACGTCGCGATCGCGTCGAGCGCCTGCGCCGTCGTCAACTCGCCGTCGCAGACCGAGACGTATGCCGCAAGTGCGGTGTCGACGCGCACCGCTCTACCCAGGCCACCACCTTGCCGGATCACGATGACGCTCGGATCCTCGGCGCCCGGTCGGCCGTTCCGCTCCTCTGTCACATCCGGCGCCACCCGGAATCGCGTCTCGAGCACACCGGCGTCGCCGACTTCGGCGAGCCAGGTGCGCGCCCGCAGCCCCGCGTCGACGGTCGGCCCCATCGGCGACTGCACCGGCCCGGTCGCCTCGGCAAAGTCGCGGAAGGGCTCGCGGTCGGTGGACGGCCGTTGCACGGTGATCACGCCGAAGCCGACACCGGCCACGTCGCGGGACTCGAAGTCGGCAAGCCACGCGGCATACATCTGCTCGAATCCTGCTGTGCCGGAACGATGCCCACCATCTCCGGCCCACAGCTCGGCATACTGCGCCGGGTCCTGCGTGTCACGCTGCACGACCCACGCGTCGAGCCCGGTGCCGGCGAACCAGCCCCCGACGACGGTGCGCCAGTCGCCACCGGCGGGCACCTCCCAGTTGGCGAGCATCTGCGCGACACCCCCCGGCTCGAGGTGATCGGGCAGTGCAGCGATCAGATCACGCACCAGTGTGTGCCCGACCGCGCCGCCGTCGCGATATTCGTAGGTCGGCACATCCGGCGTGCGCGGCGTGATCACGAAGGGCGGATTGCTGACGATCAGGTCGAACCGCTCTCCGGCCACCGGCTCGAACAGCGAGCCGCGCCGCAGATCCCACCGCACTCCGTTGATCGAGGCATTCCACGCGGCGATGTCGAGTGCCCGGGCGGAGGTGTCTGTCGCGACGACCTGCTCGGCGTGGGCGCTCAGGTGCAGCGACTGCACACCGCACCCGGTGCCCAGATCGAGTGCACGACGCACTGGCCGACGCAGGCTCCACGACGCCAATGTCCTTGATGCGCCACCGATTCCGAGCACATGACTGACCGGCAGTGGGCGGCCCGTCATACTCTCCGGCAGATCCGAGAGCACCCACCACTCGCGAGAGCCATCGGCATACGGGCGCAGGTCGTAGGCCGCGCGCACCTCATCCCCGGACGCGACCACGAGCCCGTGATCGAGCAGCCGTGCGGTGCCCCACCCGTCGAGCGCGACGTCGAGCGCAACGTCGACTGCGGCCCGATCGACGGGCAGGCCGAGGGAGAACAGCCGCACGAGTATGGCGAGCGGCGAGTCCGGGCCGGCGGTCACTCGATCCGCCGGCAACCGCTGCTCGCGCCGCAATGCGGCCGAGGCCACCGGGCCGAGCAATTCGCTGACTCCGTCCGTCGTGTAACCGGCCGCAATCAGTTGTTCGCGCAAGCTCAAGAGTTCGTCACCGGCGCGCAGATCTGGCATGTGACCCATCTTCGGGCACCAAGCCGATGCGACCAATTCAGCGAACTGCGAGTGCCTCGGTCAGCGTCGGGAACAGGCGGAAGACCTTGTCGAGGCCGGTGATCGCGAAGTTCTTCAGCAGCCGGTCGGAGGTCACGACGAGATCCAGGTCACCGCCGCCGATGCGCATCTGCTTCAGCCGACCGACGAGCACACCGAGGCCGGTGGAATCCAGAAAGGTGACCGCTGACAGGTCGAGGATCACGCGTCCGGACGGCTCGTGGATCAGCCGGTTGAGTTCGTCGCGCAGACGCGGCGCGGTCGAGACATCGATCTCTCCGGCCAGCACGAGTATGACGTCATCGCCCTCATCACGCTTGCTGATGCGAAGGTCCGCCACGTTCCTGCCCTCTCGATACCCACGGTTGGTCCGCGGATCAGTCTTTCATGAAGCTGTCAGGAGCTCACACGGCTCGTCGCGATGTCGGTCGCGCCGCCTACGCTGGTAGTCGCCATGAGCGCTGCCACCGACAGATCCCGCACCGCGGCGCGTGCCGCTTTCGACCCAGCCGTCGCGCTGTCGTCGCTGTGCGGCGCCGGCACCGGCGAACTGCTGCACGTGCGCGAACTTCCGCAGCGGGATGCGGTCACGGCCGCCTGGCCGGAGTGGGTGAATCCGCAGGTGGCAGCGGCGATCCGGGGCACCGGGGTCGGCACCTTGTGGTCGCACCAGCGGGCCGCCGCCGACCTGGCCTGGTCCGGACAGCATGTCGTGCTCAGCACCGGCACCGCGTCCGGCAAGAGTCTGGGTTACCTGTTGCCGATGCTGTCTGCGGTGGCCGACGGAGCCTCGGCCCCGACAGGCCGCGGCGCCACCGCGATCTACCTCGCTCCGACCAAGGCCCTGGCCGCCGACCAGGAGGCGCGCATCCGCTTGTATGCCGTGCCAGGGGTCCGTGCTGCGACATACGACGGGGACACCCCACCCGACGAGCGGCGCTGGATCCGCGACCATGCGTCCCTGCTGCTCACCAACCCCGACCTGCTGCACCACACGATGCTGCCCGGGCACGAGCGTTGGGCGTCCTTCTTCCGCGCGTTGCGATATGTCGTCGTCGACGAATGCCATGTCTACAAGGGCGTTTTCGGCTCGCACGTTGCGTCAGTGCTGCGACGCCTCCGGCGCATCGCCGCCAGGTATGGCGCATCGCCCACCTTCGTGCTGGCCTCCGCCACGATCGCGACCCCCGGGCTGCACTGCGAGGAGCTGACCGGCCTGCCGATCGAGGCGATCACACATGACGGATCACCAAGAGCCGCAATGACGTTCGCACTCTGGCAACCAGGCGGCAAGGCCGGTGGCGGGCAGGACTCCGCGCAGCGCAGCGCGGTCGCCGAGTCCGCTGATCTGATGGCCGCCCTCATCTCGCAGGGTGTGCAGACGCTGACCTTCGCCCGATCCCGTGTCGGCGTCGAAGTCGTCGCTGAGATGGTCCGCTCTGCCTTGCGCGAGGTGGCGCCGGGCAGCGCGAGGTCGGTCGCGGCATACCGCGGCGGCTATCTGCCGGAGGAGCGGCGTGTCCTTGAAAACGACCTGCGCACAGGCGTTTTGCGTGGCCTGGCAGCAACGTCGGCACTCGAGCTCGGCATCGATGTCAGCGGACTGGATGCCGTCATCCTCGCCGGCTGGCCGGGCACGCATGCCTCCTTGTGGCAGCAGGCCGGCAGGGCAGGGCGCAGCGGCCGGCGTTCGCTGGTGGTGCTCGTCGCCGCGGACGATCCGCTGGACACCTTCCTGGTGCACCATCCGGAGGCAATCTTCGACCGTCCGATCGAGACGGCGACGCTCGACCCGGCCAACCCGTTCGTCCTGGCGCCGCACCTGACCGCGGCCGCGCACGAGTTGCCGCTGACCGAGGCCGACAGCGACATCTTCGGCGCGACGCTGCCCGCGGTTGTCGACACCCTCGTCGCGCGTGGCCTGTTGCGACGCCGCCCGAAGGGCTGGTTCTGGGCACGCGAGGATCGCCCGACCGATCACTTCTCGCTGCGCGGCGACGGTGACGACGACATTCGCATCGTCGAGACCCGCACCGCGCGGGTGCTCGGCACGGTGGATTCGGCGCGGGCACACGCCGCGGTCCACACCGGCGCGGTCTACCTGCACCAGGGACAGTCGCATGTCGTCACTGCGCTGGATCTTGAGGCGACCAGCGCTCACGTGGTGGTCGGAGATCCCGGCTGGTCGACGGTCGCCAGGTCGGTGTCGGCCTTCGACATACAGCAGGTCGAGCACGAAAAGTCCTGGGGCGCAGCAATACTCAACTTCGGAACCATCCGGGTGCGCTCGCAGGTGACGTCATTCCTGCGGCTGTTGCCGTCAGGCGAGGTGATCGGTGAACACCCGCTGGACCTGCCGGAGCGGGCACTGCAGACGCGTGGCGTCTGGTGGACCCTGCCGGAGTCCGCGCTCGAAGCTGCCGGCCTTGACGAGGCCACCTGGCCGGGGGCCCTGCATGCAGCCGAGCATGCGTCGATCGGGATGCTCCCGTTGGTCGCGCAGTCCGACCGCTGGGATGTCGGCGGCGTGTCGACCGCGCTCCATCCGGACACCGGTATGCCGACGGTCGTCGTCTACGACGGCTATCCGGGCGGCGCCGGTTTCGCCCGGCGTGCGTATGACGAGGCCGTCACCTGGTTGATGGCCACGCGCTCGGCCGTCGCGGCATGCCCGTGCAAGGACGGGTGCCCGTCATGCGTGCAGTCGCCCAAGTGCGGCAACGGCAACAACCCCCTGGACAAGGCCGGTGCGATCGTCGTGCTTGACCTGGTGCTCGCCGAGGCCTCGTAATTCGGATGCCGCGCCCTCGCCGAACGGGCATAGTCGTGTGCCGTGAGCGATCGCGACACCCTGCTGGCGGCATACGACAACCAACTGCGCACCGACGCTGAGGTGTCAGGCGCACTCTCCGTCGAACGCCACGGCCCGTTGCTGTGGGCGCACTTCCCGCATGGCCGTGGTTTTGTCACCTACCGCACTCTCGAGGGGTGCAGCCGCACAGACCTTGCGACACTCGTGGCCGAATCCGTCGCGCACTTCGAATACGATGCAGCAACAACGACGTTCGAGTGGAAGACCCGTGGACACGATGTGGCTCCCGGCCTTGCGGAGTTGCTGATTGACGCCGGCTGCGTCGCCGAAGAACCGGAGTCGGTGATGATCGGCCGTGCCGAAACACTTGCCGTCGAGGTCCCCATTCCTGCGGAAGTCACCCTGCGCTCGGTCAGCGCGTATGACGACGTCCTGGCGATGACCACGATGCAGGGCGTCGTCTTCGGTGATCCGCCCGAACAGGCCGTGGCCATGGCCGACGCCGCGATGGATCGGCTGAGCGCCGACGCGATCCCCGGTGCCGCGATGTGGATCGCCGAAGCCGGAAGCTCGGTCATCTGCGCCGGCCGTGTCGACCCGGTCGCGGGCACGGATTTCGCCGGCATCTGGGGTGGATCCACGCTGCCGCAGTGGCGGGGGCGCGGCATCTATCGAGCGCTGACCGCACGGCGCGCACAGTCGGCGATGGCGGTCGGCAAGACGCTGATCAACTCCGACTCCACCGAATACTCCAGGCCGATCCTGGAGCGCTACGGCTTCCTGAAGGTCACCACCACGACGCCCTACGTCTGGTGCCGAACGCTCGCCTGAAGGTCAGCCGGGCCCTGCGCGGGCACGGGCTGTCGCCTCCGGCAGACCTCTCCATCCAGCGCGCACGGCCGCCACCACGATCACCTCCTGACCGGTCACCTCGCAGCCGGCCATCCGAGCGTGATTGCGGTGCGCGACTGTCCCGGCTGCCGCACAGGCACCACTCGTGCTCGCGGCTCCAGGATCAACCATCACACCGGCGGCGGCCAGGGCCGCCATATCCGCTGCGGCTCTCGCCTGGTGACTGGCCTGCACGGCCGACACCAGCGCCATCGCGCCGAACAGGAGACTGACCAACACACCCACGATGCCCACAACCAGAACCGTGGCCGAGCCCTGCTGCCGCCTCATGGAGCGCCACCGGATTCGACCGGCGAGCCGTCGTCGCCGCGCTCGACCGGAGCCGTCACCGACGACGACAACGGCCGCCCGCCGACCAGCCATCCGAACGGGCCAGGCGCCGGCGCTCGCACGGTCACGGTCACCTCGTCCGCCGACCGCTCAGCCACGACGGTGACACCGCTCGGACCGGCCCGCTCACCGACCGCTCGGACTGCAGCAGCGGAATCACCTCGCGCCGCTGCCCGTGCCGCGACGCGCGCTGAGTCCACACAGCGCACCTGGTTCACGCCGATCAGCACTGCGTTGAGCACGACGACCAGCACGAAGACGACCACCGGCAACGTGGCCGCCAACTCCGCCGTCACCATGCCGCCCTCCCGGCTGGATCCACACCGACGAGCAGGCGGCCACGTTCGCGCCATCAGCCCGCGACGCTGAGCGCCGACTCGATGATCGAGGTCAACGCCGACTTCACCGCGCCGGACTTGACCACTGCCATCAGGACTGCCGCAAATGCGACGGCTGCGAGAGTTCCGACAGCGTATTCCGCTGTCGTCATTCCAGATTCGCGGCCAGTGCGCGCCGCACTCGTTGCGCTGATCCAGCGCTGCTGCAGTCGTGCTCCGACTCGGACATACCGTTGTGACATTGCTTCCTCCTTGTGATGGATCGCCCTTGTCTGAAGGACGTTCGTTGAGGTGGCGACCGAAAGCGGCGACCACCGGCCCGGACTCGTTCCGGGTGGTTTCTCATGCGGCACCAGCCAGCAGCCCGCGGGCCAGCGTGGCGACGACGGGCACGACCGTGAGCAAGGCGAAGGCCGGCAGAAAACACAGCCCCAGCGGCAGCACCACCATCACCGACAGACGCCCGGTCGCCTCCTCAATCCGACGTTGCTCCGTGCGCCGTATGTCGGTGGCCGCGCGACGGAGCAAGGCCCCTGGCGGAACACCCGCGACTCCGGCGAGCGCGAGCGCCTGACCGGCCGGGCGCCATACGTCCGGCAGTCCATCCCACGCCCGGCTCTCGTCGACTCCCCATCGCAGCGCCGCGACCACCTGTTTGAGGTGGCGTCGCACGATCGGCCCACTCTCGGATGCGACGGCATCGACCGCCGCCACCAAGGGCACACCGCTGGTGAGCGCCAGTGCGATGAGATCCATCGCGGCTGCCGCGCTGAGCACGTCTTCGCGTTCGTCCCCGTCGCCGCCACCCTGCCCGGAGCCGTCCGTGTCGTCACCGACGAGATTGTCAGAAGGCGCGGCCTCGGCCGCCGAAGCGACATCCTGCGACCTGCGACCCAGGGCACCATCCGGGAGAAGGCCCTCCGCCGCCGACGCACCACGTCGCCCTCGGCCATCCGCCGCCTGCCGCGCCGGCCACAGAAGTGGAACGGCAGCGACAGCCGCAACGGCCAGCACCAGCGCATCGCTCATGACAGTGCCGCCGATGCGCACGCGCGACGGATCATCCGGTGCACCATCCGTCGTCCGGCGAACAGCAACAGGAGGCCACCGCCGAGCACCACGAGACCTAACCGACCGGCATACAGCTGCCAGGGCAGGACCCCGATCAACGCGGCAATGCCGACGCCGACCAGTGGCAACCCGGACAGCAATTGCATCGTCGCTCGCGGACCAGCCGTCGCGACCGCAGCGCGTCGTTCTCGATCAACCTGCTCGCGCATCAATTCTGTTGCAGCTGAGAGTGATTCGGACAATCCGCAACCTAGTTGCTCGGACAGCGCCCACGCGCGGGCGACACCGGCGAATGCGGGTACTGCGTGATCGTGGTGCAGCGCGCGCCACCGGTGGCTGAGTTCCTCACCCGCTGTGGCCGCCTCGGCCAATGCCTTCAGGTCGTCTCGCAATCGCGCATCGTTGATCGACCCGGCGGCGAGCAGCGCCGAGGTGGCAACCGCGGCCGCAGGTGCGACACCCGCCGCGATGGCCGGACCGATGCCCTCCAGCATCATGACGAGCCTGTCCACGTCGGCTGACACCGACCGGCCCGATCGACGAGCAAGAACCCAACGGATCAGCCCCGATGCCCCCACCTCCGACTCCTGCACCGCCCCCGTCGTGGCCGACCCCAGCGGCACCACCGGGTGGCGTCTGGGCCACCCGAGCACGATCACGCCGAACAGGGCCGCCAGGACCCCGCTCATCGCGGATCACCTGCGACCGACAACTCCTGCAGTCGCCGCCATCCGACGTCGGGCGTCAGGTCGCCGCCGACCCGTCGCAGTGCCGGCACCACGCGCAACGAATCACCCTGCCACTCAACGAGACCCACCTCGGCGACCACTCGCCGGCCTGCCGTCCGCCGGACATGCACCACGACCTTCACCGCGGACCCAAGTTGCGAACGCACTGCCGCCGGACTCATGCCCGCCAGTGCGCCGAGCGCCTCGAACCGCGTCACGACGTCGCCGCTGGTATTGGCGTGCAGAGTGCCGCAGCCACCCTCGTGACCGGTGTTGAGGGCGCTCAGCAACTCGCGCACCTCGGCGCCGCGCACCTCGCCGACCACCAGCCGGTCGGGTCGCATGCGAAGCGACTGGCGCACCAAGGTCGTCAACGGAATCTCGCCCTGGCCTTCGACATTCGGCGAACGCGTCTCGAGCCGGACCACGTGCGGGTGCTCGATCTGCAACTCGCGGACGTCTTCGACGACGAGGATGCGCTCGGCCGCAGGCACCTCCCCGAGCATCGCCGCGAGCAGAGTCGTCTTGCCCGAACCGGTGCCACCACTGACGACGAAGGCGACTCGTGCGCGCACCAGAGACCGCAGTGCCTGCAGACCGCACGCACCGAGAGACCCTCCCTCGGCCAACTGCTCCAACGAAGGTGGGGACTGCCGCGGCACACGAATGCTGATGTGGGCGGCGCCGTCGACCAGCGGCGGCAGGATCGCGTGCAGCCGTGCGCCACCGGGCAGCAGACCGTCGACGCACGGGCTGGTCTCGTCCAACCGTCGGCCGGCCAGCGTCGCCAGCCGGACCGCAAGGCGACGCACCGCAGCGGCGTCACCCATCTCGAGGCTGACGGGGCGCAGTCCGTCGCCCTGATCGACCCACACCCCCTGCACGCCGTTGACCAGCACATCCGTGACGTCCGGCAGGGTGAGCACCGCATCCAACGGCCCGGCACCGAAGACATCCGACTGAATCCGATCGGTCAGCCTGCGGACACTGTCCGACCCGAGCACCGCGGCATCGACTTCGGCGAGCGCGCCGACCGTGCCTGGCGTCGGTGACCGGCCGTCGCGGATCTGCTCCCACAGGGCGTCGGCAACCCTCGGGTCGGCGCTCATGCCGCGACCACCGCGTCGTCAAGCAACAGGTCACGCACCAACTCGTCACACGCGGTCGCGAAGTCACCGCGCCCGCCTCCCGGTGGCAACCCTCGGTCCAGATCCGTCTGGACGTGCCGGTCGCTCGGCAGCCGGCCGACGACAGGTATGCCGAGGGCCTCCTCGATCTCGGTGCTGTCCATCCGGCCGCTATCGCGCAGCACCAGTCCGTCGACCGGACGCGTCAGATGCCCGGCAGTGGCCCCTGCAGCGGCCAGCCCCTGCGCCGTGCCGCGGGCGACCATGACCAGGCCGTCACACAGCTGTACGACGTTGTCAGTGGCAGTTGCCCTGCCGACGTCGACCAGCAGCAGGTCGACGCACTCGCGCAGCGCCGTCGCTGCCGTTCGAAGGATCGTCGGCTCGACGGCCTGCCACAGCCGCCCGTGCGACAGCACCACCACGCCGGACTCAGTGGCCGGCAGACGTTCGGTCAACCGAGCACCGTCGAGCCGGCCGGAGGCGCCGGCCAGGTGCTCCCACCGGATCCCGGGCTCGGTCTCGATGCCGAACACGATGTCGAGGCCACCGCCATACGGGTCGGCGTCGATGGCCGCCACCCGCAGTCCGGCGGCCTGCGCCCGCGTCGCACACCCAGCGACCAAGACGCTCGAGCCGGCCCCGGTGCCGCCGCCGACGATGCCGATCACTGTGCCCATCGAAGAGTTCATGCCCTGATCCTGGCCACCGTGGAACCGCTCCCCCAGTCGCAACGTCAGTAGCTGTGGATGTCGGCCGGTGCACGGTCGGGGTG
Organism: Rudaeicoccus suwonensis; assembly: GCF_007829035.1. NCBI lineage: Bacteria > Bacillati > Actinomycetota > Actinomycetes > Micrococcales > Dermacoccaceae > Rudaeicoccus > Rudaeicoccus suwonensis. The sequence continues at coordinate 81,088 of NZ_VIVQ01000002.1, forward strand.
TGGATGAGGGGACCGATTCGTTCGCCGGCCGGCAACCGTATGAGCCCGCTCAGGGGTTGGCTCATACGGGCTTCGGGGACGTGAAAGACCCCCGCCCGGGGGGAGGGCGGGGGTCTTTGGCATGCACGGTCCGGGGGGAGGAGCCGGGCACACCGAGCGCTGCTACCTCAGGGGGAGCGCTTCGTGGTCAAGGATTCCGGGCGAACCCGAGCCGTGACAATAGCCCTGAGAGAATCCATAAGAAATCCTTACCAATCCCCAAGGGTCGCGCCCGGCTGGTCACCGAGCCCGACTGCGACGCCGCAACACCTCGGCGCTCCACAGGGCCGCCACAACGAAGATGGCACCCCACTCGAGGTGAGGTGCCATCGGCCGCAGCCGGTCGCCCGGTGACCAAGCGTGCATCCTGTGGTTGTCGCCTAGGCGCGAGGCCCGGAACGAGCGGTCCAAATGTGGACTGTCTCCGCGTGGGTGCCGGTGTCGGTTGCGGTGGTCGTCGGACTCCCGTCCGTCGTTCGTGTGAACAGGTCTACTCCGATCGGCGGGCAGTCACAAGACTTGAATGCCGTCCGGGCGAGGCGGACAATCCGCACTGGCCACGTCAGTCGGCGCGCACTCCGAGCCGGCCCGCCAGGACGGAATCGCAGATCCGCTGCGCCTCACCCGCGCCCGCGACCACGGCCTCGGCGCAATGGATCAGCCACAGGCGCACCCCGTCCGTCGTGCCCGTGCTGTATGCCGCAAGCGCGCCCTGGTAATCCGCGACTCCCCGCACGCCGTGCCCCGCCTCGACCACCACCGAGCCGGTCGGGTCGAGACCGGTCGCTGTGATCAGTGATCGCTCCAATGCCCTTGCCACCAGACCGTTTCCGGCGACGAACGGCCGCGCGGTGGCGATCTCGGCGTGCGCGATCGCACCGACCAGAAGCCCGGGAGCACTCGTCGACCCGGCGATGAGATCCACGACGGCGCGCATCCGGGCAGCGGCCTCCTCGGCATCCGGCGCCGTGCCCAGCACCTGAAGCTCCGCGGCGCTCTCCCCTGGACGTCGCGGCCGGGCCACGGCATCGAGATCGAGCCACTGGGCCGCAGCAGCCGTGTGCAGCCGGGCAAGGGCCTGCGCAGGCGACATACGGACCACTCCGGCCACCGACTCTGTCTCGGCGGTGACCTGCACCGCCCCACGCAACGTCTGCTCCATCGGCGCGGAGGCATCCGGCAGATCCAGCGCACCGCGCATCACGTCGCGCACGATGTCGACCGGATAGTCCGCGCCGTCGAGCGCGGCCGTCCATCGGGCACCGCGGACACGCGACTCGGCCGCGACTTCGGGGATCCGACGGCGCAGTGCGTTGTGCCAGCGCAACGCGGTGCACGCCTCGCGCGCCTGGGTCACCGCGTCCGCGACTCCGGGCAGGTCGTGCAGGGACTGCAGCGCATCGGGCATCCGGCGATTATTCATCGTCCTGCCCCGCGGCCTGCACGATCTCGTCGTTGAGCTGGGTGGTCCAGTACGAACTCTGCTTCTGCCCGGTCACGACGTTGAGCAGTTCCGCCACCCGCCAGATGATGTCGACCGCGACGGCGATGAGAAAGACGGCCAGCGGGATCTCGATGAAGATCGCGGTCAGCACCGCCATACGTACGTCGTGGCCGGTCGACGTGGTGACGTCGAACCACGCGTCCGCCAGCAGCAGTGCCCCCGATGCGAATGCGGTGAGCACCACCAGGATTCGCTGCTTCCAGGCGAAGTATGCGGTCAGCGCCAACGTGATGACCAGGATTCCGTCGAAGCCCGCCCACGTCACCTGCCAGTTGTCGGACTCGTAGTGGTGCGGCAGCGTCATACCGAGGTAGACCGCCCACGGCACGAGCACGCCGCAGCAGACCGACGCCACGACCAGTGAAATGCGGCGGCGCCGTCGCGCGCGTTGCTGCACGATCCGTCGCACGACCGAGCCGATCGCGTCATCCGCCCGCAGCCGACGTATCAGTTCCAGTCGCTCGCGCAGGGACAGCGCGGCGATCTCCTCGTCGGGCAACGGCATACGCACATTGTCGACCCGGTTGCGCTGCCGCCCGCGCTCCTCCCCCGGCACGACCCACCGGATGCGCCAGTTCGTGGTTCTCCGAACGGGTAGTTGTCCGTCGGCCGATTTAGCGATTGAGTGGAGGCAGCCGACACATGACTTTTTTTCAGGAGGTATGCCGTGGCCGATGTCCCCAGCGAGGAGACCCTTGACGCGCTGCTGAAGGAGGATCGTTCCTTCCCGCCGGATCCCGCCTTCACCGAGCAGGCGGTCGGCACGAAGGAACTCTTCGAGCAGGCCGACGCGGACCGCGAAGCGTTCTGGGCACAGCAGGCACGCGAGCGGATCTCGTGGAGCAAGGATTTCGGTCAGGTTCTCGACTGGTCCGAAGCACCGTTCGCCAAGTGGTTCGTCGGCGGCGAGCTCAATGCCGCCTACAACTGTCTGGATCGCCACGTCGAGGCCGGCAACGGCGACCGGGTGGCCTTGCATTTCGTCGGTGAGCCGGAGGGCGATTCCCGCGATTACACGTACGCCGAGTTGCTCGCCGAGGTCAAGAAGGCCGCGAACGTGCTGACCGGTCTGGGCGTCGGCAAGGGTGACCGCGTCGCGATCTACCTGCCGATGATCCCCGAGTCCGTCATGGCGATGCTGGCCTGTGCCCGCATCGGTGCCCCGCACTCGGTGGTCTTCGGCGGATTCTCTGCCGACGCCCTGCGCTCCCGCATCGCCGATGCCGAGGCCAAGGTCGTGATCACCGCCGACGGCGGCTACCGCCGCGGCAAGCCCTCGGCTCTCAAGCCCGCCGTCGACGACGCCGTCAGCGGCGAGACCACCGTGACCAACGTGCTGGTGGTGCAGCGCACCAAACAGGACGTCGACTGGCACGAGGGCCGCGACATCTGGTGGCACGAGGCGGTCGCTGCGGCGGACCCCGAAAACGAAGCAGTGCCAGTGGATTCCGAGCACCCGCTGTTCTTGCTCTACACCTCCGGCACCACCGGAAAGCCGAAGGGCATCCTGCACACGACCGGTGGCTACCTGACCCAGGTGACCTACACCAACGCCGTCGTGCACGACGTGCACCCGGAGACCGACGTCTACTGGTGCAGTGCCGATGTCGGCTGGGTGACCGGCCACAGCTACATCGTCTACGGACCTCTGTCGAACGGCGCCACCCAGGTGCTCTACGAGGGAACACCCGACACGCCGCACAAGGGCCGTTGGTGGGAGATCATCCAGGACAAGAAGGTCACGATCTTCTACACCGCTCCCACAGCGATCCGCACCTGCATGAAGTGGGGCAAGGACATCCCGGCGAAGTTCGACCTCAGTTCGCTGCGCGTGCTGGGTTCCGTCGGTGAGCCGATCAACCCGGAGGCGTGGATCTGGTATCGCGAGGTCATCGGTGCCGGCACGACGCCGATCGTCGACACCTGGTGGCAGACCGAGACCGGCGCGATCATGATCAGTGCGCTGCCCGGCGTCACTGCTCTCAAACCGGGTTCGGCCCAGGCCGCGATCCCGGGCATCAGCGTGGACGTCGTCGACGAGCAGGGCAACTCGGTCGGCAACGGCCATGGCGGCTACCTGATCGTCGACAAGCCATGGCCCTCGATGCTGCGCGGCATCTGGGGTGACCCGGAGCGCTTCAAGGAGACCTACTGGTCACGGTTCGACGGCGTCTACTTCGCCGGCGACGGCGCCAAGCGCGACGACGAGGGCAACATCTGGGTGCTCGGCCGGGTCGACGATGTCATGAACGTCAGCGGCCACCGCCTGTCGACCACCGAGATCGAGTCGGCGCTGGTGTCGCACCCGAAGGTCGCCGAGGCCGCGGTCGTCGGTGCGATGGATGCGACGACCGGTCAGGCCGTGTGCGCCTTCGTCATACTGCGCGGGGATGCGGGCGAGTCGGCCGAGGGCGAGGACTTGGTGACCGAGTTGCGCAATCACGTCGCCAAGGAGATCGGGCCGATCGCCAAGCCGCGTCAGATCATGGTCGTCGCAGAACTGCCCAAGACGCGCTCCGGCAAGATCATGCGGCGCCTGCTGCGAGACGTCGCCGAGAACCGCGAAGTCGGCGATGTGACCACTCTCGCCGACTCCTCGGTGATGGATTTGATCAAACAGGGCATGGACAAGCCCACCGCCGACTAACCTCGGTTTCACCTCTCCATCTCCTCCCCAAGGAGCGGTGCGGGCACGGTTGCTGATCGGACTTCGCGTCTGCTCGGCACCGTGCCCGTGTTTGATTTTCGGGTCCTGTCCCAACCTCCGGGCCGGTATGCCGCAGCCGCGTCATCTCAGTGCTGCACCAGCCGAAAGATCGGATGATCCGGCGCCACAGCTGCCAATTCGGCATCGGTCGACTTCGCTGTGACGCCCTCCGGGAAGAATCTGCCGACCTCCCACGCCCACCGGCGCAGGTAGTCGCGCAGCACCGGTACTGCTTCCTCACCGTGCACCTCGACCGCCCTGTATGCCGTGCGGCGCCGGCCTGTGGCCAGTTCGAGGCGCGGGTCGTGGCGCACGTTGCGCACCCACTGCGTGTGGCCTCGCGGGGCCACCAGATAGGTGACGCCGCCGACGGCCAGCGGATTCACCGGAGTGCGTCGCTCCGCGCCGGACTTGCGTCCGCGCACGATGAGCTCGCGGGCGCCGAAGACGCTGACACCGCGGCGCGAGAGGAACTGGATCACCGCGTTGGACATCCTGGTGCCACGGTCGATTTCGACACTCATTGTCAACCTCCGTCAGATCAGAGAAGCGAGAGCATTGCTCTCTGTTTCAAGTTGACCATGCCTGTCGTGCAAAAGCAAGAGCATTGCTCTCTATTGCGTTCGCTGCTCTCTGCGACCGACAATGTCGACGTGCCGACACCACGGGAGATCGCCCACGCCGATGCCAGCGCCAGGATCCTCGAAGCCGGACGCAGACAGTTGGCCGAGCACGGCGCGGACGGTCTGTCACTGCGCGCGGTTGCGCGCGAGGTGGGGATGGTCTCGTCCGCGGTCTATCGATATGTCGCCAGCCGCGACGACCTGCTGACCGCGCTGATCATCGACTCCTACGACCGGCTCGGCGAGGCGGTCGAGCACGCGGCCGCTGCCCGCACCAGTCCTGGCCGACGGTTCGTACGCGCCTGCCATGCGATCCGCGACTGGGGGCGTGCCCACCCGCACGAGTTCGCCCTGTTGTTCGGCTCCCCCGTGCCCGGCTACCAGGCACCACAGTCGACCGTGGCGCCCGCCGCGCGAGTGCCGGTCGCGTTGGCCGCGCTCGCCGCCGAGGCACACCGAGCCGGGTCGCTCACCGGGACGCAGGACAAGCCGCTCTCCCGCGCGCTCGCAGCCCAGGCGCGAACAACACGAGCCGCAGTCGGTCATGCCGACGACCTGACCGACACCGAGCTGCTGCGACTGTTGACAGCCTGGTCGACCGTCACCGGCTTCGTCGGTTTCGAGCTGACCGGCCAGTTCGTGGGGAGCTTCGATCCGGCGGATGCTGCTGCGTCATACACGTTCACCGCGGCCGCGCGCACCGTCGGCTTCAGCGACCTGTGAGCCGGACGTGCCCGGCTCGTGGACGCCGTAAAGATCGCGACAAGAGATCGATAGACTGACTAGCGGTGTGCCGGGAAGCCTGGTCGGCGGTGACGATGTCGCCCCCTTGTGCACCCCACCAGAAAGCACGCGCCTATGGCCCCGTCAGCCGGATCCGGACTCTTCACCCGAGGTGACTGGCCCGAAGCACGCCGTGTCGCCGGACTCCTGCGCCAGGAGACCGTCGGCGGCGCACTGCTGCTCATCGCCTCGGTCGCTGCCCTCGTCTGGGCCAACTCGCCGTGGCGTCACGCCTACACCGACCTCACCTCGGCGCACCTCGGACCGCATTTCCTGCATCTCGATCTGACCGTCGCGCAGTGGTCGGCCGACGGTCTGCTGGCGGTCTTCTTCTTCCTGGCCGGACTCGAGCTCAAACACGAGTTCGTCCACGGAACCCTGCGTGAGCCCGCCAAGGCCGCGGTGCCGGTCGTCGCCGCCTGCTGCGGGGTCGCCGTGCCCGCGTTGCTGTATGCCGGGTGGCAGTTGCTGGACGACGGCCGACCCGTCGGCTGGGCGATCCCGACTGCCACCGACATCGCCTTCGCCCTTGCGGTGCTGGCAGTGATCGGCACCCACCTGCCGTCGGCGATGCGGTCGTTCCTGCTGACGCTGGCCGTGGTCGATGACCTGATCGCGATCACGATCATCGCGTTCTTCTACACCGACAGCGTCTCGTTGGTCTGGTTGGTCGCCGCGATCGTGCCGCTGGGCGTGTTCGGCTGGCTGCTGCGCCGCGGGGTGCGCCACTGGGCGATTCTGCTGCCGCTCGCGGTGGTCACCTGGCTGTGCGTGCTCAACTCCGGTGTCCACGCAACCATCGCCGGTGTGCTGCTCGGGATGCTCATCCCCGTGAACGCTCGCGCCGGTGAGCGCTCACCGTTCGGGGAGCGCGTCGACCATCGCGTCCGGCCGTTGTCGGCCGGCTTCTGCGTGCCGGTCTTCGCCTTCTGCAGCGCCGGCGTCACCGTGGTGGGCGGCGGCTTCCGCGAGGCCATCGCCGATCCGGTCGCGATCGGCATCATCATCGGCCTGGTGCTGGGCAAGGCGGTGGGCGTCTTCAGCGGCACCTTCCTGGTGGCGCGGTTCACCCGCGCTCGCCTGGACGACGACCTCGACTGGTCCGACGTCGCAGGCCTCAGCCTGCTGGCCGGCATCGGATTCACCGTCTCGTTGCTGATCGGCGAACTGGCGTTCGGCGCCGGCTCCGGCCTCGACGACCACGTCAAGCTGGGTGTGCTGCTCGGCTCGCTGGTCTCCGCACTGCTCGCAACGGTGGTGCTGCGACGCCGCAATGCGACATACCGCCGCATCCACGAGTTCGAGTCGCGCGACGACGACGGCGACGGTGTGCCGGACTGCTACGAGCAGCCGGCCGGCGCGACCAGCGCGCCATGAGGTGCGCGGGGCGGCGCGCCACATGGCGCCGCCATCCGCGGCCGAAGCGAACCGGCTGCCGATATCCGCACTCGTTCCACTGAGGCCCCACTGCTCTGGGTAGGGTACTGAGGAGTTGCGTCTTGGATCCGAGTCGCAGTCGAAGCCGAGGAGAAATCGATGTCTGTCACCACCAAGGGCACGGAGCGGACACTGGGCCAGTTGGTGGCCGACGCCTCCACCGATCTGCAGGCGATCGTCAAGGACGAAGTCGCACTCGCGAAGCTCGAGATCAAGTCCGATGTCGCCAAGGGCGGCAAGGGCGCGGTGCTGCTGGCGGCCGCGGGTATCTTCGCGCTCTACATGCTCGGGTTCCTGCTGCTCACCCTTGCCTGGGGGCTGTATGCCGCGGGCCTGTCGGTGTGGCTGGGCATGCTGATCACCGCCGGAGTGCTGCTGGTCATCACCCTGATTCTGGCCCTGCTCGGCATCAGCTCGCTGAAGAAGATCAAGGGCAAGCCCGCCCGCACGATCGACAACGCGCAGAAGACGATCGCGGCCATCAAACCGCCGAAGGGCTGAGACTGCGCGATCGGCGCGGCGATCACGCCGTGCGGTAGCGCTCGGGCACCTCGATCCGGCGCTGCAGGTCCCACGGCTGCTCGAGCCCGGCCAGCCGCAGGGTCAGATCGAGCACGATCGCGGTGAACCCCCACACAAACAATCCCTCGACCTCGAAGCCGGGCGCATCGAACCGTCGGGACGGGTGGACGGCGGTGAATCTGTTGGCCGGGTCGACCAATTCGCTGAGCGGCACCCGCACGACCTGTGCGACCTCGGCGGTGTCGACCACCCGGATCGGTGTCGGCAGCGCGGCCCATGCCGCCACCGGTGTCACCTGGAAGCCGGTCACGCTCAGCGGCAGCACCGGCAGGTGACCGACCACCTCGACGCCGTGCGGATCGAGGCCGATCTCCTCGTGGGCCTCGCGCAGCGCGGTGTGCGCGACCGTCTCGTCGCCGGGGTCGACGGAGCCGCCGGGAAAGGACACCTGGCCCGCGTGCTTGCGCAGCGTCGCCGCGCGCTCGGTGAGCACCACGTCGGCACCGATCGCGTCGTCGTGCGGGCCGAACAGCAGCAGCACCGCAGACTCCCGACCGCTCGCGGGCGGCAGGTGCGGCAGTAACGGCTGAGCATGCGCGCCGGTGACCAGCGCCGGCAACCAGGCCGGAACCGGCGCCGGTATGGCGGGCTCGGTCATGCCGACGCGACGGCAGCCGGCGACATTTCGTACTTCAGCAGCTTGCGGGCTTTGTCCGGGTCGAGCTCACCCTCGCCGTATGACGGGCACCACCTGGCCACCGGGCACACGCCGCAGGCGGGCTTTTTCGCGTGGCACATCCGCCGCCCGTGGAAGATCAGCACGTGCGACAGCATGGTCCACTCCTTGCGCGGCACCAGTGCCCCGACGGCGGACTCGACCTTGACCGGGTCGGTCTCGTCGGTCCAGCCCATCCGGCGCACCAGGCGGCCGAAGTGCGTGTCGACGGTCAGACCGGGTATGCCGAACGCGTTGCCCAGCACCACATTCGCCGTCTTGCGGCCGACGCCGGGCAGGGTGACCAGGTCGGCCATCCGCGGCGGCACCTCGCCGTCGAAACGCTCCACCAGCGCCTGCCCGAGGGTGATCAAGGAGTTCGCCTTGGCGCGGAAGAAGCCGGTCGGGCGCAACAACTCCTCGAGTTCGGCGCGGTCGGCCCCGGCATACGCCGCGGCATCGGGGTAACGCGCGAACAACGTCGGCGTCACCTTGTTGACGCCCACGTCGGTCGTCTGCGCCGACAGGATGGTGGCCACGAGCAGTTCCAGCGGCGAGCGGAAATCCAGCTCGCAATGGGCGTAGGGATACAGCTCGTGCAGTTCGCGGTACATCCGTCGAACCCGCCGGGTGCGGGCAACCGGGGTCTCGGCGGAGATGTCGATGCGCTTCACATCAGCGAGCCTAGGACCACGGTGCGACATACCTGCCGGTGCCGGCCGGTATGACGTGCCGCGCCGATCGGTTGTGACGGCTGCCACAGGAGTGGTGGGCGACATGGCAGACTGCACCCCGTGGATACTGAGTCGGTACGCAAGGCGCCACTTTTCTCTGCTCTGAACGACGAGGATGCCGATGCACTGCTCGCTTCCATGTCGCGCAGTCACATCGCGCGCGGGCAGGAACTCTTCCACGAAGGCGTCCAAGGCGACACCCTCTATGTGATCACCGGCGGCAAGGTCAAGCTCGGGCGCCGGTCGTCCGACGGCCGCGAGAATCTGCTCGCAATCCTCGGCGAGGGCGAAATGCTCGGTGAACTCAGCCTTTTCGACCCCGGCCCGCGCACCGCGACGGCCACCGCCGTCGCCGACACCGACTTGATCGGACTGGCGCACGCCGACATGACCGAATTCCTCAAGACGCGGCCCGAGGTCGCGATGAAGATGCTGTCCGCGCTGGCTGCGCGTCTGCGTCGCACCAACGAGGCGCTCGGCGACCTGGTGTTCACCGACGTCCCGGGTCGCGTCGCCAAGGCATTGCTGGATCTGTCGCGCCGCTTCGGCAAACCGGCCGAGGACGGCACCCTGGTGGCGCACGACCTGACGCAGGAGGAACTCGCCCAGCTCGTGGGTGCGTCGCGCGAGACGGTCAACAAGGCGCTGGCCGATTTCACCTCGCGCGGCTGGATCAAACTGGAGGCTCGCGCCGTGACCCTGCTCGACACCGAACGCCTGCAGCGCCGCGCCCGCTGACACCCACAGCTCTCGACGGCACATGGCAACCGCACCAGATCCGGCGCCGCACGTCGCGCTCGACGCCTCCGGATGGGTCGGCACCGTCTCCGACATCGGACGGCGGCACCACCGCAACGAGGACGCCGTCGCGATCTACGCCGAGCCCGTGCCGGGTTCGTTCGCCGCGATGGTGGTCTGTGACGGCGTCTCGACCTCGACCGACTCACACCTGGCCTCCCAGGCTGCTGTCGGTGCCGCCATCCAGGTGCTGGCCGCAGCCTTCACCGACGACAACATCGAAGACGGCACCGACGACGACGGCACCGACGCGTGGCTCGGGGTGGCAGAGCGCGCCCTGGCGCAGTCGGTGCTCGCCGCCGACGAAGCCGCGTCCGAGGTCGCAGACCCCGACGATCCGACCCCACCGTCGTGCACCTTCGCCGGGGCGTTGATCTGCGACGGATTCGTGATCGGCGGCAATGTCGGCGACAGCCGGGTGTACTGGCTGCCTGACTCCGATCCGGCCGGGGCCGCTCAGCTCGGCGCGGACGACTCGATGGCAACCGAACTCGCGCTGCGTGGGGTGCCGATCGCGCAGGCCGAGGCGTCCCCCAACGCCCACGCCATCACCCGGTGGCTCGGCCGCGAGTCGCCCGACATGCTGACGCCTCGTGCGGCTCACCTGGCCGCGAGCGAGCCGGGCTGGGTGGTCGTCTGCTCCGACGGCCTGTGGAACTACTGCTCAGCGGCTGCCGATCAGTGGGACCTGCTCCAGCGAACCCGGGCGATGGCGGGCGAGTCACCGGTGGCCATCGCCGAAGGACTGGTCGCCTTCGCCAACTCTCAGGGCGGCGCCGACAACATCAGCGTCGCGCTGGCGCGCGTCATACCTGCTGACTAGCTTCCTCACGCAGATACTCCAACTGCGCTTGCACGCTGGCCTTCGCGGCCAGCCACACGTCGCGCGGTGTTGCGGCATACACGCGCTCGACCACAGCCTGGGCGACATCCGGTGCGGCACCGTCGCCTGCAGCGAGCGCAGCACGCACCTGCTCGAGCCGGTCACGGCGATGCGACAGGTATGCCGCAAGCACCTGCGCGGCGTCGTCATGCGTCGGGCCGTGGCCGGGCGCCAATCGCGTCGGGCGAGTCGTTGCCAACTGGTGCAGCTTCGTCAGCGACTGCAGATACGGGCGCAAGGCGCCGTCGGGATGCGCGACCACCGTGGTGCCCCGACCCAGGACGGTGTCGCCGGTCAGCAGCACCCCCGAGTCGGGCAGGTGCAGGCAGACCGAGTCAGCGGTATGGCCAGGCGTCGCGATGACGTCGATCCGCAGTGACCCCAACGTGATTCGCTCGCCGTCCACCAGTGCCTCGCCGAAGCCGCCACCACGGATCGGGGCATCGGTGAGTTCCGACCACCGCTCCAGCGACTCGGTGTGGTCGTGGTGCCAGTGGGTTGCGATCGTCAGCGCGACCCGCGCACCGACGTCGCGGACGTGCGTCAGCACCGCCTGCAGGTGGGCCTCGTCGAGCGGACCGGGATCCACCACCACGGCGACGTCGTCGCCCGGCACGTGCAGCACCCAGGTGTTCGTGCCGTCCAAGGTCATCGGCCCCGGGTTGGGGGCAAGGATCGCCGTCGCGTGCTCGCCGAGCCGGCCACCGGTCCACGGGGATTCGCTGTTCACCCCACCCACGCTACCGACGTGCGCACCGGCCACACACAGCCATGTCCTCCCGCTGACTGTGCGCTGCCCCACCATGCGGGGCAGCGCAGAGCGTCTCCGGAATCGCCCGCCGCCAAAGGGCGCGGCTCCCGCACCGGCGCGATGACGCCACACCGGGTTGTCAACTCCTGACCGTGCCGTGGCCCCCGCTTTACCGCCACGTCAATAGCCTGGCGATACCCCGTTCCCGTCACACCAAATGCATTGCGCTCACTGGATATTCGCCAGAGCGCATCGAGAGGACTCCCATGCGGACAACCACGAAGAGCGCCGCCGTGGGCGTGGCCACGCTCGTGATGAGCGCCGGCGTCGCCGCACACGCGTCGGCCAGCACACCTTGGCAGCACGCGAGCACGACCTCACCAAGCACGACCTCCGCAAGCAGGACCGCATCGACCCCGGCCGCAACAATCCCCGCAGCGGCGCCGAAGCCGAACGCACAGGGTCACCTGCAACGAGGCCAGGCCTACGCCGGGTGGTCGTTGCGAGGCAGTGCGAAGGCCGGCGCGACGCCTGCACCGGCATACAGCCCGGCAGGCACAACGCTCGGCATCGACGTCTCGGCCTACCAGGGCAGCGTCAACTGGACCTCGGAATGGAACTCCGGCGTTCGGTGGGCGTACTCCAAGGCAACCGAGGGCAACTACTACACCAACCCGTCGTTCGCGCAGCAGTACAACGGCTCGTACAACGCCGGCATGATCCGGGGCGCCTACAGTTTCGCGATCCCGAACGGCGCGTCCGCGGTGGCCCAGGCCGACTACTTCGTCGCGCACGGCGGCGGCTGGTCTGCCGACGGCAAGACGTTGCCGGGCATGCTCGACGTCGAGTACAACCCGTACGGCGCCAGCTGTTACGGCCTGAGCCAGTCCGCGATGGTGACCTGGATCCGCAGCTGGCTGGCGGAGTACAAGAAGCAGACCAGTCGCGATGCAGTGATCTACACAACCACCGACTGGTGGTCGACGTGCACCGGCAACAGCACCGCGTTCAACCAGAACAACCCGCTGTGGATCGCGCGCTACGCATCAGCGCCCGGCACATTGCCCGGCGGCTGGGGCTACTACACGATGTGGCAGTACACCGACTCGCCGATCGACATGGATTACTTCAACGGCGCGCTCAGCCGGGTGCAGGCGCTCGCCGCCGGCTGACCCACGCGGCACCCGCAAGCGCAGCCGATCAGTCGGCGAGGATCGTTCGCAGGACGATGCCGTCCGCAGTGCGGTGAGGTTCGGGCATGACAGGTATGACTCCCGGCCGCCCCACAAGCGCACTGGCGAAACTGACTGCGGCAGCAAGATTTTCGAGTTGAACGATGGTCGGCGGCAGCACCCTGGCCTTGCCGTCGGCGGCGTCGCGCAACAGCGCGGCGGGGTCCACCCACTCGCTCAGGTCGGCCTCGGTCGTGTCGTCGTCGGCCTGCTGCCCGTCGGGCAGCCGCGCCACGAAGAACCACGTGTCGTAGCGCTTGGGCTCCATCCGTGGCGTGATCCAGTGATCCTGCAAAGCCAGCAGATCCGAGCGCAGCACGAGCCGTCGCCGGCGGAGTAGCTCAGCGAAGGCAAGAGTGTGGTCGACCAGTGCGGCGCGATCTGCGCGCCACCCCTCGCCGGTCACGTCGCCCACAACCGAATCGGAGGAGGGACCGGCCAGCAACACGCCGCACTCCTCGAAGACCTCGCGCACCGCGGCAATCACGACCGCCTGCGCGACGTCCTGCGGCAGCCCCATCGCCCGGGACCACTCCACGGGGGACGGGCCGGCCCACGGCACGTCGACCTCGGCGTCACGCGGATCCGTGCCGCCGCCGGGAAAGACCCACATCGACGCCGCGAACGCCATCGACGGCACCCGTCGCAGCATGAAAACCGTTGGCCGGTGCTGCTTTTCGCGCAACAACATGACGGAGGCCGCCAGTTTGGGGGCGGCCTCCGTCATACGTTCGCCGCCGTCCAGCCAGGCTTCGGCGTGTGCCTGCAGCGAGGGCGGGACGACGAAATCGCGCACCTTGGTCATTGCGCGGTGGATCTCACTGCACCGAGACGGTGATCTCGACCTCGACCGGCGCATCCATCGGCAGAGCCGCAACGCCGACGGCGGAACGTGCGTGCGCGCCGCGCTCGCCGAAGGCCGTGGCCAGCAACTCGCTTGCGCCGTTGATGACGACCGGCTGGCCGCTGAAGCTCGGGTCGCTGGCAACGAAGCCCACAACCTTGACCACACGGGTGACCTGGTCGAGATCGCCGATCTCGGACTTCACCGCTGCGATGGCGTTGAGCGCGCAGATCTGCGCGAGCTTGGCGGCATCCTCGGCGCTGACCTCGGCGCCAACCTTGCCGGTCGCCTGCAACTTGCCGTCGACCAGCGGCAGCTGGCCGGAGGTGAAGACGAGGTTGCCGTCACGCACGACGGGCACGTATGCCGCGACCGGCGCCGCGACCTCGGGAACGGTCAGGCCGATCTCGGCGAGACGGTCTTCGACAGATGACATGTGGTGTCAGCCTTCCTTGGGACGTTTGAAATAAGCGACAAGGCCGTTGCCGTCGGGCCCCGGCACAACCTGGACCAGCTCCCAGCCGTCCTGGCCCCAGTTGTCGAGGATCTGTTTGGTGGCGTGGATCATCAGCGGCACCGTGGCGTATTCCCACTTGGTCACAGAAGTCATGGCGGCCACCCTATTCCCCGCTTCGACGGCTCCCGCCGCCGAACCTGCCGGGCCTGCGGGCTCAGCGGGTCGGGTTGAACGGCAACAGCTCCGGCGGAGTGTTGCCGGTGGTGATCTGCTCGGCCAGCAGCTGACCGGACAGCGGGCCGAGGGTGATGCCCCACATGCCGTGGCCGCCGTTGGCGAAGACTCCGGGCACCTTCGTCGCGCCCACGAGCGGCAGACCGTCGACAGTCACCGGGCGTCCACCGACCCAGACGTCCTGGCGGTCGTCCCAGTCGACGCCCGACAACAACGGGCGACCGCTCTTGACGATCGCGGCGACGCGCTCCTCGTGAAGCGGCTCCTCGGTGCCGGCAAACTCCATCGTGCCGCCGACGCGCAGCCGGTCACCCAGCGGCGTGCAGGCGACGCGCTCGTGCGGGAAGTAGACCGGGCATGGCACCGGACGCGCCGACTCCTCGGTCACCGCCACCGAGAAGCTGTACCCACGACCGGCGCGCAGCGCGGTGCGCACACCGCACTCACGGGCAAGCTCGGGCAGCCAAGCACCCGTGGCGATGACGACAGCGTCACCCGAAATGGGTTCTCCGCTCATCATTTCCACGGTCACGCCGTGCGGGCCGTGGCGCAGCGCGCGCGCGTTGGACCCGATCACCAGGTTGCCGCCACGCTCACGAACGGCCGCGGCCAGGGCATCGACATACTCACCGGGGTTGATGTAGCGCTGGCCACCGAGCCGGATGGCCTTCTCGACGTCGCCACTGATGATCGGCAGCTCCGCACGCAGGGTGGCGTTGTCGACCTCGGTGGCCTCGAGTTCGAGTCCGGCTTCGAGGATCAGCTTGACCTCGTGCTCCAGGCCCGCGGCGTCCTCGGCGCGGCGGAAGGCGGCCATGATCGGCGCCTCGTGCGACTTCGCCTCGACGCCGTGGCTCTCGAGGTAGTCGTAGGCCTCGATCGCGCGACGGTTGACCGGCACGAACTGGTCCATCGTCTTCTTCCACTGACCCGGGGTGCAGCGGCGGGCGAAGCCCAACAGGAACGAGATCAGCTTCGGGTCCGGAGTCATCGGGATGTAGAGCGGGGAGTCCGGGTCGAGCAGGGCCTTGAGGCCGTACTTGATGACCGATGGGTCGGACAGCGGCACGCACAGACCGGGCGACACCCAGCCGGCGTTTCCCCATGAGCTACCCGCCGCGACGCCGGATCGCTCGACGACGGTGACGTCGACACCCTTCTCCTGCAGGTGCCACGCGGTCGACAGACCCACCATGCCTGCACCGATGATGACGACCCGCGCAGTACCCGTGCCCTTGGCCGGGCGAAGCGGCTGCAGCTTCATGAAGACTCCTTTGACTTCGAACTATCATCGCGACGGTATCAGCGGCAGATCACGCTCCGCGCACGGTTCCGCGACTGGGCAGTAACGTGCGTTCGCATGGTCTCTGACGCGACTTCGGTCCCACCTCCCACACACGTCCGCAGGTATGGCGACGACCCCTCGCAGCTGTACGACGTGCGCCTGCCGACCGGGGCCGTGCGAGGGGTGACGGTCGTCGTCATACACGGCGGTTTCTGGCGGCCGGCCGTCGACCGCACCCACGCGGCAGCACAGGCACAAGCGTTCGCGGACAACGGTTTTCACGTCGCGGTGCTGGAGTACCGCCGCGTGCCCGGTGACTGGGCGGGGATGTCGGCCGACGTGCGGACCGGCCTCGGCGCCATCCGTTCGGACGCCGATCTGCCGGAGCCGGTGATCCTGATCGGGCACTCCGCCGGCGGTCACCTGGTCACGTGGCTGCAACACCAGCCGGAGGCTCGCGGCATCCGCGGCACGGTCTCGCTTGCCGGAGCCGTCGATCTGCACCTGGTGCGCGATCTCGGGCTGGGAGCCGGTGCCGCACCGGCGATGATGGGCGACGCAGACGAGCACGTATGGCGTGCCGCCGACCCCGCCTTGCTCGGACCGCCGCCCGCGCCCGTGCTGCTGGTGCACGGAACCGCCGACGAGTCCGTGCCCGTCGAGGTGTCCGAGAGCTACCAGGCGGCCGCGGGCGACGGCGTGCCGCTGGAGGTGCTGTCAGGAGTGACGCACATGGAACTGGTCGAGCCCGGCACTCGTGGGTTCGAGGCCGCCCTCCGCGCGGTGAACTCGCTCGCAGACCAGGCCTGACCACCCGCCGCGCAACGGGCTGACGCCGACCAGCTCAACCCTGCATATTGCCGACCACCAAACCTGCACGTCCCGCGCGACGCGCGCACCCCTCCTGGCCACCTCCGTCCCGCACGCCACTGTCGTCCCGAACCGGTGGCTGACATGACGATTACGTGCACCTTGTCAGCGCGTACCGGTCAGTAATCGTCATCTCAGCCATGCCGCCGGTGCGGAGCGAACCCACATCCCACGCACAGACCTCGCGCCGCTGCGATGCCTGCGCCCCGCCTGACCCAACTGGACCCGGACACCCCCGACGAGTCGGGCCGGACGCGAGCTGACGCCACCCCGCCGGACGGTCGACCGAGCGGTCTAGCTTTGGTCCCATGGCAAGTGACTTCGACGGGGTGAGGCTGCACATCGTCACCGGCAAGGGCGGCACCGGCAAGACCACCGTCGCCGCGGCGCTGGCGATGGCGCTGGCCGCCGAAGGCAAACGGGTGCTGATCGCCGAGGTCGAAGGCCGCCAGGGCATCAGCGGCGTCTTCGACGTGCCGCGCCTGGGCGAGGACGAGGTGCAGGTCGCGTCCGCCGCCGACAACGGCGTCGTCATGGGCCTTGCGGTGGACGCCAAGGCCGCCCTGCTCGAATACCTGCAGATGTTCTACAAGCTCGGTATCGCCGGCGGCATGCTCGAGCGCTTCGGTGTCGTCGACTTCGCCACGACGGTCGCACCAGGGCTGCGTGACGTCTTGCTCATCGGCAAGGTCTACGAGGCCGTCCGCCGCCGGCCCGCGCGCCGCGGTTTGCGGCACCACCAGCCGTATGACGCTGTCGTGCTCGACGCCCCGCCGACCGGCCGCATCGGGCACTTCCTCGGAGTCAACAACGCCGTCGCCGGCCTGGCGAAAGTCGGGCCGGTCAAAAACCAGGCCGACTCCATCACGCAACTGCTGCAGTCCGCGCAGACCCGGGTGCACCTGGTCACGCTGCTGGAGGAGATGCCGGTGCAGGAGACCGTCGACGCGGTGGCCGAACTACGTCATCTGTCGCTGCCGCTCGGCGCGGTCGTCATCAATCAGGAACGCCCGCCGCAGTTGCACGAACAAGCGCGCGCTCTGCTCGCGGCCGACACCTTCGACACCAGCGCGTTGCAGGACGACCTCGGCGCTCTCGGGTTACGCGTCGGGCCGACGATGGTCAACGGTCTGACCCAGTCCGGACGCGACCTCATCAGCCGGCTCGACCTCGAGCAGCGCGAGCGCGAGACCATCACCGATCTCGGCCTTGCGACATACCACCTGCCGCTGCTGCCGGATGCCCTCGACTCGGGAGGATTGCTCCAGTTGGCAACCGAACTCGCCGAGCAGGGAGCGGCAGTATGACGCAGACTCCGGCCCTCGACATCGACGATTTGCTCGCCGACCACGGCGTGCGCACCATCGTGTGCTGCGGTTCCGGCGGGGTCGGCAAGACCACGACCGCGGCCGCTATCGCCATCCGTGCCGCCGAGCAGGGGCGCCACGTGGCGGTGCTGACGATCGACCCGGCCAAGCGGCTCGCGCAGGCGCTCGGGCTGCCGCACCTCGACAACGAACCCGCCCCGGTCGAGGCGATCGACGACTCCGCGGGTGGCTCGCTGGACGCGATGATGTTGGACATGAAGCGCACCTTCGACGAGTTGGTGCTGCGTCACTCGACACCCGAATCCGCCCAGCAGATCCTGGACAACCCGTTCTACCAAGCGGTTTCGAGTTCGTTCGCGGGCACGCAGGAGTACATGGCGATGGAACGCCTGGGCCAGTTGCACGCCGAGCAGACCGGCAAGGACGCCCGCTGGGATCTCATCGTCGTCGACACCCCGCCGAGCCGTTCGGCGCTGGACTTCCTGGATGCACCCACACGGCTCGGATCGTTCCTCGACGGCAAGTTCATCCGGCTGATGCTCGCCCCGGCCAAGGTCGGCGGCCGCGCCTACCTCAAGGTCGTGTCGGTCGGGATGAGTTCGGTGACCGCCGTGATGTCGAAGGTGCTCGGCGGGCAGTTCCTCAAGGATGCACAGACGTTTGTCGCCGCACTCGACACGATGTTCGGCGGCTTCCGCGAGCGCGCGGAACAGACGTACGCCCTGCTCGGCAACGCCTCGACGGCCTTCGTGGTGGTGGCCACGCCGGAGCGCGATGCCCTGCGCGAGGCATCCTTCTTCGTCGACCGCCTCGCCACCGAGGGCATGCCGCTGGCCGGTCTGGTCATCAACCGGGTGCAGCGCACGTATGTCGCATCGCTGAGTGCGGGTCGTGCCGAATCCGCCGCCACCGAGGCGCTTGACCTGCCGCAGCGTCGCGACAGTGTCGCGTGGCAACCGCGCGACACGGCGGGTTTATTGCGGCTGCACGCATCATTGGCGACGCTGGCGACGCGTCATACAGCAGCGATCGGGCGATTCACCGCCTCGCATCCGCAGATACCGCAGGTCGAGGTCCCGACGTCGGCGCAGGACGTCAACGACATCGATCAGTTACGTCAGTTGGGCGCCGAACTAGCGCGATAAACGGCCGGTCGCGTCAGTGCGACCAGCCGTTTATCCAGAGTGCTGCCAAGCCCGCTTGGCGGCAGCCCGCCGAGCTGGGCGTCAGTTGTTCTCTGCACTGCGGGCGGCGCGGAACAATCCCGCCCACGAGCGCACGTCGGGCCGTCGGCGCAGCAGCGCGCGGCGCTCACGCTCGGTCATGCCGCCCCACACGCCGTACTCGGTCCGGTTGTCGAGGGCATCGGCAAGACATTCGGCGACGACGGGGCAGCGTTGACAGATGATCTTCGCGGTCTGCTGAGCGGCGCCTTCGGCGAACAGCTCATCGGGCGAGGCGCCTGCGCGGCATACAGCACGGGAAGGCCAATTTTCGTCCCAGGCCTTTTTGTCCGGCATCACTGCAGTCATGGTGGCTCCGTCCTCCCGCCAGTAAACATCGCAACGGCCTAGATCTGGCGCGCCGGAACAGCGGAGTAGACCAACTGCAAGGAGCTCGCCAGAGCAAGTACGAACGAATTCGAAGTAGTTCGTTCGTACTATACGCCCGTCAAGGTTTGCGCGCCAGAGGCAGAATTCCGGCACAGCGTCGGCGGTTACTCTGTCGTCCATGCGTCATGCGTCCCGCCTCGGTTCCGTTCTCAGCCTCTTGGGGGCCTTCGTCGCCAGCGCGGTGGCGATGGGCTTGGTGGCAGCAGGTCTGCTGATCCCGGCGATCGGCTCGGCAGGGGCGGCGAGCAACGGCAGCATCAAGATGTTCAACCAGATGCCGGGCACCTTCCAGATGAACCCGCTCGCGCAGCAGTCGACGATCCTGGCGTCCGACGGTTCGGTCATCGCGACACCGTTCAACCAGAACCGCATTGTGGTGCCGTTCAACCAGATCTCGCAATACATGAAGAACGCGCAGGTCGCAATCGAGGACGCACGTTTCTATCAACACGGGGCGATCGACACCCGCGGCATCGCGCGCGCGATCACCTCAAACATCTTCAGCAACGGCACACAGGGCGCCTCGACGCTAACTCAGCAGTACGTCAAGGTCGCCCTGCAGAACCAGGCGCTGAGCGCCGGCAACACCGCCGAGGCTCAGGACCAGGTCACCCAGAGCGGCATGCAGGGCTACGTCCGCAAGCTGCAGCAGCTGAAGTACGCCGTGACACTGGAGCAGCACTACTCCAAGGACGAGATCCTCGACGGCTACCTCAACCTCGTCTATTACGGCGACCAGGCGTATGGCGTCGAAGCCGCCGCCGAGCACTACTTCGGCGTGCACGCCTCGCAGCTGAACCTTCCGGAAGCCGCGCTGCTGGCCGGCGTCGTCAACCAGCCGGGCACGCTCGACCCGGTCACGAACCTGTCAGGTGCGACGGCACGACGCAACGTGGTGCTGACGAAGATGTACCAACAGAAGATGATCAGCTACACGCAGATGGTGAACGCACAGAAGTCGCCGGTGAAGCTCAATCTCACCAACATCTCCAACAGCTGCGCGAACTCCAAATACCCCTACTTCTGCTATTACGTCGAGGCCTGGCTGCTGCAGCAGCCAGCGCTCGGGTCGACCCCGAAGGCGCGCCTGGCGGAGCTGCAGACCGGTGGCCTGACGATCAAGACCGCGTTCAACCCCAACATCGCCAACGACATCAACAAGCAGATCGAAGCCAAGATCCCGGTCAACAACAGCGCGAATGTGCAGTCGGCGGCGATCGCTATCCAGCCGGGCACGGGTCTGGTGCTGGGCAGCGGTCAGAACACGAACTACTCGAATACCAACGGGCCGGGTAATTCCGCGATCAACCTGACGACGCCGATCGACATGAACGGCAGCCAAGGCTTCGACTTCGGTTCGGCGGCAAAGCTGTTCGCGGTCGTCACGGCACTCGAGCAGGGACAGAGTCCGAACGAGACGATCACGATCCCGCCGTACGACAGCATGAATGGCACCTCGAAGGCACACCTGTTCCTCCCCGGACAGTTTGAGGACAAGTGCGGCCTCGGTGGACAGACCTGGTCTGTGGAGAACGACTCACCCGAGCCACGGGCTGGACAGGTCAAGTTGTCGACCGCGACCGCACAGTCCATCAACACTGCCTTTGCCGAACTCGTCAGCAAGATCGGCTCGTGCAACGTGCTGAACACGATGAAGAAGTTCGGCATGGAGACCGGCGCCGGCAACCCGATCAGCCCGAACCCGTCGTCCATCGTGCTGGGCACGTCGACGGTGACACCGCTGACTCTGACGAATGCGTACGCGACGATCGCCGCCGGCGGCATCTACTGCCCGCCGCGCCCGGTGGTGTCGGTGACGGACGGCTCCGGCAAGACTCTTGCCTTGACCGGCACTGCCTGCAAGCGCATCATCTCGCAGAAGATCGCTGCCGAGACGACGGAGATCTTCACCCATGTGCTGACCGACCCGAGCGGTACAGCGGCTGGTAACACCTTGGCGAATGGCCGTCCGGCCGCCGGCAAGACCGGCACCGAGAGCGAGGCCTACAACGTGTGGTTCGTGGGCTACACCCCGCAGCTCGCCACCGGCGTGTGGGTCGGCCACCAGAGCGGCAGCATCCCGCTGCAGAACATCACCCTCGCCGGCACCTTCTACAACGGCTACATCTTCGGTGGCACGCTCGCCGCGCCGATCTGGAAGGCGATTATGGACGACGCCCTCGAGGGTCAACCGATCAAACAGTTCCAGCTGCCGGACGGCACGACACCGACGGCTGCGCCGAACACGCCGACAACAACGACGACCGTGCCCACGCCCACGCAGACGGTTCAGCCACCAGAGCAGGACCCGTCGCCGACCACCACTCGCAAGAGACACAGATCCCCGGATCCGACCAAGACGGTCAACCCGACGCCCAACCCGACCCGCACCAACGCGCCGGGTGACGACTGACCATCAGGTCTGCTCGATGACAGATCGGCCCGGGAACCGCAA
Source organism: Rudaeicoccus suwonensis (assembly GCF_007829035.1). NCBI lineage: Bacteria > Bacillati > Actinomycetota > Actinomycetes > Micrococcales > Dermacoccaceae > Rudaeicoccus > Rudaeicoccus suwonensis. The sequence goes on from NZ_VIVQ01000002.1 coordinate 102,902, forward strand.
CGGTTCCCGGGCCGATCCACATTCGCTGGTGCTGCCGACGGCCTGAGATCTATCGGTGGTATCGCGCAGTCCGCCCGGCGCAGGTCAGCCCCGCGCGTTCGCCTCAGCCGGCGAGCGCCTTCTTGACGAGGGCTGCGACCTTGCCGCCGTCGGCGCGGCCGGCCACCTGCGGCTGGACGACCTTCATGACCTGACCCATTGCGGCCATCCCAGTTGCGCCGGTCTGCGAAATTGCTTCAGCCACAATGGATGCCAGCTCAGCCTCGGACAACTGCGCGGGCAGGTACCCCTCCAGAACTGCCAGCTCGTCGCGCTCCTTGGAGGCGAGTTCGGCGCGACCAGCACCGTCATACGCCTCGGCAGCTTCGCGGCGCTTCTTGGCCTCTTTGACGATGACCTGTTGCACGTCGTCGTCGGTGAGATCGCGGTGCTCTTTGCCGGCGACCTCGGCGTTGGTGATCGCGGCGAGAGTCATCCGCAGGGTGCCGGCGCGGAGTTGGTCGCGCTCGCGGATCGCGGCGGTGAGGTCGTCCTGCAGGGTCTGCTTGCTGGTCATGGGGCCAAGTCTCGCACCGTCATACTGGAGTCCTCATGCATGCACTGACCAAAACCGCCGCCACCGTCACTGCCGCCGGGGTGGGTGCGCTGGCGTGGGGGTCGCTGGTGGAGCGCCACCTCTACACGCTGCGACGGACGACATTGCCGGTGCTGGCGCCCGGGTCGCGACCGCTGCGCGTGCTGCACGTGACCGACCTGCACCTGGTGCCGCGCCAAGAGCGCCGCATCGCGTGGGTCCGCGGGCTCGCCCGGCTCGAGCCGGATTTCGTGCTCAACACCGGCGACAACTGCTCCGACCTCGATGCCATACCGGCGGTGCTGCGCTCGATGGAGCCGCTCATGGAGTTCCCTGGCGCGTATGTGCTGGGCTCCAACGATTACTTCGGGCCGAAGCCGAAGAATCCGCTGCGGTACATAGGGATCGGCTCGCCGCTGGAGCGTGGTGAGGGGATGGGCGTCCCGACTCTGCCGGTCGAGGACCTCATCGCCGGGTTCTCCGCGGCCGGCTGGCTCGATCTCAACAACGCCCGCAAGCGCACGTATGTCGCAGACGTCCCGCTGGAACTGGTCGGTGTCGATGACCCGCACATCGCGCGGGACGACTACGCGTCGGTCGCGGGCGCCGCCGCGGCAGATGTCGCGCTGACGATGGGGGTGGTGCATGCGCCATACACCCACGTCCTCGACCCGATGGCCGCGGACGGTGCCGGTCTGATCGTGGCCGGGCACACGCACGGCGGGCAGGTGTGCGTGCCGTTCTATGGGGCGCTGACGACGAACTGCGACCTGCCGAACAATCGCGCGAGTGGGGTGTCGCGCTGGTGGCCGGGCGCTGCGGCCGGCGGGAGAGCGCCGGCGGATGCGGCATACCTGGAGGTGTCTGCGGGGCTGGGGCACAACAAATACAACGCGATCCGGTTCGCGTGCCGGCCCGAGGCGACTTTGATGACGCTGGTGCCGCGAGGCGGGGCCGGGTGACACGGGGTTCGCTGGTTGATGCGCGGGTGACGCTCGCTGATGGGCGGTAAAGCCCAACCCGGGATACCGCCGACCCGATTGGGCGATTGGCGGGGTCAGCTTGTATCGTTTGACCTCGCTGCGCAACGCCGTCAGGCAGGTGCAGCAAGCCACGGGGTGTGGCGCAGCTTGGTAGCGCGCGTCGTTCGGGACGACGAGGCCGCAGGTTCAAATCCTGTCACCCCGACTCGTTGGCAAACCGGCCCTGACCTGCGGAAACGCGGAGTCAGGGCCGGTTTTCTGTGCCCGAAGGACGTGTGCCGCCGCCGCGATTTGGCCTGAAACCGCCGATTCGGCGACTTACGTGTGACTGGCGAGGCCAGAGCCATCGGTATGACGCATGTGACACTCTTCGAGACCGCATCGGCGACTTATGGCGAGGTCGTCCACGCAAGTTGAAGTTGCGCCGCTTTCCGCGGGGAGCAGTTGGTCAAGTCCCTGGTAGTGGTGTAGCGGGGTGCGTTCTCCTTGTTGAGGTTTTAGGTGGTGAGTTGGGGTAGGTGATCAGCTCCGATCTGGGGTTCGGTGCCGGGCGTGGGGGTGATGCGGCATCGGGTGAGGATGTCGAGGCCGAGGTAGCGGCGTCCTTCTGCCCATTCGTCGGTTTGCTCGGCCAGGACGGCTCCGACCAGGCGCACGATCGCGGCCCGGTGGGGGAAGATGCCGACGGAGTCGGTACGGCGGCGGATCTCCCGGTTGAGGCGTTCGGTGGGGTTGTTGGACCAGATCTGGGTCCACACGTCTTTGGGGAACGTGGTGAACGCCAGGATGTCCGCGCGAGCAGCGTCGAGGTGGGCGTGCACGTCGGGCAGCTTCTCCTGGACGTAGTCCAGGAGCCGGTCGAACTGGGCATGCACGCTGGCCGTGTCGGGTTGGTCATACACCGAGTGCAGCATCGCTTTGACTGCTGGCCACATGCTTTTCGGTGTCACGCTCATGAGGTTCGCGGCGTAGTGCGTGCGGCAGCGTTGCCAGGACGCGCCGGGTAGGTTCGCGCCGATCGCTTCCACCAGGCCGTGGTGGGCGTCGGAAGTGACCAGTCGGACACCGCTCAGGCCGCGGGCGACCAAGTCGGCGAAGAACTCCTTCCACGCCGGCCCGGTCTCTGAGGTGGCTACCCGTAGGCCGAGGACTTCGCGGTGGCCGTCCCCGTTGACACCAGTCGCTAACAAGGCGACGGCGTTGATCACCCGCCCGCCTTCACGCACTTTCATCGTGAGCGCGTCAGCGGTCACGAACGTGAACGGACCCGCATCACTCAAGGGCCGGTGCCGGAAGTCCTCGACGATGCCATCGAGATCGGCTGCCATCCGAGACACCTGCGATTTCGACAGTGAGTCGATGCCCAATGTCTTCACCAACTTGTCCATCCGGCGGGTAGACACCCCGGCCAGGTAGCAGTCCGCGACCACGGTGATCAACGCGGACTCGGTGCGTTTGCGTCGTTCCAGCAGCCACTGGGGAAAGTAGGTCCCGGTGCGTAGCTTCGGGATCGCGACGTCGATTGTGCCGACCCTGGTGTCCAAGGGCCGGTGACGGTACCCGTTGCGTTGCGCGGACCGCTCGGGTGAGGGACGACCGTACTCGGCGCCCACGACCGCGTCAGCGTCCGCGGACAACAACGCGTTAATCACCGTTTGCAACAGACTGCGCATCAGATCCGGACTGGCTTCGGACAAGGCCTCGCTCAGCAAGCTGGCAGGGTCGACAATATGTGGTGCGGTCATCGTGATGACTCCATTCGAGAGTGCAGTGAGACGTTCACTCGAAGGATCACGCGGTGGCCGCACCCACGTCCACTACCAGGACGATCACGGCGACCGCGCTACACCACTATGCGGGACTCAACTGAGCAGGTTTGATGCCTGGCGTCACTGAAGCGATCGGCGACCTCATCACTTGTGCCCCGGACCACCGCGCGGTCGACCGGCTCAGAGCTTCGGCAGCAACGACATCAATCGGTCGAGGCGAGCAGGGTCGGAACGCTCTGATCGAGGCTGAAACAGCCGAGCCTGCAGGTCGCTGGGCTCTGGGAACTGCCACAGCACGTGCCCCGGCTCGATACCGTCGAGAGCGTGGTACCACTGGCGCAGCGGATCAGACAGCTGTGCGTGAAGATCGAATGATCGTCGTTGCCTGGTGTGGTCTGCCTGGCGGTGCTCACTGAGCGTCGCCATAGACGGGATGGCCGTAACGACCACGTCAGCGAATCCGAGCCGATCTTCGGCGAACGCGCGCCGCACAGCCGCTAGCTCCTCGGCGAAGCGATCTCGAGGAGCAACGCCGATCCGATTGAGACACCAGCTGTAGTGAAGCTTGACCGGATCGGTGTCGCACAGCACCACGGGGTTGTGCATCTCGAGCTTCCGCGCTGCCGCCCAGCGCGCGCTGTTCACCTCAGTCCAGTACGCAGCCTGCGCCGATACATCGCTGCGGTCCGGCTCCCGCCCAGAAGGAACGTATTCCTCGACGACAGGGAGTCCACTGCGATGGCACCACGTCGTCTTACCGGCGGCGCTCGGTCCCTCCACGACAACGATCACCTTCTCATCTTGGGCCCGGCACGAAATCTCGCAAAGTGACCTCCGGCTGGACGTCGTTCCTGCCTCGCTCACCGACGCACTGAGACCGAACCGCTCGGACAGCGAGGTATGACGGGGCTCGGCGAACGTGACGTACGATCCCGCGTCTGACCGCAACTGCGACGACCAGCGGGCCACTATGGGTGCATGACATCTCAACCCGTCGCACTGGTCACCGGAACGTCGAGCGGCATCGGCTTGTGGACCGCGGTGAAGCTCGCCCAGCGCGGTGTCACGGTGGTCGCCACAATGCGCAACCCAGCCCGAGGCGACCAACTGCGTTCAGCAGCAACGGAATCCGGCGTCGAGGTCGACATACGTGCTCTCGATGTGACCGATCATGACGCTGCCGCGGAGTGCGTCGCCGCAGTGCAGGCTGATCACGGCGGCATCGACATACTCGTCAACAACGCCGGGCGCGGATCCGTCGCCACTCTCGAGCAGTTGAACACCGAGGCGCTGCAGGAGCAGCTCGACGTGAACTACCTCGGCGTCGCCGAACTGACCCGGCTCGTGTTACCCGGAATGCGCCGCGCGGGGTCCGGCCGCGTCGTGACCGTCACCAGCGTCGGAGGCGTCGTCGGGCAACCGTTCGCCGATGCATATTGCGCCGCGAAGTTTGCCGTCGAGGGGCTCATGCAGTCGCTGGCGCCGGTCATGGCGCGCTTCGGCGTCGGCATCAGTGTCGTCGAACCTGCGGCCGTGGCAAGCGATTTCGTCGCCAACACCGGTGCCGAAGAACGCGATACCGACCCGAACGATCCTTACGCAGCGCTACTCGCGGCATACCTGCGTCGCGCCCGGACCTCGTTCGCCGCAGCCCAGCACCCTCGCGACGCCGCCGAGACAGTGGTCGAGGCAGCCCTCAGCACGGAGCCGAAGTTCCGCTGGCAGACCTCCGATTCGGCGCACGCGTTCGCCGGGCTGTCACTGACCGATCTGGATGGCGCTCGCGTGCTGGTCCAGACGAACACCTGGCTCGACTGAGCTGTAGCGAACCAGCGGGCTCGCTAGTGGTGATGGTGCGCAGGTGCGTCGTCATCGGTCGCAGGTGCTCCGCCCATCATCTTCAGCATTCCCGCGCCGCCGGACCGCACGAACCGAAGGATCAGCCCCGCTGCGATGATCACGAAGACGATGTTGAGGTAGGTCGTGTAGTTCCACGAGATCCCGCTGGCGCCGGTGAACGCGTGCCCCGCCGACGGGATCAGGTGCAGCAGGTGAAAGATGACCTCAACCAGGTAGCCGCCCGCGACCATCGCCACGTAAAACACCCCGACGATGCGCGCGGTCATCGCCCAGCCGTAGTACTTCTTGTAGATCGCCAGAATGGGCAGGATCAACAGGTCGGCGAACAGGAACGACACCACGCCCCCGAAGCTGATGCCGCCGTTCCACAGGACGGCCGCGAGGGGCACGTTGCCGATCGAGCACACAAAGCTCGCGATTGAGATCAGCGGACCGACGATCGGGCCCCAGAGCAGGGTGAGGGTGCCGTGGCCGTGCAGGAACAGACGTCGCCAAAAGTCCACCGGCACCCAGGCCGCGACCGCGCCGGCGATGAGCAATCCGACGGCGATGTCACGTATGACGGCGGCCCACTCCATCACGAAAATCTGGCTGACCGAGGTCAACCCACGCGCGGAGAACAGCCGTGCCCAGACACTGCCTTCGCCGTCCACGGACATGTCCATTGCCGCGTGGCCCTCCATCGACCCGGCGAGACCTTTGCTCGTCTGAGCTTGCGCGTCGCGGATGAGCTTGTCCCGCAGCACGATTCGGAACATCAGCGCGACTAGGACGATGATGATCGGGCCACCGACGAACTCCGCGAGGGTGAACTGCCAGCCGAGCAGCAGCGCGAGGATGATGCCGAGCTCAACGACGAGGTTGGTCGAGGCGATCTCGAAGACCATCGCTGCGGTGAAACTCGCGCCCCTGCGGAACAACGACCGCGCGAGCGCGACAGCGGCATACGAACACGACGATGACGCCGCGCCCAGCCCGGCGGACTTCAGCAGCGTGCTCGGCCGGTCGTCACCCAGGAGTTTGACCACAGTGCTGCGACGTACGAGCGCCTGTACGACAGACGCAAGCAGGAAGCCGAGGATCAACGACCAGAGAATCTGCCAGGCCATCGTGCCCGCCGTGCGGAGCGCTTCGAGGATCGGGCCAAGCATTCACATCACCGCTGACTTTTGTCGACACGTCGGCGCGGGCAACACGCCCGCACGACCAGTCGAAACTATACCCCTAGGGGGTATATTCCAGAGATCAACGACACCGGCTGCACGGATGTGCGACCAGCTTGGTCTCCGGCACACCCCGTTGACCTGTCACCAGGTGTCGTTGGCACACGGTCACAACGGCCGCTGGGGCCAGGTCGACGGATGGCGTCGTGAGTGGCAGGAGATGTCTGGACGACCGGTTAGACTCACGCCCGGGACGAGAAAAATTTCCAGATTCACGCGTTGTTGGAGGGCCCAGTGCCGCAGAAGTCGACACTGGTCAGTCGGCGCAAAATCGCCAAGGGCGCGGCTTGGAGCGTCCCGGTCGTCGCTCTCGGGGCGGCCGCTCCCGCGAGCGCCGCCAGCTGCCCGACCCGCACCTGCCCGGTCGTCATCGCTTTCGGCACGCCGAGTGGCACTGTCGTCTCGGGCACGGGTACGACCGCCACGTACGCCAGCGCGACCACGTGGGGACCGCAGGCAGTGAGCGGCAACATCGCGAACCCGGGCGATGGAAAGTCACCCGGCTTCCGAACGACCGACCCACTTTCCGGCAACGCCACTGCGACATGGTTCGGTGTCGGTGACGAGGCATCAAGCGCATCAACCATCACTGTGAGCAAGACTGCCGCGGTATCCCTCGTCGCTGGGTGCTCATACACGCTCTCACTCAACGCCAGCACTTGGCAGGGCCAGGCTCAAACCACCCTCAACGTGACCGTCGGCACGCAGACGATCTACACCTTGACGCCCACAGTCGGCACTGCCGCCGCTGGTGGAAGCCAGGGCCTGAACAACGCGTCCATCGTGACCGCGCCCTTCACCGTACCCACGACGACGAGCTACACCGTTGGTATCAACATGTCCCTGGCGAAGGCGACCGGCGGTAGCAACAACGACATCTACGTCAGCAATCTGCTGATCAACTGTGCGTGAGCGGGGAGTGCAACCGTACGCCGGACAACGGCATTCGACAGGGTTTAGCGTGATCGCGGGCTGTCACAGCGCAGTGCGGTCGAACAGTGCACAAAAGGGGACATCGTGACGCAACAAGGTTCACAGCTCAGCAGACGCAAAATCGCCAAGGGCGCTGCCTGGACGATTCCGGTCGTCGCTCTCGGGGCGGCCGCTCCCGCGAGCGCTGCCAGCTGCGCAACTCGCACCTGTCCGGTCGCCATCGGCTTCGGCGCGCTGAGCGGTACCCCGGTCAACAACGTCTACCCGAGCGCCACGACGTGGGGACCGCAGACGGCGACCGCAATCTTCACCGGCACGACTCGATTGCCCGGCTTCCGAGCGACCGATCCGCTCGGCAGCAACGGCGCGGGCCCGTGGTGGGGCGTCGGGGCGGAGTCGGCCCTCGGCGGCACCGTGTCAGTTTCGCTGGACTCACCCGTCACTCTCGTCGCGGGATGCTCGTACACCCTGTCGCTCAACGCCAGCACCTACCAGGGGCAGGCACAGACCAGTCTGGCTGCCAATGTCGGTGCGCAGACCGTCTACACACTCACCCCGCCCACGACCGGCACCCCTGGAAACGGCATCAGCAATCTGGCGCAGACGAGCGCCGTCTTCACCGTCCCGACAACGACGACCTACAGCGTTGGTCTGACGATCACGCTCGCTGCGGCAGGCACCGGCAGCAACAATGACATCTACGTCAGCAACCTGTTGATCAACTGCGCCTGATCAACTGCGCCGGTCGGCTGCCCGGCCGCCAAGGCGAGATCAGCGACCGCGGCGTTGCGGCGACTGCGTGAATTCGGTCGGGAACAACGCCTGTCGCCCGAAGCCCCAGTACAGCCCGGTGATCCCGCTGGCGATGATGCCCGGCCAGATCGACCAGTGCTCCATCGCCGTGATCGCCCAGAGCATCGCCGTCACGAATGACAGTGCCAGGCCCAACAGGTTCGCGCGTCCCATACGGGCAGTATGACGCGAGCCGTTGCCCAGGCGGGGCTACGTCATACGGTCAGTTTTCTTCCAGCACATGGGAATTGGTGAGGGTGAACGCGCCCGCTGCGGAAATCACGCCGACCACGACCGCGAGCACGGCATACGTGATGCACTCGCCGTGGAAGAAGGATGCGACCAACTCGGCGCTCCAACGGCCGGTGGGCAGCACCGCAGTCACCAGTGCCGCGATCAACGTGCCGACGATCGCGGTGCCGACGCTGGTGCCGACCTCCTGGGCGCTGTCGTTGAGCGCGGCGCCGATCGAGGTGCGATTGGCCGGCATCGCCGCGACCAGGGCCACTGCGCAGATGGTCATCACCGTGCGCAGACCGATCGTCATGAGCACCATCGCGAGCGCGATCACGAGGTAGCCGTGCTCGACGCCCCACGACAACAGTGCCAGTGAGCCGGCCAGGCAGGCGGCGCCGATCAGGCAGGCGATGCGGTGGCCGAAACGACGGCCCAGCCACTCCGACAGCGGCGTCGCGACGAGCATCGTGACGATCATCGGCAGGTTCGCCAGGCCGGCGCGCATCGGGCTCCAGCCATAGGCGTACTGGAAGTGCAGGATCAGCCCGAACATCACCGACGCCATCGCGATCGAGGTGCCGATCTGTGCGACCACTGCGCCGCGGATCGTGCCGGAGGAGAACATCGACAGATCCAGCATCGGGGCGTCGGTGCGGCGCTCGTGCCAGACCCAGGCGACCGCGGCGAGCACCGCGCCGGTGATGGAGGCGAGCGTGACGAGCGACGCCCAGCCGTACTGCACACCACTGGTCAGCGACCAGCACGCCAGACCGACGGCCACGATGCTGAGCGCGGCGCCGGGCAGGTCGAGCGGGTCGCGGGTCAGATCCTGTGGCGCGTCGGCGCGCACGCCGAAGCGCACCCCGATGCCAGCAATGAGTGCGATCGGTGCGTTGATCACCAACAGCCATTCCCAGCGAATGTGCGCAAGGGCGGTGCCGCCGAGGACCGGGCCGAGGATGAAGCCCGACATACCGACGATGATCATGACGGTCATCGCACGCATCCGCAGCGCGTCGTCGTCGAACAGCCGGAAGACCAGCGAGTTGGTGATCGGCGCCATCATCGCGGCGGCGATGCCGAGTGCCGCTCGCAGTGCGATGAGTTCGCCGGTGGAGTTGACGCCGATGACCAGCAGACTGAGCAGCCCGAAGGCCGCCAGCCCGATCAGCAGCACTCGTCGTCGGCCGAACCTGTCGGCGACCGACCCCGCGGTCAGCAACAGCCCACCCAGGGTCAGGGAGTAGGCGCCGGTCACCCATTGCAGGGCGGTGGTGCCACTGCCGAGACTGCGCCCTATCGTCGGCAACGCGATCGACAGCAAGGTGTTGTCGACCATCTCGACGAAGAAGGCCATGCACAGCGCGGCCAGCGGGATCCACGCTGCGCGCAGCGATGGGTAGGTGTGGGATGCCGGTGGATTTCCGGCGTGCTCGGTGCTGGTGGTGATGTCAGTCATGAGGCGCTCCTATCGGGCGAAGTCCGTGTCAGGTGTCTGCGGACAACGTAGGTAGCGCCGGTTTCACGACGGTTTCATCGCACCTTCACGTGATCGCGGTCTCGTTGCCGGCGGTTTCACCAGGTGCGTGGGCAGCGACCACCGGCTCGCCCTGCACCGGTCCTGCCGTGTTCGGCTGCCACCCCAGTGCCGGTGCGACGTGTTCCGCGAAACTGCTGAGCACGTGCAGGTTGTAGTCGACGCCGAGCTGGTTGGGGATCGTGAGCATCAGGGTGTCGGCAGCCTGCACCGCCGCATCGGCGCGCAATTGCTCGATCAGGACATCCGGAGCTGCGGCATACGTCTTGCCGAAGGTCGATCGGAAGCCGTCGATGACGCCGATCTGGTCGCCGTCGTCGGCGCCTGAGAAGTATGCCGCGTCGCGTTCGTCCACGATCGGGAAGATGCTGCGCGAGACCGAGACCCGCGGTGCACCTGTGTGTCCGGCTGCGGCATACGCCTGCCGGAACCGGTCGATCTGCTCGCGCTGCAGATCGGCGAAGGCCCCGCCGTTGGTCTCGGTCAGCAGTGTCGACGACATCAGGTTGAGGCCGAGTCGCCCAGTGTTCTCAGCGGTTTCGCGGGTGCCGGAGCCCCACCAGATGCGACCGCGCAACCCGGGCGACTGGGGTTCGATGCGCAACCGCGAGCCCGGTCGCGCGCGCTGCGGGTCGGCGGCGACCATGCCGGCTCCGTCGATGGCAGCCAGGAAGGTTTCGAACTTCGAGCGAGCGATGTCGGCGCCGCGAGGGTCGGTGCTGCCGGTGTAACCGAAGGCCTCGTAACCGCGCTGGGCGGTCTCAGGTGAGCCACGGGAGATTCCGATCGCGATGCGCTGGTCGGCGAGCAGGTCGAGGGAGGCGAGCTCTTCGGCAAGACCGAGGGGGTTCTCGTAGCGCATGTCGATGACGCCGGTGCCAACCTCGATCCGCTTGGTGCGAGCGGCAATTGCCGCCAGCAACGGGATCGGTGCGGACTGCTGACGCTCGAAGTGGTGCACCCGGACGTAGGCGCCGTTGACGCCGATCTCGTCGGCCGCGACTGCCAGGTCGAGCGCCTGTTTGAGGGCGTCTTTCGCGTCGCGGGTCTGCGAACCGGGCACCGGCCCGTAGTGACCGAAGCTGAGGAATCCGAAGGCTTTCACGAGGCCTTCAACACCGGCGGCGGGCGCGGTGTTCCGGGTCGTCAGCCGACCGGTCCGCCTGCAGAGGGCCAGCCGGTGTACTGCTCGGCCAGGTAGGCGCGACCGGCACGGGTGCCGACGACATTGCTGAGTTCACCGAGTTGCCGCTGAAGGTCGAATCCCGTTGCGGCAGGCGGATTGTGCAGCATCTGGGTCATCCAGAACGAGAAGTTCTGCGCGCGCCATACACGTTCGAGGGCTTGCGGTTCGTAGTCGTCGAGGGCGGAGTCACCGGCTGCGCCGAGGGCACGCACCAGGATCGGCGCGAGCACCCGGACGTCGTGCAGAGCGAGGTTGAGCCCGCGCGCGCCGGTCGGCGGCACCGTGTGGGCCGCATCACCCGCCAGCAGCATCGAGCCCCACCGCATCGGCTGCTGCACGAAGGAGCGGAAGCGCAGCACCGACTTGTCGATGATCGGGCCGGTGTGCAACTCGAAACCGTCGTCCCCGCTGAGGCGATCGTGCAGGGTGGACCAGATCTGTTCGTCAGACCACGCATCGACGGACTCGTCCGGATCGCATTGGAAATAAAGACGTTGCACGGTGTCGGAGCGCTGACTGACCAGGGCGAAGCCGTGCTCGGAGTGGGCGTAGATGAGCTCTGGAGCGTTCTTCGGCGTCTCGACCAGCAGGCCGAACCAGGCGAAGGGGTATTCGCGGAAGAACTGCGAGCGCTGCGCCTCCGGCACCAGCTTGCGGCATACGCTGTGGGAACCGTCGGCACCGACGACGTAACGCGCCCGGATCTCGTGACGCGCACCCGCAGCGTCGGTGAATTTCACTGTGGGAGAGTCGGTTTCGACGCTGTCGACGACTGTGCCGCTGACCCCGAAATGCACGACGCCACCGTCGCGGTCACGGGCGTCGGCCAGGTCGATGAAGACGTCGGTCTGTGGGTAGAGCCAGACCGAGGCCCCGACCAGATCCTGGAAGTCGATGCGGTGGCTGCGCCCGCCGAAGCGCAGCTCCACTCCGGCGTGCTCGTCGCCGTCGCGCAGGATCCGGTCGGAGACGCCGGTGTCGAGCAGGTCTGCGGCTGAAGCAGATTCGAGGATCCCGGCCCGGTGCGTCGTCTCGATCTCGGCCCTGGCGCGCACGTCGATGTTGACGCAGTCGACGCCTGACCGGCCGAGCCGATGGGCGAGCATCAACCCGGCCGGCCCGGCACCCACGATGGCGACCGAGGTGGTTGTCACGACGTCGGGTGCCGTGCGTTCAGCGCTCATGACGAGCCGTCCTCCTTCGCCGGGCGCTCCGCTGAATGCAGGGAGCGCCCGGAGCCGCGTCCGATCAGAACCAGTATTTGCGTGCGTTGACGAAGGTCGGCGGCGCGAAGTCGACGAACGCACCCGCACCCAGACCGGTCGCCGCGGCAGCCTTGTTCAGGCTAGCGGCGCTGGTGTTGCCCCACCGGCCGGTCTTGACGCGCTGCTGCACGGACTGCAAACCGGCGAGCAGTTCGGAGGAGGTGAAGTTGCAGTGACCGACGGCTGCGACATACGACTGGCGCAGCAGTGCACCGTCGCCGGCATTGTCGACCTGCTTGCGGTACCAGTTCTCGTAGGCGATCGGCGAGAGCTGGTCGGAGATCGTGTGCATGTCCAGCTCCGGCACCTGCAGGTGACCGTTGACCGTGGAGGTCGCCTGCAGCTTCCGCAGCGCGGCGACGTCCGGCTTGATGTTCGTGTGCGTCGTCAGATTCCAGGTGTCCTTTGCGAGGCTGAGTCCGGCCTGCCGGTAGAGCGTCGAAACCTGTTGGTAGAAAGCGGATTCCGAGATCAGCTTGCCGTAGTTGACCCCGACGTTCCACGAGGCGTTGCCGCCGACTGCAGCCTCGATCGACGGTCGGGCACCGATCACGAAGGCCAACTGCTGCGGCAGCCAAGCCGCCTCCTGCTGCTCCTGACCGAGGTAGTCGTGCGCCTTCGGTGCGGCGGTGCCGGTGAGCCAGTCGGGGGTGTTGAGCAGAGCCGCTGCGAGGGCGATCCGGGCGCGTCCGGCCGCGGTCGACTGCGCCGAACTGACTGCGGCCGACAACTGGTTGATCGCCTTGGTCGTCTGGTCGCTGTTCACGTAGTTGACCAGTTGGATGCGCTCGCTCGGCGCCAGCAGTTGCGAGATCGCATACTCGCCGTCGAGTTGGTAGTTGTTGAGGTTGACGCCGCCGCCGACCAGACCGCAGGTGGTGAGGGTGCCCTCGATCCGACCGTTGGCGTCCTGCGTCTCCTGCGCGCTGATCAGCCCGCCCATCGAGGTGCCGAACGCCAGGATTGTTGTCGGCTTGGGAATCTGTTTTTCGATCGCCGCCAGCGCGGCGAACTGGTCGTTCTTCGCCGAGGCGAGTGCCCAGAGCGATGACCCCGAGTATGACGATCCGACGAGCGCGTACCCGGCGTCGAGCAGCGCGGTCTGGGCGGCGGCATTCGGCGCATCTGCTGCGTCGAGGTTGCCGAAGCCGTGGCTGTAGAGCACCAGAGTGCCCTTCCAGTTCGACGGGACGTCGGCGATCCAGGTGGCGCCATCCGGCAGTGATCCCGAGTAGTGGGTCACAGTGCCCGCGGCGTGTGCCGAGGGGGCTGCAGCAACGGCAGCGACACCGCAGCCGAGCGTGAGACAGATGCCGCCGGCCAGCGCGCGTCGGCGGAATGTGCGATCGGTCATGACTGGCTCCTCGTCGAGCATGCATGGGAGGTATTTTCAGGTAACCTGTTAATCAGGCATCGACAATCTAGACCCGCCAGCAGCCTTCGCGGAAGACCCCTCAGCCAATTGCCAGCATTTGCAACGGCGCCCACGGGTCGATCCCGACGGTGCCACGTCTTCGGTCGAGCATCACGCGGACTGCGGCATACGTGCGCAGCGTCACTCGGCGGCGACGGCCCGGGTCACCGCGAAGACATCGCGAGCGCCCATGGGTTGCGGTGCGATTCGCCCGGTCGGCCAAACCAACATCTGGCGAATTTCAAACACTTTCGATCAATTTCGTCCGTGGTCTTGTGTTGAAGATCACTCTTCACGAGCATGTGATGTGCGCTCCTGTTTGAAAGTGAAACTTTGAGGGCGTGAAAGGACATAAACCGTCGCATTTCAACAGATGCAAGGGAACGTTCGTTTCTCAGAGGAGTGGAAGCCATATGAGACAGATCTCGACTGCAGTTCAACACCGCCGTGGATGGCGGCGATCGATCGGTGCACTGGTCACGACGACCCTCGTCGGCAGTGTCACGGTGATGGCACAGTTCGCGATGGCCGCACCGCCCGCCCACGCGCTCGACAACGGCCTGGCCGCGCTGCCACAGATGGGCTGGAACGACTGGAACGCCTTCGGCTGCAACGTGAGCGCCCAGCTGATCGAACAGACCGCAGACCGGATGGTCGCCGACGGGATGAAAGCCGCGGGGTACGACTACGTCAACATCGACGACTGCTGGATGGAGAAATCCCGAGATGCGCAGGGCAATCTCGTCCCGGACCCGACGAAGTTCCCGCAGGGCATCAAGGCCGTTGCTGACTATGTGCACAGCAAGGGTCTCAAACTGGGCATCTACGAGGACGCCGGAACTGCGACGTGCGCGGGTTATCCGGGCAGCCTCGGTCACGAGCAGCAGGACGCCGACTCATTTGCCAGCTGGGGGGTCGACTATCTGAAGTACGACAATTGCAACAACGCGGGCAGCAGCACGACCCAGCAGTACATCGACCGTTACATCGCGATGCGCGACGCGCTGGCCAACACGACCCCGAAGCGCAAGATCTTCTACAGCCTCTGCGAGTGGGGCGTCAACGACCCGTGGACATGGGGCCCCCAGGTCGGCAACTCCTGGCGCACGACCGGCGACATCAATGACAGCTGGGGGTCGATGATGTCGAACTTTCAGCAGAACGTGAATCTGTACCCCTACGCGAAGCCTGGTGGATGGAACGACCCCGACATGCTCGAGGTCGGCAACGGCGGTCAAACCACCACCGAGTATCAGAGCGAGTTCAGCCTGTGGGCGATGATGAACGCGCCGCTGATCTCCGGCACGGACCTGCGCACGATCTCGGCGGCCGACCTTGCGATCTACACCAACAAGAAGGTCATCGCACTCGACCAGGACAGCCTTGCCAAGCAGGCGATCCCCGTTCCGATCGGCGGCGAGCCGGCAGGCAACAACGGATTGTGGGTTCTGGAGAAGCCACTGTCCAACGGTGACACCGCTGTCGCCCTGTTCAACAGCAACGGCACCGCACAGACCATGAGCGCGACGTCCGCCGAACTCAGTTTGGGCAATGGCAAGAAATTCACGCTGGACAACCTGTGGTCCAACAAGACCACCCAGACCGGGACGACGATCAGCGCCACTGTGCCGGCTCACGGCACCGTCCTCTATCGCGTGAAAAAGGGATCACAGGCCTCGGTCGCGCCCAGCACGGTCGTTTCCATGAACGGCACACCTGCTGCGGCACAGCCAGGACAGTCCTACACCGCGACTGCCACCCTCACGAACAACGCGAAGGTCAAGCTGACGACAGCGACGCTGAAGCTCAAGGTTCCTGCCGGCTGGAAGGCCAGCGCCACCTCGGCGACGACCTTCAACAACATCAGGGCCGGAGGCAGTGTCTCGGCAACGTTCTCGGTAACCGTGGGAAGCGCCTCGACACCGATCGAGAGCGACACCACCACTGCTGTTGCGCAGTACGCCTGGTCGGGCGGGATCACATCGAACTCCTCCGACGCGCAGGTGCAACTCGTCTCGCCGGTGCAGTCGCCGAACCTGACATTCTCGTCCGCGTCGGACGTGCCTGCGGTATACGGGCAATCCGGTGATGACTTTGCCGTTTCCGGTGGTGGTACGGACCTGTGGGGAAGCGACGACAACTACTCGACGATCTACCGCAAGGGCGCCGTGTCGACCGATTCGACGATCACAACGACCGTTGCCTCGGTCGCGAACCTCTCTGGGTACGGCAAAACCGGGATTCTGGTGCGCAATGACATCACCGCAGCCGGTACGGGGCCAGAGGGCGTCATCTTGTTCACCTCGCCCTCCGGTGGGATCCAACTCGAATGGGCAAGCGGCGGGAGCACTCAGATCAGCCAGGTGACTCCGGCCAACGGAACGATTCCCAACACCGTGCCGGTCGAGTTGAAGCTGGTGCGCAACGGCCAGAGTTACACCGGCTACTACTCGACCAACAACGGCTCGACCTGGACGACGGTAGGCACCGCCACCCTGAGTGGACAAGCGGCCACCCAGGACGCCGGATTGTTCGTGACCTCACACGACCCCGGTTCGCCGGCGACGACCCAGTTCAACGGCTTCAACGTCTCCTAGCCTCGGACGTAACCATGGCCTTCGGCACCGGCCGGGCCCTTATGGGTCGTGTCACGCGTCGTTGACAAGTGGACACGTGAGCTGCACATTTCGATGTGGGCTCACGAGAACCCGCCGGATATTCGACACCGTGGCGGCTACTGCTGCCACGGTGTCGAATTCGGCATCCATGACGGCGACCGACCGCCTCGCGCGCGAGGTAACTGTCGCCCATGAAGACGACGCTCACATCTGACGACCCACACACGGAATGTACGACGCCGCAACGACATGTCGCCGAATCGGCGAGTTATGTGTGGCGCGAGTGACCACTGGGGTGGATAGCACCAATGTGGCACCGAGACCGACCGCAGCGGCGACTTCTGTATGTCGAAGCCGTCATTCCCCCGCCAAGCAACCAATCGCAGGGATGTTCGACACCGTGGCTGGAATAGCCGCCCTGGCGTCGAATATCCAGCAGAGCGCCACCAGAGTATTCGACGCGGTGACTCCTATTGCCGCCGCGCCGTCGACGTCGCCGATTTCCCCCGGCCGAACCCGCCATGGCTGTGCGAGGGTGGATGACATGAGCGACACATGCCTCGTCTGTGACGAGATCAGCGGCGCCGTTCCTGTGCCGGGCGAGCACCTTGAGACCACAGACCTGGTGACCGTCTTTCAGTGTCCAGTCCTCGCTCCGGCAACCGACATTTACGCTGGCTACCTGTTTGTCGTTCCGCGCCGGCATGTCGCAGGATTCAGCGGCTTGACCGACACTGAGGCAGCAGCTGTGGGTTTGGCGATTGCTCATTGGTCAAAAGCTCTGGAACTCGCAGGCGCCGAGCGCGTGTATGTCGTCCGCACGGGTCACGCCGTCGACCACCTCCACGTCCATCTCATTCCAAGGTGGCCAGAGACTCCGAAGGAAGTCTCCTGGTTGCATGTCGACGACTGGGACGGCGCGCGACGTCTGGATTCCGCGGATGCAGCCGAGTTTGTGTCAGCTCTTCGCGCGACAAGATCCTTCTGACCAGCCGATTACTTCGAGAGACGGGGCGGCCGCCAGGGGACCGTCGATGGAGATGACTACTTGTCTGCCGTCGAGGTCGTGAAGTATGCCGAAGCGGCATCATCCTGGATTTCAATCTTGGGAAGGCCGGCGCGGCGGTTAGACGTCTCGCTGGAGACACGCGGAAGCAGGTGCCGATTGAACCCTCAAGGGCTTGCACTGAAATCCGGTTGGGCAGTGAACAGGCCCTTCGTATGATGGCCGCCATGGGTAACGTCACGATGATCATTCGGATCCGCCGCCGGTAACGGCGCGGATCCACCAGACAACGTCGTATTCGCGCCGCCAACCGGCACCCTGCCGGGCGGCGCTTCGTGCTGCCCGGCTCCATCCAACACATTGGAAGAGGAGCATCTCCATGCCCAGAAATCCACACGTCGGCAGCCACGAACTCGGCCAAAATTTCCTTGTTGATCGGGCAGCCGTTGCCCGAGTCATCGACCTGGTGTCTCAGCGCCCTGGGGTCATCGTCGAGTGGGGCACCGGCAACGGTGCCATCACCGTGGCCTTGGCCGAGCTCAACCGGCCAGTCCATGGCATCGAGATCGACGGGCCGCGAGCGCGGGACCTCGATCGTCGTACAGGACCACATGTGTGTATTCAGGAAGGCGACATACTTCGTCACGCCCCGCCGCGAAATTCCGTCATCGTCTCGAACGTCCCGTTCCACCTGACAACGCCCATTCTCCGGCACCTGCTCGACTCGCCAGAATGGTCGACCGCAGTACTCATCACGCAATGGGAAGTCGCCCGTAAACGCGCCGGGGTGGGAGGCACCACTCAAATGACCGCACAGTGGTGGCCCTGGTACGAGTTCACCCTCGACCGGCGCATCGCGGCTGCAGCGTTTCGGCCACAACCATCGGTGGACGCAGGAATCTTGATCATCGAACGACGCTCGAAGCCGCTGCTCGGCTCGAAGGAGCGCAGAAGATACCAATCGTGGGTCGCAGAAGTATTCAGAGGTCGCGGTCGCGGACTCGTCGATGTCTTGGCACGTCAGGGCGTGCCAAGAGGACTAGCTCAAGAGATCGAGAGCCAGCACAAGCAGTCCAGGCGGCACACGCTCCCCAAGGATCTGCGTAGTCAAGACTGGGCCACCCTCTACGGTGCGCGTCGTAGCCGCAACTGAGCTGACGGTTGACGTCTTCGTCAGGCTTCAGACGAGGACGTCGGGTACCCACGCATAACCACCCAAGCTGCATGACGGGCGGTGGTCTACCATTCTTCCGCACTTGGAGACCGCCACCCAACGAAACGTTCCTCGTAGTGACGTCTGGGATCGCCGATAGTCACAGTCGATCTACCAGGTCACCGATTGCGGTCGCTCGAATGTCGGTGGGGTGTCTCCGATGAAACGCTGAGGCACCAAGCCGGGCCGAGCGCTTCGGCGGATGCCACGACGGCCGACGCGACTTACCGCCCCTGAGGAACTGGGTTTTCGGAGGCGGACAACGTGTTGATGACCGGTAGGAGAGCCCGATACCCGGTGCCACTGAGGTGAACTCCGTCTTCGGAGAACGCATTTGGCCCGAACGGCTTCACGATGTCGTCCGCCCGGATCACCTGGGCGCCGTGGATCCGGCATACATCAAGAGCAGCGGAACGGTAGTCATCGATCGCGGCGTTGGTCCAGGGTGCATCCGCTGGTAGGCGCTCTTCCACAACGCCCGGTGGCGCCAGATAAATGACGTCCTCGCCGCCGAGCGTGGTGAGCGTGCCGGCCAGTCCGTTAGCGAAGGTATCGACGCTGATCCCACGCCACGGGGCAGCGTCATTCGTCCCAATCGACAAATTGACAATGCCCTCTCGGCCCTCTCGCGCGTCGTCCAGCTCGCGCAGTTGGGTTTCAAGATCAACCACTGTCGATCCTCCGACGGCCAGGTTTCGCACCTCGGCATTGATGACGGCGAGCGACCGCCTCACGCGCGCGAGGTGGCTGTCTCCCATAAAGACAACGCTCACATCGCACGACCCACACCTGGAATGTACGACGCCGCAACGACATGTCGCCGAATCGGCGAGTTATGTGTGGCGCGAGTGACCACTGGGGTGGATAGCACCAATGTGGCACCAAGATCGACCGCACCGGCGACTTTTGTATGCCGAAGCCATCGCTCCCCAGTCAGCAAGCACGCGCAGCGGCCACGTGGGTGGCCACGCTGCTGGCGGGAGGCAGCGTATCCGACGCGGCGGCCGCGACTACCGCCGCGGCGTCGAATACTCAGCCGTGGTCGCGGTGGCGCTAGCCGCGCCGAGTTCGCGGGACACCGCACGCGCCGCGGCACGCACCGTCGCCAGCAACGCCGGCCCGTGCGGGGTGTCCGCGTGCACCACCAGCGACAACGCCGCGACCACTGCGTCGTCCGCTCCGCGCACCGGGCACGCGATCGACAGAGCGTCCTCGGTCACCTGGCTCATCGACCGCGCGTACCCGACTCGACGCACCTCCGCGAGCGCCCGTCGCAACGAGGCCGGATCGCTGATCGTGTGCGGCGTCCACCGCTCGAGCGGCCCCGACAGCACCTCCTGCTGCACCTCCGTCGGCGCAAACGCCAACAGCACCAACCCGACACCGGTGGCGTGCAACGCAAATCTCCCACCGACACGGATCAGCGTCGGCACGGCCCGGCGCCCGGTGAGGCGCTCGATGTAGACCAACTCGGTGCCCTCGCGGACGGCGAGCTGCACGTTCTCGTGCGTCGCCTCGTAGAGGTCCTCCATCACCGGCAGCGCGATCTCGCGCAGCGCCGGCCCACGTCGTCCCAGCGCTGCAAGCTCCCACAACCGCAGCCCGACGCAATACCGCCCGTCCGCGCCGAGCTCGATCGCGCCCCACGTCAGCAGGTCGCGCACGATCCGATGCGTCGTCGTCAGCGGCAACCCGGACCGCCGCGCCAACTCGGACAACGTCAGCTCCGTCGCGCCCGCGTCGAACGCGCCGAGGACCTCCAGCGTCTTGGTCGTCAGCGTCGGTGGCGGGAGCCGGCTCGGCATACCGGCCAGTCTGACCGATCTTCAGGTTTCCGAACAGTGGAAATGTGACTGTCGTCATACCTCTCGATGTGGCCACACTGAGCCGGTTGTCACCCGCTGAAGGAGATCCGAATGGCCACGTGGCCCGAAAACCGTTGGTATGTCGCTGCTTACAGCTCCGAGATCGGCGATGAGTTGTTCGCCCGCACCATCTGCGGTCGGCCCCTGGTGCTGTACCGCACCAGTGACGGGGAGGTCGTGGCGCTGGCTGACCGCTGTGTGCACCGCCGGTTCCCGCTGTCGCAGAGCCACCGCGTCGACGACACCATCGTCTGCGGCTACCACGGCTTCACGTATGACGCAGGCGGCACCTGCGTGATGGTCCCCGGCCAGAAACGCATCCCGCGCACGGCGCGAGTCCCGGCATACCAGGTGGTCGAACAGGACACCTTGATCTGGCTCTGGGTCGGTGAGGGGCAGGGCGACCCAACGGACATCGTGCGCGTGCCGTGGCTGGACTCCCCCGACTACACCAGCGTGCGGGGCATGGAGCCGTTGGCGGCGCGCTACGAGTTGCTCGTCGACAACCTGATGGATCTGTCGCACGAGACCTACCTGCACGGTGGCTACATCGGCACGCCGGAAGTCGCCGACACCGCCATCACGACCGAGGCCGACGACGAGCACGGCATCGTCTACGTCAGCCGCCACATGGACGACGCGGCCTGCCCGCCGTTCTACTCCGAATCGACCGGGCTGCACGGCCGGATCACCCGGTGGCAGGACATCGAATACCACCCGCCGTGCCTCTACATGCTGCACAGCCGGATCGCTCCCGTCGGTGAGCTTCCGCCGCCGAATGGTCCGGATGACAAGGCTTTTCACGTGGAGGTGAACTACGCGATCACCCCCGAGACCGAGCACTCGACGCATGACTTCTGGATGGTGTCGCGCGACTTCGCACTCGACGACCAGAAGGTCAGCGACTTCCTGGCCGAGAACAACCGCACGGTCGTGCTGCAGGATGTCGTCGCCCTCGATCTGCTGGAGCAGGTCATCGAGGGCGAGAGCGACAACTATCAGGAACTGTCGATCAACATCGACACCGGCGGCCTCGCAGCGCGTCGGATCCTCAACGCGATGATCGGCGAATCCGCAACGCCGACAACGGCCACCGCACAGTCGGCGGTCGGCGCACCGGCGGTCGCCGGCCGATGACGGGCGACGTCCACGACGCACCGCACCGGATGCTGCCGGGCGATCGCGTCAACCGCGTGGTGTCCAAACTCGGCTGCGACGACCTGGTGGGCTACTGCTGGTGCGGCGAATCGCGCGAGTCGCAGGATCCGGTCGAGTTGTGGACCTGGATCTGGGCGCACAACGGTGGCCACGACGGGTCCCCTGCCCCGGCACGCGGGCCACTGCCGCAGGGCCCGCATCGACACCAGCGAGAGCCGGTGCTGGTGTGAACGCGCTGCACGTGACGCACGACGAGGTCGATCTCACGCTCGTGGTGGAGTCGGTGTGCGATGCGGCCGACGGGGTCAAGGCCATCACACTGCGTCGCCTCGACGGCGCCGACCTGCCGCAGTGGTCGCCCGGCGCCCACACCGACATGACCGTCGGCGGCCTGGTGCGGCAGTACTCACTGTGCGGCGACCCGGCGGACAGCGCGCGATGGCGGATCGCCGTGCTGCGCGAGGTCGACGGGCGAGGAGGGTCAGCAGCGATCCACGGCACCGTTCGCGCCGGCGACATCCTCGCCGCGCGCGGTCCGCGCAACAACTTCGCGTTGACGTCGGCACCGGCATACGTCTTCATCGCCGGAGGCATCGGCATCACGCCACTGCTGCCGATGGTGGCCGCCGTGCACACTGCCGGCGCGCAGTGGCGGTTGGTGATGGGCGGGCGGACGCGAGCGTCGATGGCTTTCGTCGACGAGTTGACGAGCACGTATGGCGATCGCGTCGACGTCCGGCCGCACGACGAGACGGGTCTGCTGCCGCTGGACACGATCCTGGCTGATGCACCGGATGGCGCAGCAATCTACTGCTGCGGACCGGAGCCACTCCTGCGCGCGGTCGAAAACCATTGCGCTGCAATGCCTTCGCTCAGGCTGCACGTCGAGCGCTTCGCCCCGAAACAGGATCCCCATGCCGGTGACAACGAAGAGTTCGAGGTCGAACTCGAGTCGTCCGGGCAGGTGCTCACAGTGGGCGCCGACACCTCCGTGCTGGAGGTGTTGGAGTCCGCCGGAGTGCCCGTTCTTTCCTCCTGCCGGGAGGGGACGTGCGGCACCTGCGAGACCGAGGTCGTCGAAGGCGTCGTCGATCACCGGGACTCGTTGCTCACCGAGGAGGAACGCGCCGAGAACGACGTGATGTTCGTCTGCGTCTCGCGCGCCGCCTGCCCGAGACTCGTGCTCGCGTTGTGATGTTTTTTTTCAGGAAACCTGTACAAATGGCGATCATTTCAGGCAGTCTGTACGCCGCGCCCAGCTTCGTGCGTACCCGCTCGGCCAAGGAGCCCAGATGAACAACACCCCAGCCACGGACGGAGCGGCCCCCACACCGGCCGCGACCTCCACCCAGAGCCCCTCGTTGACGCGGGGCACGATGATCGCCGCAGCTCTCGCCGTCTGCGTCGCGCAGGTCGGCATCGCCATACCGGCCGTGCTCAACGGCTTGTTCCAGCAGGACCTCGGCACCAGCGCCTCGCAGCTGACCTGGATCTCGGACGCCTTCCTGGTGCCGGTCACGCTGCTGGAACTGTCCTTCGGCGTGGTCGGTGACCTCTTCGGTCGCAAGCGCCTGCTTGTCATCGGTGCCGCGCTGCTCGCGATCGGTGAGTTCATCGCGGTGCTGACGCCCGGCCTCAGCTCGAGCACGGGCACCCGGGTCGCCGTGCTGCTGACCGGCCAGGTCATCGCCGGCATCGGCGCAGCGGCGCTCTTCCCGACCTCGCTGGCGATGATCGCAGCAGGCACCCACACCGCCGAACGCCGCAACCGTTCGGTCACCACGTGGGCGGCGATGCTGTCGTTCGGTGGCGCGATCTCGCCGATCGTCGGTGGCTTCCTCGCGCGCTACAGCTTCGGCTCCGACCCCAACGCCAGTTGGCGATGGGGCTTTCTGTTCGTCGGCATCGTGGCCACCCTGTCGGCACTGGTGTCGTGGCGCATGGCCACCAATTCCAGCGCACCACAAGGGCGTTCACTCGACTGGCCAGGTCAGATCACCATCGCCATCGCGCTGTTCGCATTGCTGTTCGCCGTCATACAGGGCCCGACCAGCGGTTGGGGCAGCGGACTCGTCATCGGCGGCTTCATCGTCTTCGTCCTGGCCTTCGTGGCCTTCATCGCGGCCGAACGACGCTCGACGGCACCCCTGCTCAGACTGGATCTGTTCAGCAATCGCGCGTTCGCCATCGCTGCCGTCGCCACGGTGATCGGCATGTTCGCCTTCCTCGGCACGGCATACGCCACGAGCATCCGGTTGTCGTCGATCCAGGGCTTCACCCCGCTGAAGACCTCGATCGCCTTCATCCTGCTCAACGGCATTGCGCTGGTGCAGATGCCACTCACGCACCGGCTGATGACTCGCATCAACCCCAAGTGGCTGCTGTCGGGCGGCATGGGGCTGATCTTCGTCGGCGACCTGTGGATGTCGCAGCTGTCGGCCGCGAACCGGTCGATCGCGCCGATCATCGTGCCGTTGGCACTGGCCGGCATCGGCTTCGCGCTGTCGGTCTCCGCGGTGACCGCCGTCGCCGTCAACACCGCGCCGAACCACCTGGCAGGTATGGCGAGCGGCACCACCAGCCTGTTGCGCGACTTCGGTTTCACCCTCGGCCCGGCCGTGATCGGTGCGGTCGCACTGAGCCACGCAACGACACTGCTGCACGAAAAGATCTCGTCCACCCCCGCTCTCCAGGCAGGACTCAAAGCCTTCCAGCAGGCGCCACAGCACGTGCCGGCCGAGCAGAAGGCCAGCGTGCAGGGTGCGGTCGATGCGGTCATGTCAGGGCCGCTCGGCGCCAACGCCGTGCCGTCGACCGTGACCGCCGGCGGGAAGACCGAACCCTTCAACCCCTTGAAGGACGCGGCCTTCCATGCGCTGAACACGTCATACTCGATCGGGTTCATCGTCTGCGCCATCGGGGCACTGGTGGCCTGTCTGATCGCCATTGCGATTCCCGGCGGAAGCCGCGACGTGCTCATCGAGAGCGACTCGTTGGTGGACCCTGAAGGTGCAACCGCCGCCAATCCGGCGGTCTGACGACAACGCCAGGAATCCTGGGATTTAATGGCCACCATGGTCACCCCGGAATCGGCCGCCGCCTCGCGCGACGAGGCGGCGGCTCATGTCACTCCGCGGCTGCTCTACACCGTCAAGCAGCTCGAACTCGCGGTGCGCGCAGCCATCACGCAGATCGTCGAGCCGCACGATCTGACGGTGACGCAGTACACCGCCCTGTCGGTGCTGGCCCGGCCGCGACCGCAGACGGTGTCCGACCTGGCCCGGCACTCCTTCGTGCGCGCACAGTCGATGTCCGAGGTCATCGGTTCACTCGAAGAACGTAAACTCGTGCGCCGGCGCCGGTATCCGCAAGATCGCAAGCGCATCTACATCGAACTCACCGCCAAGGGCGCCAAACTGCTGGCCTCGCTCGAGGACGACATGAACGGCCTCGAGGACGCGGTCTTCGGCGGCCTGACATCAAGCCAACGACGCCGTATGTCGCAGTGGCTCGGCGACGCTCGATCCAAGGCCGAGCACCTGCACACCTGACGCACGCTCCTCGCACCAGATCGCGACCGCCGCGTCGTGTGCCGATCCCTTGCCGTGCGGACGACTCTGTGCGATTATCAGGAAACCTGATAATTATTGAGGAGCGTGCATGTCCTGCAACGACCTTCACCCGAACCTGCGACTGGAGCAGGACGGACGCGTGGTCACTTTGACGCTCGCTCGGCCGGAGAAGCGAAATGCCCTGTCGGACGGCATCATCGAGGCGATCGATGCCTTTTTCCGCCGGCTTCCGGCTGACGTAGGCGCCGTGGTGATCGCGGCCGACGGCGACCACTTCTGTGCCGGCCTCGACCTTGCCGAGATGAGCAACCGCGACGTGCTCACCGGCGTCGCTCACTCCCGGCAGTGGCATCGGGCCTTCACGACGATCGAGCAGACCGGCGTCCCTGTCGTGGCCGCCCTCAAGGGAGCCGTCGTCGGCGGCGGCCTCGAACTCGCCGCGACCGCGCACATCCGCGTCGCCGACGACACCACGTTCTACGCCCTGCCGGAAGGCCAGCGCGGGTTGTTCGTCGGCGGCGGCGGGTCGGTGCGGATCCCGAAACTCATCGGCATCCCCCGCATGCTCGACATGATGCTCACCGGCCGGCGCTACAACGCGGTCGACGGCGAACGCATCGGCCTGTCGCAGTACGCCGTCGCTGCGGGCGAGTCGCTGCCCGTTGCCACGGAGCTCGCGCACCGTATGTCGCAGAACGCCATACAGACCAATTTTGCTGTCACTCAAGCACTTCCGGCTATTGCAAACCTCAGCCCCCGCGAGGGGCTGCTGATGGAGTCGCTGATGGCGTCCATCGCGCAGAGCACCGATGACGCCAAGGGGCGGATGGCCGACTTCCTCGCCGGCCGCGCCAAGAAGGTGACCGATGACTGAGCAGCGCACCCGCCTACGGCAGCCGGGTGAACCAGTGCACCCCGGCGATCTCATCTGGCAGCCTGCCCCGGATGCGATGCAACGCACCCGAATCGGGCAGTTCATGTCGTGGCTTGCCGAACACCGCGACCTCGAATTCACCTCCTACGAGCAGCTGTGGCAGTGGTCGGTCAGCGACCTCGACGGCTTCTGGGGAGCCTTGTGGGAGTTGTTCGAGATCCGCTCGCACGCGCCATACGAGGCGGTTCTGGGTGACCGCACCATGCCCGGCGCGCAGTGGTTTCCCGGCGCCACCCTCAACTATGCCGAGCACCTGTTCACCGCGCCCGACGACCAGGTCGCGATCATCGCCCGATCTCAGACCCGCGACGACATCGAGTTGACCACGGCGCAACTGCGCGATCAGGTCGCCCGCGCCCGCGAGGTGCTGCTCGCGTCAGGCGTGCGCCGCGGCGACCGCGTCGCTGGATATCTGCCCAACGTCCCCGAAGCCCTCGTGGCCTTCGCCGCGACCGCGAGCATCGGCGCCGTCTGGGCGTCGGTTGCCAGCGAATTCGGCCCGCGCAGCGTCATCGACCGCTTCGCCCAGATCGAGCCGAAGGTGCTGCTGGTCGCCGGCGGCTATCGCTACGGCGACAAGGACATCGACCGGTCCGCCCAGGTCACCGACGTGCTCGCCGAACTGCCGAGCGTGCAAAGGGTATTCGACATCGAGTATGGCGATTGGCGGGCTCCCGGAGCGGAGTCGTGGTCGGCTGCTCTCGCCGAAACCACCGGGGTAGCAATCGAATTCGAGCCGGTGCCCTTCGACCACCCGCTGTTCGTACTCTTCTCTTCAGGCACCACCGGGCAACCCAAGGCGATCGTCCACGGTCACGGCGGGATCCTGCTGGAGCACCTCAAGAACGGCGCACTGTCGTGGGACGTCTTCCCCGGCGACCGGATGTTGTGGTTCACCACCACCGCCTGGATGATGTGGAACGTCCTGGTCTCGGCGCTGGTGCTGCAGGCGACCGCGATCATGGTCGACGGCAACCCCGTCCACCCCGACGAGTCGTGGCAATGGCAGCTCGCGCAGGACACCGGCGCGACGATCATGGGCGCGAGCCCCGGCTTCGTGATGGCATCGCGCAAGGCCGGTGTCACTCTCGACGGGCTGGATCTGCACATTCGAACTGTCGGGTCGTCAGGCGCGCCGATGCCGCCCGAGGGCTACGCGTGGTTGCAGGATCAGCTCGGCCCGGAGCCGCAGATCTGCGTGGGCAGCGGTGGCACCGACGTGTGCAGCGGCCTCGTGCAGAACATGCCGATCGCGCCCGTCTGGGCCGGCGAGATGTCATGCCGGTGTCTTGGCGTCGACGTGCACGCATTCGACGATGACGGCAACGAACTCATCGACCAATTGGGCGAACTCGTGATCACCGCACCGATGCCGTCGATGCCCGTGGCCTTCTGGAACGACCCCGCCGGCGCCAAGCTGCGTGCGGCGTACTTCGACCACTACCCGGGTGTATGGCGACACGGCGACTGGATCGTCATCCACGCCGACGGCAGTTCGCAAGTCGCCGGACGCAGCGATGCGACGCTGAACAGGGGCGGGGTTCGGCTCGGGACGGCCGAGTTCTATCGCGTGATCGAGGAGATCGACGGAGTGCGCGATTCGCTCGTCGTACATCTGGAGGATCCCGCCGGCGGCAACGGCGAGTTGCTGCTGTTCGTGCAGACCGAGCCGGATCATCCGCTCGACGACACGCTGCGTCGCGAGGTGGCCGGGCGGCTGCGTGCCTCGCTGTCGCCGCGCCACGTACCGGACCGCACCACCGAGGTGCCCGTCATACCGCGCAATCTCACGGGAAAGAAATTGGAGCTACCGGTGAAACGGATCCTGCAGGGGGTGCCGCTCGACCAGGTCGCCAGCCGGGACGCACTGGCCGACCCGACTTCGCTGGACGCCTTCGTCGCCCTGGCAGAGGCGCGCTCGGCGGCGGCGTCGTGAGGATCACCGTGCGTACGGTCGCCGTCGTCGGTGCCGGAGCCATCGGTGCGAGCTGGGCGGCACTCGCCCTCCACCAGGGGTATGACGTCATCGCCGCCGACCCGGCCGCCTCCGCGGAGATCACGCTGCGGGCCACGGTCGACCGCCAGTTGCGGGAGTTGCAGCGCATTCATGGCGAAAACATGTGCGGTCAGCTGACATTCACCACTGACATCGAGTCTGCCGCCGCCCGCGCGGACCTGGTGCTGGAGGGCGGTCCGGAGCGGCTGGACGTCAAACGCGAGTTGTTCGCGCGGCTGGACTCGGCGGCCGACGCCGACGTGCTGCTGTGCAGCAGTTCGTCCGGACTTCCGCCGTCGTCCTTCCAGGATGCGTGCACCGAGCACCCCGAACGCGTGCTCGTCACGCATCCGTTCAACCCGCCGCACCTGATGCCGCTGGTCGAGGTCGTCGGCGGTCGGCAGACCAGCGACGCCGCCGTCGAGGCCGCGATGACAGTGATGCGAAGCCTGGACAAGCAGCCGATCCGGCTGCGCCGCGAGCTGCCCGGCCACGTCGCCAACCGCCTGCAGGCCGCCCTCTGGCGAGAGGCGTACTCCCTTGTCGACTCCGGTGCACTGTCGCTGGCCGATATCGACACCGCGATCTCGGCCGGGCCCGGCCTGCGCTGGGCGCTGCTGGGACCCTTTGTGACGCAGCATCTTTCGGGTGGTCCAGGCGGCATCGAACACGTGCTGGAACACCTCGGCCCGCCGATGGTGGAGTGGTGGGACGACCTCGGCCATCCACAGCTGTCGCCTGAGCTGGTGGCCGCGATCGTGGACGGCGTCGACGCCGAACTCGCCGGTGTCGACACCGAGCAACTCGTGACCAGGCGCGATGCCGCCCTCAGCGACCTGTTGGCTCTCAAGGCGCGCCATCACCTCATCGACCTGCAGCCCACGCCGGAGGGCAACGATGCGTGACAACGGAATCGGCTCGTGGACCACCCGGCGCGCACGGATGGACCCACACGGCGTCGCCTTCGTCGAGCGCGGACGGGCACTGACCTACCTGCAGATTCATCAGCGTGCTGAACGCATCGCCCACGTCATACGCGCTCGGGGCGTCGTGGCCGGTGACCGGGTGGCCTACCTGGGCTACAACTCCACCGACTTCATCGCAACGATGTTCGCGACCGCCAAGCTCGGCGCGGTGACCGTGCCGTTGAACACCAGGCTGGCCGCACCCGAGACGGCCTACATCCTGCAGGATTCTGCACCGAGCCTGTTCATCTGGACCGGCCCCTTCGCGAGCATCGTCGCATCGCCGGAGGTCACCGCCCTGGGTCTGCAGACTTTGCGCGTCGAGCCCGGTGACGGCGAATCCCTCTCAGAACTCGCAGGTCTGGGCGAAGGCGAGAGCGTCGACGACGGCGCGACCGGCGCACGCGTCGTCACCTCCGACGAGCCGGTCGAGCTGCCCGACCTGTTCATGATCCAGTACACATCCGGCACGAGTGGGCGCCCCAAAGGCGTGCAGCTCACCCACGGCAACATCACCTGGAATGTCTACAACCTGCTGGTCGACGTCGACATCCGCAGCGACGAGCGGTCGCTCGTCGTCGCGCCCTTGTTCCACACCGCGGCGCTCAACCAGATCCTGTTTCCGACCTTCCTCAAAGGCGGCACGTCATACATCGAGGCGTCCTTCGACCCGGCCGCCGCCCTGCGACTGATCGAATCCGAACGGATCACAACGCTTTTCGGCGTCACCTCGATGTACCTCTCCCTGCGCCAGCAGTCTGCCTGGGAGTCCACAGATCTCAGCAGCCTGCGCAGCGCCCTCAGCGGTGGTGCGCCGCTGCCGGTGCCACTGCTGGAGTCCTACCTCGAGCGCGGGCTGATGATCATCCAGGGATACGGGCTGACCGAATCCTCGCCCGGAGCCACGATGCTGCGGGCCGCCGACGGCGTGCGCAAGGTCGGCTCGGCCGGCAGTGCCTGCTTCTTCAGCGACACCCGCCTGGTCGACCCGACCGGCGCCGATGTCACCGTCGGGCAGATCGGCGAGATCCTCGTGCAGGGCCCGAATGTCACGCCCGGCTACTGGCACCAGCCTGCGGCCACCGAGGTCGCCTTCACCGACGACGGCTGGCTGCACACCGGCGATCTGGGCCGGCTGGATGACGAGGGCTATCTGTATGTCGTCGACCGGGTGAAGGACATGATCATCAGCGGCGGCGAGAACATCTACCCCGCCGAGGTCGAGCAGGCGATCCATTCCCATGCCGATGTCGCCGAGTGTGCAGTGATCGGCGTGCCCGACGAGAAGTGGGGCGAGGTAGGTCGTGCTGTCGTGGTGCCGCGATCGGGTTCGTCCCTCACCGCCGAGGACGTCCTCGCACATCTCGACGGACGAATCGCGCGTTACAAGATCCCCAAGACCGTGATCATCGTCGAAGAGCTGCCACACAACGCGTCGGGCAAGCTGGTCAAGACGCGCGTCCGCGAGGAGTTCGGCACGACCAACGCACAGGAGACACCATGACCTACACCCCGTCGATCGACCTCGACGCGATCGATGCGATCGACATGCACGTGCACATCGAGAGCGACGGCCATGGGCACACCTCCCTCGACGACGAACTCATGGACGCCTCGGCGGCATACTTCCGCCCCTCCGACAATCGCACCCCGACGGTCGCCGACATTGCGGCTCGATACCGCGAAAGACGTATGGCGGCAGTCATTTTCACCGTCGACGCCGCCACCGCGACCGGTCATCCATCGTTGAGCAGCGAGCAGATCGCGACCGAGGCGGCCGCGCACTCCGACGTGGTGATCCCGTTCGGGTCGGTGGACCCGCACCGCGGCAAGGACGCGATCGACCAGGCCCGACGACTGGTCGAGGACTACGGGGTGCGCGGCTTCAAATTCCACCCCAGCCTGCAGGCCTTCGAACCCAACGAACCGTCGTTCTATCCGTTATGGGAGCAGTTGGAGTCGCTGGGTGTCCCGGCGTTGTTCCACACCGGTCAGAACGGCATCGGCGCCGGGCTGCCCGGCGGGCGGGGCATCAAACTGCGCTACTCCAACCCGATCCTGCTCGACGACGTCGCGGCCGACTTTCCGGCTCTGACCGTGATCCTCGCGCACCCGTCGGTGCCCTGGCAGGGCGAGGCCATCTCGATGGCCACCCACAAAGCGAACGTCTACATCGACCTGTCCGGATGGTCGCCGACCTACTTTCCGGCCGAGCTGGTCAAGGCTGCCGGCAGCTTCCTGCGCTCCAAGGTGTTGTTCGGCAGCGACTATCCGCTGATCGCACCAGAGCGCTGGATCAGCGACTTCGAGAAGCTCGGCATCAAGCCCGAGGTCATGCCGAAAGTGTTGAAGGACAACGCGATCGGAGTCCTCAACCTCCGCTGAGACCTACCTCCGGCACGTGCGTTGACGGGTATGTCGCAGCCGGCCTGACTCCGATCGGCGCTGTCGACGGTTAAGGTCCATCGGGTGAGCACAGCACCCTCCGACAGTGGATCGGCCCTGCGCAGTGACAGTGGCCGTCAGGTGCAGCAGTTCATCATCACGATCCTCGCGACGTGGGCGCGCGGCGAGCACAGCGTCGTGCCGGTGGCGGATCTGATCGGTCTGATGGCGTCGCTGGACGTCGATCCGCCGGCGGTCCGATCGGCGCTCGCCCGGCTCAAGAAACGCGAGGTGCTGCTCAGCGCGCGGGCCGGGCGAGCTGCGGCATACGAACTCAATCCGCGTCTGGAGCGCATCTTCGCCGAGGGCGATGCCCGCATCTTCCATCCGCAGCGCGCGGCGGCGACTGACCCGTGGCTGGTCGCGTTGTTCACGGTGCCCGAGGCCGAGCGGAGCAGCCGCCACCTGCTACGAAAACGCCTGACGAACCTCGGATTCGGCACGATCGCGCCCGGATCGTGGATTGCTCCTGCACACCTGCTGACTGCGACCAAAGAAGCCCTGCAGCGAGACGGACTCGATCACTACGTCGAGATGTTCGTCTCCAGGCCGGACGATGCGACATGCGCCGACGAGCTGCGACACAAGGTTGCGCAGTGGTGGGATCTGGACGAATTGCACCGGCAGTATGCCGAATTCGTCACTCGTTATGCCCCACTGCACGACGACCACACGAACGGACGGACCACAGATGCCGCGGCGTTCGCGACCTACGTGCGCTTGGTGACGGATTGGCGGCGGTTGCCCTACCGCGACCCCGGCCTACCGGTCGCCTATCTACCGGCGGACTGGGTGGGGCTCGTGGCAGAGCAGCTGTTCACCGATCTGCACCGGCAGTTGTCGGCACCCGCAACGGCACTAGTGCGCTGAATCTTCCGGCACGCGCAGCCGATCGTCGGGAATCACTGCGACGCCGAGGATTTCGATCATCGCCTCCGGTTGCCACAGCGCGGTGCATCCGATGCCGGCCATTGCGGGATAGTGCGCTCCGGCCAGCTCGCGCCACACGGCACCGATCTGCCGACCGTGGGCCTGATAGTCAGGGATGTCGGTCAAGAAGATCGTGATGCTGGTGAGATCCCCCGGCCGGCCACCTGCCTCGGCCAAGGTCGCGAGCACGTTGCCGAACGCCTGGCGAAATTGCTCCACGATGCCACCGGGGACGATCTGCATGTTCGCGTCGAGCGCTGTCTGACCGCCGAGGTAGAGGGTGTTGCCGCTCAGGGTTCCATGCGAATAGCCAGACGGCGCAGGAAGATTCGCCGGATTGATGGCGTAGTTGACCATTGCTGAACCTCTTCACCGGATGTCGATCTCGGAAGGTCTATTGACCTGTTGTTACGACCGTGAAATTATCACAACACACGATCAGGCGAACCGGTCACCAACGAGAGGCGCAGTGTCGATGAACTTCGATTTCTCCGACTACCAGCTTGAGGGCGACCCGTCCGCCTGGGTGAGCGAGGACGGCATCCTGCGCCCCGTGGTCACCCGCGCCGGGGAGGAAGACGGCCGGACCATGAATTCCGGTGGCGCCGTTCGGATGTCCGGCGTGAGCATCCAGCACACGCCCGCCCGCCGACTGTGGTTCGGCAAGGTGCAGAACGATCCCGGCTTCCGGTCAGGGATCCACCACCACGGCGAAGCCGAGACCGGCGGGTACGTGCTGTCCGGGCGCGCCCGGATCTACTACGGCAACGACTTTGCCGATCACCTCGACATGGAGGAGGGCGACTGGGTGTTCGTGCCGCCGTTCCTGCCGCACATCGAGTGCAACATGTCCACGACGCAGGAGTTGGTCTGGATGACCACCCGCACCCCGGAGAACCTCGTGGTCAACATCGGCGACGTCGACGACTCGATGCTGCCGGGCTTCCGCCGCGCATGACCGAACCAGCCACCGCAGATCGTCTGCGCCGCGCCCTCGCTCTCAACCAGGTCGAGCCGGATGCCGAAACCGCCGGCGTCGACGAGGTTTTCGAGGGCATCAGCCAATGGGTGCCCTGGCCCAAGGCGTATGGCGGGGACCTTGTCGCACAGGCAGCCGTCGCCATGATGCGCACCGCGCCCGCGGACAAGACCATGCACTCGATGCACAGCTATTTCATGCGGCCGGTCGACATCGATGCGCCGGTTCGCTATTCCGTCGAGCGGGTGCGTGACGGGCGAGGGTATGCCACGCGAGCGGTGCGCGGCATACAGAACGGGAAGGAGGCCTATCGCGCGATGGCGTCCTTCCATGCCTGCGAGCGCGGCGGCAGCTTCGCCGCCTCAATGCCCGAGGTGCCGGCGGCCGGCGACCTGCCGTCCTCGCAGGACTACCTCGACGCTGTCGACGCGTCGCAGGACACCGGGACGATGACACCCGAGTCACGCGAATACTGGTCGACCGGGCGCAGTTTCGACATGCGCCATGTGCCTGGCCCGGTCTATCTGACGGTCGACGGTGGCCGCCAGCCGCACCAGGCGGTCTGGATCCGGCCGTTCGCCGATCTGGGACAGATCGCTGGCTTGACTGAGCAGCAGCGCGATGTGGCTGCCCTCGCCTACGCCTGCGATTACACGATTCTCGAGCCGGTGCTGCGGGTCCTTGGCCACGCCTGGGCCGAGCCTGGGCTGGTCACCGCAAGCCTCGATCACGCCATGTGGTTCCACCGGCCGGCCGCCGTCAACGGCTGGCTGCTCTATGCCCAGGAGGCAGTTGCCGCCGACGCCGGTCGAGGGCTCGGCCTGGGCCGATTCTTCACCGCTGACGGCGTGCACGTGGCGACAGTCGCCCAAGAAGGAATGCTCCGCGTCCCCTGACGCCCTCCCACCAAGGACCACCCATGCAGTTGTCCGCTTCAGCTCATGTCGACACCTTCACCCGCGACAACCTGCCCGACCCGCAGTTGTGGCCACGACTGCAGTTCACGCTCCCGCAACTGCAGTACCCCGACCGCCTCAACGCCGCGGCCGTGTTGCTGGACGACACGGTCGAACGGCTGGGCCGCGACCGCTCGGCGTTGCTGATGCCTGACGGCACGAGATGGACGTATGGCGATCTGCAGGACCGATCCCGTCAGATCGCGAACGTGCTCGTCGACCGCTTCGGTGTCGTGCCCGGGTCGCGTGTCGTGCTCCGATCGCCGAACAACCCGTGGTTGGTCGCCTGCTGGTTGGGTGTCCTGCGGGCTGGCGGCGTCGTCGTCACGACCATGCCGATGCTGCGCGCGACGGAACTGGCACCGGTGCTCGACCGCACCCGGCCCGCGCTCGTGGTGGCCGATCACAGGTTCGCCGCTGAGGTGAGCGGCCTGGTCGACGAGCGATGCGCCTTGGTCACCGTCGGTGGTGACGGCGAGGACGATCTGGTCCAGCTGTGCGCCGCCGCCCAGGCACACTTCACCGACATCGAGACAGCGGCCGACGACGTCGCCCTGCTCGGGCCGACCTCGGGCACGACCGGCGTCCCGAAGGTCACGATGCACTTCCACCGCGACATCATCTCGATCGCCGAAACCTTCGGGCGAGAGCTGGTGCACCTGCATCCGGACGATCTCGTGTCGTGCACGGCGCCGCTTGCCTTCACCTTCGGGCTGGGCGCGTTGGTCGTCTTCCCGCTGCGGGCAGGCGCAGCCGCGCTGCTCACCGAGACGGCCACGCCATCCGAACTAGCGCACTACGTCTCGCAATTCGAGGTCACGGCGTTGTTCACAGCGCCGACGGCGTACCGCGCGATCCTCGCCGCCGACGAGGCACATCTGCTGGCTTCGGTGCGGGTTGCGGTGTCCGCCGGTGAGCACATCAGCGAGCAGACCTGGCGCGCGATGCGCGAACAGACCGGCCTGCAGATCATCGACGGCATCGGGGCGACCGAGATGCTGCACGTCTTCATCTCGGCCGCCGGCGACGACATACGACCCGGCGCGACCGGTCGGCCGGTGCCCGGCTTCGAGGCGGCGGTCCTGGATGCCGACGGCAATCCCGTGCCCGACGGTGAGCCCGGGTTGCTCGGAGTCGTGGGACCCACCGGTTGTCGCTATCTGGACGACGATCGCCAACGCAGCTACGTGCTGGCCGGCTGGAACATCACCGGAGACACCTTCGTGCGCGATGCCGACGGCTACTTCCATTTCCAGGCCCGCTCCGACGACATGATCGTCTCCTCCGGTTACAACATCGGTGCTCCCGAGGTGGAGTCGGCCATCGTCGGTCACCCGGACGTGCTCGAAGCGGCTGTCGTCGCCAAGCCCGACCTGGCGCGCGGCACGATCGTGTGCGCCTTCGTGGTGTTGCGCGAAGGTGTTGCTGCAGACGCGGCGAAGGCGGCGGAGCTTCAGGACTACGTGAAGTCCGTGATCGCGCCATACAAGTACCCGCGCGAGATCCGCTTTGTGGAAGGCCTGCCACGAAACCCCAGCGGCAAGGTGCAGCACTTCCTGCTGCGCAAACGGATTCGCGCCGAGATCGAGGCGGCGGCAGCCGCGGACAGGACACAGCCATGAAGGTGGCCATCGTCGGCGCCGGCCCGGGTGGGCTCTACCTCGCCGCGCTGCTGAAGCAGCTCGACACGACGCACGAGGTCACCGTCTGGGAGCGCAATGCGGCGGACGACACCTTCGGCTTCGGTGTCGTCTTCTCCGATGAGACCCTCGGCGGTATCACCAACGCAGACCCGGTCGTGTTCGAGGCGATGGCAGGCTCATTCGCGCGATGGACCGACATAGACGTGCACTTCCGCGGCGAGACGCACACGGTCGGCGGCCAGGGTTTCGCGGCAATGTCCCGCAAGGAGTTGCTGTTGCTGTTGCAGCAGCGGTGCTCCGACCTCGGTGTCGCAGTGCACTTCAGCACACCGGCTCCCGATGTCGACGTTCTGCGTGGCAGCCATGACCTGGTCGTGGGCGCCGACGGCGTCAACTCCACGATCCGCGGGCACTTTGCCGCCGACTTCGGGCCCAGCCTGGATCCGCGGCACAACAAGTTCATCTGGCTCGGGACCGACCGGGTCTTCGAAGCGTTCCAGTTCTTCATCAAGCAGACACAGTGGGGCACCATGCAGGTGCACGGCTATCCCTACTCCGATGCGGGGTCGACGTTCATCGTCGAGATGCACGAGGACGTATGGCGCAGAGCGGGTTTCGACGCAACCGAACACGAGAACTTCGGCCCTGGACAATCCGATGAACGTGCCGTCGCGCGCCTGGCGGAGATCTTCGCCGACGAGTTGGCCGGGCACGATCTGCAGGCCAACAACTCCAAGTGGATCAGCTTCACCACCGTGCGCAACCAGCATTGGCACACCGGCAACCTGGTGCTCGTCGGTGATGCAGCGCACACGGCACACTTCTCCATCGGCTCCGGCACCAAGCTGGCCATGGAGGATTCATTGGCCCTGGCCGCCTGTCTGCACGAAAACCCCGACGTGCCAACAGCGCTCGCGGCATACGAACTCGAGCGACGGCCGGTCGTCGAGTCGACACAACGAGCCGCGCAGGCGTCGCTGGAGTGGTTCGAATCCATCGGCATGTATGTCGACCAGGAGCCCGCCCAGTTCTGTTTCAACCTGCTCACCCGCTCGCGCCGCATCACCTACGACAACCTGTGCCTGCGCGATCCGGGATTCGCCGCGACCGTCGACGCTGCCTGGGCAGCGCAGCGCGGCCTGCCGGACGTCGCTCCGGCGATGTTCCAGCCGGTGCGCATCGGCCGGCTCGAGTTGAAGAACCGTGTCGTCGTCTCGCCGATGGACATGTATTCGGCGACCGACGGTGTGCCGGGCGAGTTTCACCTGGTGCACTTGGGGTCGAAGGCGCTCGGCGGTGCGGGTCTGGTGATGACCGAGATGGTGTGTGTGTCGGCGAACGGGCGGATCACACCGGGATGCACGGGGCTCTACACCGATGAGCAGGCTGCCGCGTGGCGCCGCATCACCGACTTCGTGCACGAGCGCAGCAATGCCCGGATCGGCTTGCAGTTGGGGCATTCCGGACGCAAGGGCTCGACCAAGCTGATGTGGGACGGCATCGACCAACCGCTGGACGACGGCAACTGGCCGGTCGTCGCACCCTCGCCGCTGGCGTACCTGCCGAACTCGCAGGTGCCGCATGAGCTCACGATTGCCGAACTGCAGGGGGTGCGCGACGAGTTCGTGACAGCCGTACGTCGCGGTGCAGAGGCAGGCTTCGATCTGCTGGAGTTGCACTGCGCGCACGGCTATCTGCTGTCGTCCTTCCTGTCCCCGCTCACGAATCTGCGCACGGACGAGTATGGCGGCTCACTTGAGGCAAGGCTGCGTTTTCCACTGGAGGTGCTGGACGCAATTCGTACGGTCTGGCCGGCGAGTCGCCCTGTGACCGTTCGGCTTTCGGCGACCGACTGGGCTGAGGGTGGCACGACCGTCGAGGATGCCGTGCAGATCGCGCAGGCCTTCGTCGACCATGGCGTCGATGGCATCGACGTCTCGACTGGTCAGGTCGTGTCCACCGAACGCCCGGCCTTCGGCCGGTCGTATCAGACACCATTCGCCGACGTGCTGCGTCACCGGGTGGCGGCGCCGGCCGGCGTCGCGGTGATGGCTGTGGGTGCGATCTCGTCGTACGACGACGTGAACTCGATCCTGCTGGCCGGTCGCGCCGACCTCTGTGCGCTCGGCCGCACCCACCTCTACAACCCGAACTGGACCCTGCAGGCGGCCGCCGAGCAGGAGTGGTCGGGGGCCGGCGCACAGTGGCCACCGCAGTTCGCAGCCGGGCGCCGCAAGCCGCCGACTGCCCGGACCGACGCTGTTCGGCCGCGCCTGTCCATGTTGCGCGAGGAGACGGACCAGCCACAGACGCACCTGCGGTGGACGCCGCACCGTCGAGAGGTCGGTGTCTGATGGATGGCGAAACGGCATACGTGCCAGCAGGTTTCAGCCAGGAGCTCGTCGTGCAGTGGAGCGACACCGACGCGGCGGGGCACCATCATCACACCGCGATCGCGCGTTTCGCCGAGGCGACGGAAGCCGCCTGGATGCGTGCGCTCGCACTGCCGGACTACTTCGGCCGGGCACCTCGCGTGCGCTACGAGGTCGACTATCTCGACCGACTTTTTTTCGGGCAGAGCGTTCGCGTGACCCTGCGCATCACTCATGTCGGCACCTCCTCGTTGCACTTCGCCTTCGAGGTGTGGGCGCTGGACGATCAGGGCGATCCGACCGTCCGGGCTGCCGCTGGCAAGTACGTCACCGTGCATGCGTCCGACGCGACCAGCAGCGCGAGCCCGTGGCCGCCGCTGTGGCGCGAGCGTCTCACGGCTGCAGCCGACGCGCCGCGCTGATCGCCACCGCCTCGGTGATGACCAGCAGCACCAGTGCGAGGGTCAACCCCGCCCACGCATGACCGTGGCGGACGATCAGCGCCCCCGCCGCCGCACCGCAACCCATGCCGACCACCGCCAGGATCCTCTTCACCCAGACGGTCGACGACACGTCATGGTCGGCGCCGAGGCCGGTCAGTGTCATGGTCAGCACCGTCGTCGTCAGATCCGGCACGGCGACCTTGCGGACCACCGCGTTGCGCACGCCGAGCGCCACCGCGAGCACCCCGGCGATGACCGCTGCCGGTCCGTCGGTCAGTTGCGGGCCGAGGACGATGCTGATGACGAGCGAGATGGCGACGAGCACGATCTCGACAAGCACGCTGTCGCGCACCAACCGAAGCCGGTCCAGCCGACTGTGGCGCACGAATCGGCCGCCAGCGATCGCGCCGATCAGGAATCCCGCCAGGGCGGACAACGACGCCGCCAGCGAGAAGCCGGGCGTACCCACCAGGGCGAAACTGATGAAGACGATGTTGCCGGTCATGTTGGCGACGAACACGTGGCCGAGTGTCAGCAGGCTGACAGCGTCCACCACGCCGGTCACGACGGTGAGCAGGAGCAACAGCACCGGCAGCACACCATGTTTCGGATCGGCCACGAGCGACCCGACAATGCCCGGGCTCGGAGAGTCGGAAGTTGTGTCAGCCGGCACGGGTCAGATGTAGTCGGGTGCTGCAGGAAGGCCGAAATAGGTTTCGAGACAATGGAATCCGCGTGCTTGATAGTCCGCGGCGAGTTCGGTGCCGAGATACCGAACGTGCCAGGGTTCGTAGTCGTAGCCGGTGATGTTCTGCCGACCCGGCTGGTAGCGCACGATGAACCCGAATCGATGTGCGTTGGCTGCGACCCACTCTCCTGCGGTGGTCGAGCCGAAACATGTGTTGAGTGTGCAGACGCCGCTGGCCTGCTGCACGTCGATCGCCAGGCCGAGCTGATGCTCGGAGTGACCGGCCATGGCGGACTCGTGCTCGGCATCCTGCTGTCCGAGCGTCTGCGACCACGACGAGAAGGTGCTGGCCTGATCGGCATACGAGCGGTAGCCGCTGGTGATGCCGAGCGTGATCCCGGCGGACCTTGCGGCATCCGCCATCGCCTCGTATGCCGACGCCGTCTCCGCCCTCATCAGGTGACCGGTGCTCGCCGTCAGCCCGGACGGCACATACGACGACGGCAACGCGATCGCCTTGTTGCACACCCGCCACAACGAGTCGTTGAAGTCGGCCGGCGTGGTCGACACGGTGAAATTCTGCCGATGCTGACCGTTGCCGAGCACGTATGACGCTGCCGAACCTGCGGGGACCGCGAAGGTCAACAGAGCGGTCCCGGAGTGCACCTGGGCAGTGGCCAGCGATGTGCCCGAGGCCGTCGTGACCTCGGCGGTCGGCGCGGTGATGCCGGACGCCAGTACCGCGGCGCGTGTCGTGGTCACGGGAAAGACCGTGAGACGGGCTTCCGAACCGGGGACGGCGTGGGCGACGGGTTCCACCTTGTGGGTGCTGCCCGGCGCGGGCATGGCGCTCCGGTGCCCTGTCCCACGCCCGGCGGCGTCAGTGGCACGTCCGGCGACACGACCTGCGGCGATGAACAGTGCTGAGCCTCCGACGACGGCGATCGCGGTGCGACGGGAGACACCGTTCAACGGCAATGAGCCGTGGTTGTCAGACACCGGAAACCTTTCCGCCGAGATACAGGTGATGCGGGTGATCGGTGTCCAGCCTATCGAGGTCGATGCGGGTCACCTGGGAATCTCGGGACAGGAGCGCGTCGGCGGTGATCGAATCGGTGGCGGCGACCCCCGCAGATCCTGCGCGAAAGGATCCGGCCGGGCGCCGATCAGCCTCGCTCGTCAGATCGGCGACCAGGGCTTGTGCACCCGCAGCAACTCCCAGCACCACGCCACCTGCAGCGCGAGGAATCCGAGGACCATCAGCCCGAAGACGACATCAGTGCGCCAGCGGCTGCGCTCCTCGAGTCGACGGGCGCCGCCGGCACCGATCGCGATCACGCCGAGCGGGAAGGTGAAGAGCATGAAGCGGTACTGGCTGGTGAAGACCTCGCCCACTGCGCCGATGTACACCGCGTAGGCCAGGCACCACACGCGCAGCTGCAGTCCGAGGCGGCGCGACCACGGCCCGAACAGCGCGACCAAGAAGATCACGATGCAGGCCACCAGCACCACCTTGCCGCCGAGGTCACCGAAATGGACCTCGAAACCCCGGATCCAGCCCCGGAACGGGCGACTGTCCTTGCCGTGCGTCCACGCGTGCTCGGTGTCCACGTATGCCGACCGCACGCCCGTGCGCCACCAGACGTATGCCGGCCAGGCGCCGGTCGCCACCACGAAGGCCACCGCCATGGCTACCACCGACGCCACCTCGGAGCGCTCGACGGCTCGACCGGAGCGACCCTTCCAACGCATCCAGCAGGCCGCCGCAGCCACCGGGACCAGTGGGACCGTCAGAGGCCGGGTCAGTCCGAGCACCAGCACCAGACCGGCGACGGTCAGCCACCGGAATCGCGCCAATGCCAACAGGATTCCGAGGAACAACAGCATGCCGAGGCTCTCGGAATAGGTCATCTGAAGCACCGGCGAGGCCGGCCACACGGCATACAGAATGACGGTCATCCAGGTGGCGCGTGCCCCGATCAGCGGCATGAACAGCAACACCATCAGCGGCACCGCGGCGATACCGACGATCAAGGCGAACAGCGAACCGACAACCGAGAACGAGCCGCCGGTGAGATACATGAGGGCGTGCGTGAGTTCGGGGTACACCGGCAGGAATGCCCAGGAGTTCGGGACCACCCGGCCGTGATGGTAGGGCAGCACGGAGGGGTAGCCGTGCTCGATGATCGTGTGGAACCAGCGACCGTCCCACGACCCGGCGATCGTCCAGTAGTCGATGTGCGGGTACGGGTCGATGCGGTACTTCGCCAGATTGCGCGCGGAACTGTGCGCCGCGATCCAGCAGATCAGCACAGCCGAGACCACTCGGGCGAGCAGATAGCCGCCGAGCGCGATCGCGATGACCTTGGCCCGTCCGGCGATCGGGACGGCAGTCAGGGGTTCGCGCACCGGGTCAGTAAACCGTCCCGATCTGAATGCGTCCGATGCGGGCTAGTTGACTCCGCGCTCGACACCCTCCCAGTACGGCTGGCGCAGCTTGAACTTCTGCAGTTTGCCGGTCGCCGTCCGGGCGAGTTCATCTCTGAACTCGATGCGCTTGGGGCACTTGTAGCCCGCGAGGTTCTCGCGGCAGTGCGCGATCAGCTCAGCCTCGGTGACCTCGCCGTCGGTGACCACCAGCGCCGTCACCAGTTCGCCCCACTTCTCGTCGGGCACGCCGATCACCGCAACCTCCCGCACGCGCGGGTGGGACATGAGAGCGTCCTCGACCTCGATGGAGGAGACGTTCTCGCCGCCGCTGATGATGACATCCTTCTTGCGGTCGGAGATCGTCAGGTAGCCGCCCTCGAAGGCGCCGCCATCACCGGTGTGGAACCAGTTGTCGGCCAGCGCATCCGCCGTGGCGTCGGGGTTCTCCCAGTACGCCTCGAGATTGTGGTTGGACTGAGCCAGCACCTCGCCGGTGCCGTCGATCCGGACACGCACACCGATGGCGGGCGCCCCGGCCCGGCCGAGGTTGCGGGCCTGCTCGGTCGGCGTGAGGTCCTCCCATTCCTGTCGCATCCGGCTCATCGTCAGCAGCGGGGCTGTTTCGGTCAGGCCGTAGATCTGGATGAACTCCCAGCCGAGCTCGTCTCGAACCCGTTCAATGGTGCGTGTCGGCGGCGGCGCGCCCGCGACGACGATGCGGGTGCGGTCACGGCCGGGGATCGGACCATCCCAGGTCGCGGCTGCATCGAGTGCCGCTGCAACGACGGCGGGGGCCGCGCACATGAGCGTGACGCCATACTTCTCGACGCGGCGCAGGATCTCGGCGCCGTCCACCTTGCGCAGGACGATGTGCTCCCCGCCCATGCCGGTCACGGCATACGGCATGCCCCAGCCGTTCGCGTGAAACATCGGCAGCGTGTGCAGATAGACGTCGCGGTCGGAAACCCCTGTCTGCCAACCAAATACGGTCGCATTGAGCCACAAGTTGCGGTGTGTCAGCTGCACGCCCTTGGGGCGGGCGGTGGTGCCGGAGGTGTAGTTGATGGTCGCCGTCGCGTGCTCATCGCCTGCCCAGGGCGCGGGTTCATCGGTCGAACCCCAGAGGAGTTCGTCGGTCTCCTCGCCGAGCACGAACGAGTGCTTGCATGGGACCTCGTCGATCAGGTGGCGCAACTCGGGATCGACCATGAGCACCTCGGCACCGGAGTGCTCGATGATGTAGCGCACCTCGGGCACCGAGAGCCGGAAGTTCACCGGCACCAGCACCCGCCCCCAGCCGCTCACCCCGTAGAACGAGGTCATCAGGCGGGCGCTGTTGTGAGAAACCATCGCGACTCGGCCGCCGGTCGGCACACCCAGCCGGTCGAGGCCGGCTGCCTGCCCGCGGGCGAGGCGGGCCATGTCGGCATACGTGATCTGACCGCCGCCGAATCCCGCGGCCGGCTGGTCGGGTTCGTCGACGATGGCGGTGCGGTCGGGGTATGCCGTCGCGGCTCGATCGAGAAAGTCACGAACGATGAGGGGAAACTCCACGAGCGATCCTCCGGAAACTGGTGGGCGCCGCAGCACCCGCTGTAACAGCCGTCACATTCACCCTAGTGCGGCGGATGGCGCGGGCATCATCAGTTGGCCGAACTTCTCGCTCCTCAGACGGCGTTCAGCGATCACCTTCAGGCGTCGATCGACGTTCAGCCATCAACCCGCGTACGTATGGCGATCGCCTCGCCCGCGCGATAGTGCACGAGGCGCGTGACCCGTGTCATCGGCGAGACATCAGCGAGTTCCGGGTCGTCGATCACCCTTCGCATGACACCGGCGGCCTCATCGGAGATCCAGATGCCTTCGGCGTAACGAGCGCGCATCAGCTCGTCCATCCGCGTCGGCTCGGGCACGCTGCACAGGAATGACGAGCCGAAAACCACTGGCAACCGGCCAAATCCGAAGCCTGGAGCTGCGACTGCCGCAAAGGCGTCCCGTTTGGAGACCACGATGTCCTGCTGCTGGGCCAGCCGAGCCGCGCGGCGGATCCTCGTCTGCCGGTCGACCTCCTCCGGTTCGAGCAAGGACAGCATCGCATCGAGGGTCGCCGAGTCACGAGGGTCCAGGGGCTCGAGGTCGACGCCGCCGCGGTGGACGATGCTGTGGCGACCCAGCAGGGGCAGATCGCCAGCAGCTCTCAGCCCACCGGTTGACACGACCTCGGGTGGCAGGACATCGGCTGTCAACGCATCGGCGACCAATTCGAGGCCGGCCGCCGCACCGACACAGAGCAGTTCGAGGGTGAGTGGCTC
Source organism: Rudaeicoccus suwonensis (assembly GCF_007829035.1). Classification (NCBI taxonomy): domain Bacteria; kingdom Bacillati; phylum Actinomycetota; class Actinomycetes; order Micrococcales; family Dermacoccaceae; genus Rudaeicoccus; species Rudaeicoccus suwonensis. The sequence goes on from NZ_VIVQ01000002.1 coordinate 147,200, forward strand.
GGCATACGTCTCGTCGAGGTAGTCGTCGAGCAGGCTCAGGATCCGCACCCCGTTGATCGGATCGTTGAGCGGTCGGACGGGCCCGTCAAGGTGGCGGACCAGGTGGCCGCGGCGGTCGCGCAGCAACTCGCGCCACAACTGAAAAGCGCGGTCGTCCGCCGGCAGTTGCCCACCGAGCACCGGGAAGTAGTCGACCAGTTGCAGGTCCTCGCCCGCCCTGCGCAACTCCATCGACGTTGCGCGTAGCAGGGACTGGACTGCCTTCCAACTGGTGAACCGCAGCCCTCTGCTTTCGAAGGCGGTCAGGGTGCCGTCGTCGCGGCCCGTCTCCTGCGCAACCGCCACGCACCATGACCGGAAGAGCGGCCCGTCGAAGACATCGACCGCGTCCGCGAACGCCGCGCGCACATCGTCACTCGTCATAGTCGGTTCAAACTAGCTGCTCGTGAGGAGCCGTATCGACCGGGCATCGGCGCCCAGACGACCCGAGCGGGGCAAGATGGTCAGTGTGAGCGCACCGAACCCAGCCCTGACCAATCTCCTCGGCATCGACGGACTCCTGCAGGAGGAGGAGCGAGACCTGCAGGCGATGGTCCGCAAGTTCGGCGACGACAAGCTGCGTCCGCATCTGGCGGAGTGGTTCGAGGCGGGCACCGTCCCGGCGCGCGACATCGCCCGCGAACTCGGCAAACTCGGCCTGCTCGGAATGCACCTCGAAGGCTACGGATGCGCCGAATCATCAGCAACCGCATACGGTTTGGCCTGCATGGAGCTTGAGGCCGTGGATTCGGGCGTGCGCTCGCTGATGTCCGTTCAGGGTTCGCTCGCGATGACCGCGATCCGCAAGTTCGGCAGCGAGGAGCAGAAGCAGGAGTGGCTGCCGCGTATGTCGGCCGGTCAGGCGATCGGCTGCTTCGGCCTGACCGAGCCGGATTTCGGTTCGGACCCCGGCGGCATGCGGACGCGCGCTCGGCGTGACGGTGACGACTGGGTGATCAATGGCAGCAAGATGTGGATCACCAGCGGCCCGGTTGCCGACGTCGCGGTCATCTGGGCCCAGACCGACGAGAAGATCCGCGGTTTCGTCGTGCCGACCGAGACGCCCGGCTTCGAGGCGACCGAGGTCGAGCGGAAGCTGTCACTACGTGCCTCGATCACCGGAGCATTGGCGTTCACCGACATGCGGTTGCCGAAAGACGCTGTGCTGCCTGAGGTTTCGGGCCTTCGCGGGCCGCTGTCGTGCTTGTCGGAGGCGCGCTTCGGCATCGTCTTCGGCGCCATGGGTGCCGCGCGTGACTGCCTCGAAGCGACACTGGAGTATGCCGAAAGCCGTCGCGTGTTCGACAAGTCGCTTGCGGCATACCAGTTGACGCAGGCGAAGCTCGCGGACATGGCGGTCGAACTCGCCAAGGGAATGCTGCTGGCCCTGCACCTGGGCCGGTTGAAGGATTCGACCGGTGTGACAAATGAGCAGGTCAGCCTCGGAAAGCTGAACAACTGCCGCGAGGCGATCAAGATCGCGCGCACCTGCCGGACGATCATGGCGGCGAATGGCATCACGCTGGACTACCCGGTGTTGCGGCACGCGAACAACCTTGAGTCGGTGATGACGTACGAGGGCACATCCGAGGTGCACCAGCTGATCATCGGTCAGGCCCTGACCGGCGAATCTTCTTTCCGCTGAGCCGCATTCGAGGTTGCTGACCATCAGTCTTCTCCTGGGACGCGGACGCCTCGGAGATCGGCCACGTTCGCGGGCTCAGTCGACGGGTCATGTCACGCGACTTCAGTCGGCGGGTCGTGTCCCATGGAGTTCAGTGACCAGGTCCTCTATGGCCAGGTCCGCAGACCAGCCAGCCGCATGCATCAGGCGCAGTTCAGTCGACGGGTCAGCGACGTTTCAGTCGGCGGGTTGCGGGTCTTGGTGCGGTGGTGTCGGGCGAGTTCAGTCGGCGGGTCGGGTGAGGTAGCGGCGGCCACTGGGGCTGGTCCAGGTGCATACCCCGTCGGTGGTCATGGTGACCTGCCACCGGGTTTGGTGTTTGACCCGGTGGTGGTGCCGGCACAGGCATTGCAGGTTCGCCGGGGTCGTGGGTCCGGTGGGCCAGGGGATCACGTGGTCGGCGTCGCAATACGTGGCGGGTTGGGTGCAGCCGGGGAACCGGCAGTGCTGGTCCCGGTCTTTGACGAATCGGGCAATGCCGGCGGTGGGGCGGTACTTGGTCGAGGTTGCTTGGACCAGCACACCGGTGGTCGCGTCCAGGAGTGTGCGTGCCAGGGACACTCCCAGCGTGCTGGTCAACGCGTGGACGTGGGAGGGCAGGATCGTGCCGACCCCCGGCACGATCACCGGACCCGCCCCCGCTATTGCCGGCGCTGACGCCGACGGCATGACGTGCCGTGATGGTGCGACCAGGTTGGCCGTGTCGGGCACAGTGACCGGGTTGGTCGGGGCACCAATGTCGGGGTAGTCACCGAAGTGCGGGTCGGCGGTGAAGACGCCGTCCAGTGGTGGGTCGGGTAGCGAGTCGACCAGGTGTGCCAGGGCGGTGTCCCAGTCGATTTCATGGTCAGGATCATCATCGAAGACGTCGTCGGGTGGTTCTGGCCACCCGCACGGGGACCATCCCTCGCCATCAAGGTTCCACTCTTCATCCGGTGGTGGGTTGTTCTCGGTACGGACGACCTGGGTCCAGCCCATGGTGTGCGGGTCGGGGAACAACCGGTCACACAACGCCGCGACCTGTGCCCGAGCAGTATCCGAACCATCACCGACCACAGCACCACTGCCTGCAGCACCGGCGATGGTCGCGGCGACTGCACCGCTGTCAACCGCAGTACCGGCGACAGCAGCCGTGGCGGCAGCAGCACCGGTGACGCCGGCTGCGGCGGATGCCGACCCTGCGGCGGTTGAGCACGCGGCGGTTGCCGCACCAGCCGCGGTTGCAGTGCTGGTCGTGGTGGTAGTTGCGGTGGCGTCGCCGGGGAATACCCCGGTCATGACGGGGATGTGGAAGGTCAGATGGGTGTCGACGTGGGCGTTCTGCAACACCAAATCCACCAACGCATCGACCCGGCATTGCGGCAAGCTGATCACCTCCACCGCGTCCTGGTGCAACTGACGGGCCAGCTGCTCGACTGCGGACATGATCCGCGCTGCTTGGGCTGAGTCCAGCACGACCTTGATCTCACTCAACCCCGGCACATGACTAGCGCGACAGGACACCCCGACCTCACGCTCCCTCGTCTTCGTACCGGATGTTTGGGCGGCGGTCGGGTCGAGGTCGGCCAGGATCCTCGGGACCCGCCTGGCAATCTGCGTGGTGGTCAACCCACCAATGCCTTGGTCTAAGAGTGCTGATTCGACTGCTGCCGCCACGTCCGTGGGTGCGGACCCCAACCCGGCGGTGACCTTGTGCATCTTCTCCGCCGCTAACCGGCCCGCGCCGACTTCCCGCAACAGTCTCGGTGTCAGCGTGACCGCGTCCAAGGCTTGGTCCAGGCGGGTGTCCGCTTGGCGTGGACCCCACGCCAGCAGGGCCCCGATCTCGGAGGAGACCCACTCGTTGGTCCACCCCAACTGGTGCCGCACCCACGACGTCACCGGCGGACCCTCGGTCTCACCGGACAGGTCGGTGACGTCTTCAATCGAAGCGACCTGCGCCATCCGCACCACCCGGGCACCATCCACCGAATTCGCCACCCGCTGCACGGCCTCGACCTGCGCCAGGAGTTCGTCCCGGGTCAACCCGGGCGCATCAGCGCAGATCACCTCGAACGCCCGCACCATCAACACACCCGCCGCTTCCAACAACTCCCCACTGGTGGCGTGCTCCACCGCTGACTCGGCCAGCAGTGGTGTGATCGACATACTTCATCGTACATACGTTCGAGGGCGTGGTCAAGTCCGATGACTCGGCCGCGCTCATGTCTCAAGACACCGGGAAGACTCAGTGCGCGGTCGCGGGCTGCGTCGGACGCCACGCGACTTGAGTGACGGCTGCACATCCGCCATCGATGACGGGATGACCTTTCACCGGCTGCGATAAGCCCTGGCCTGGATGAGTCCCCCGGTCGGCATCTCCGGGCAGAGATCACAGCCCGCGGCGCGGATGGCGGCGAGGGGTCACCTCCGACTGTGCGACCTCGCGCAGCGCTCGGCTCGCAGATCTCGCTCGGCGAACTCCACCTCGTGCATGAACGGGCTTGGCCAGGTGACGTTGGGCCGTTGCAGCCGACGAATTCTCCACCTCGCGCATGAACGGGCCCGGCCCTCAACCGCCCGACGATCGACGTATGCCCAGACAGGCCACTATCGGCCACGACCGCCGCCACCAACCACGTCATCCAGGGTTTTGTAAGCCAAACCTAAGTAAGTGTTCGGTAACTATGGCCAGTCTTACCTAAGTCACCGAGCCGTTCGGTGCGATTCCGGTGAGGTGAGCTGTACATGTTCAGATGGCGAAAGAGCCTGGCGTTCCTTGCAATAGGCGCAACCGCCACCATCACCGCAGGCTGCGGTTCGTCCAGCAGCAGCGGCAACTCCGTTCCCCAAGGACTCACCGGCCAACAGGCGCAGGGCTACGTCAACTCGCAGATCAGCAATGAGGACCGCTCCGCCGCGACAGTTCTCGACCCGCAACCTGGCAGCTTCCTGCACGGCAAGACCACCGTCTCGGTGCTCGGTTCGACCACGCCCAGCAACGGTGACGAAAACCCGTATGCCGTATGGCCTGTCACGCACACCGTCGGCACCGTGAAATCCGGAGACGTGCTGGTCGACGACTTCAACAACGAGTCCAACGACCAAGGCACCGGCACCACCATCGTCGACGTCCACACCGACGGCACGACGTCGGTCTTCGCCGACCTTCCGCACACAGTCGCCGGCTGCCCCGGCGGTGTCGGCCTCAGCACCGCAATGGTTCAACTGAGGACCGGATGGGTCATCGTCGGCAGCGTGCCGAGCACCGACGGCAAGACCGACACCGTCGGCCGCGGCTGCCTGCTCGTGCTCTCCCCAGAAGGCAAACTCGTCTCGACCATCACCGGCAGCTACCTCAACGGACCGTGGGACGCAACCGTCCGGGACAACGGCGACACCGCGACGCTTTTCGTCTCCAACACCGTTGTCGGACTTGCCCATTCGGCGACGGCGCAGTCCAGCCAGGGCGACGTCGTCCGCCTCTCGCTGAAGCAGACCACGACCTCTCCGCCGACGGTCACCGCCGAGCAGACCGTCGCATCTGGCCTGCTGGAGCGCGGCGACCCGTCCGCGTTCGTCAAGGGTCCGACCGGACTGGCCATCGCCAGCAACGGAACGCTGTATGTCGCAGACAACCTCAGCAACCGGATCGACGGCATACCGAACGCTCTGACCCGCACGACAACCGCAGGCACCGGTATGACGGTGTCGTCCGGTGGCCAACTGGCCGACCCGCTGGGGCTGGCGATCGCTCCGGACGGCGACCTCATCGCGGCGAACGCCCAGAACGGCAAGCTCGTCGAGATCACCACCACGGGTAAGCAGGTCGGCGAGTACTACGCGATCGAGAACACCGGTCAGGACCCGGCCGGCAACGGCGATCTGTTCGGCATCGCGATCAACCAGGCCGGCAACGGCATCCTGTTCGTCAAGGATGACGAAAACGTCCTCGCGGAGCTGCACTGATGCCAGGAACACCCGAAAAGCCATCAACAGCAGACTCTTCCGACGACGCGGTGGCGGTCCCGGCAGCGACGTCAAGCGGATCGGCGGACCAGTCCGGACCGCAGGCGCAGACCGACCGCTCCGGTCTGCGCCGCCGGTCCCTGCTGCGCGGCAGCGCGCTCGTCGGTGCCGGCGCAGTGGGCGGCGGCCTGCTCGGCGGTCTTGCCGGCCGTGCCACCGCGGCCAACGCCACCAGCAGCAGTCAGCTGCGCGAGTCGTTCTACGGCAAGCACCAGTCCGGCATCATCAGCAACACCCAGAAGCAGACCGTGCTCGCGGCCTTCGACGTGAGCTCCGCCAGCCGCTCCGACCTGTCGGCCCTGATGCAGGCATGGTCGGCACTCGCAGCGCCACTCACCTCCGGTGTCTCCCACACCGTGCCGATCTATCGCAGCAGCACCGACACCGGCGCCGCGTATGCCGATGCCACCAACGCGTCGACAACCGACGATTCCCTCGAGGCCTACCAGCTCGGGCCCTCACGACTCACGCTCACCGTCGGTTTCGGTCGCAGCCTGTTCGTCGACGGGACCGGCAGGGACAGATTCGGCCTCGCCTCGCAGCTGCCCGACCAACTGGCAGCTCTGCCGCACTTCCCGGGAGAGCAACTGACCGCGACGGACAGCGATGGCGACCTGTTCCTGCAGGCGTGCGCCGACGACGCCCAGGTCGCCTTCCACGCCGTCCGCAGCATCGCCCGCATCGCCCCCGATGTCGCCACCCTGCGCTGGACCCAACTGGGGTACACCCCCGACAACACCGGCGGAACCCCGCGCAACCTCATGGGTTTCAAGGACGGCACCATCGACTCGAACCTGCACCCGCCGACAAATCTCGACACGACCGTGTGGGCCGGAGCAGAAGGGCCGGTGTGGATGCAGGGCGGCAGCTACCTGGTCTACCGACGGATTCGTATGACGCTCGAGCACTGGGACCGCCTGGCGCCAAGCGACCAGGAACAGGTCATCGGTCGCCACAAACTGACCGGCGCTCCGCTGGGGGAGGACAACGAGTTCGCGCCCCTGAGGATGAGCTCCGCCATACCTGTCGATGCGCATGTCCGGCTCGCTGCACCGCAGACCAACGCGGGTGCGGTGATCCTGCGCCGCGCGTTCTCGTACAACAACGGCACCACCCAGTTCACCGAGCGGTGGCCCCCGTGGCGGCAGGCGCTGGAGTATGACGCGGGCCTGCTCTTCCTCGCCTACCAGCAGGACCCGCGAAAAGCGTTCGTGCCGATCAACACTCGGCTGTCGCAGCAGGACGCGATGAACCAGTTCACGACGCACACCGCGAGCGCGGTTTTCGCCGTGCCACCGGGCATCACCGGACCGGGCGACTGGTTCGGACGATCGCTGCTGAGCTGACCCGGCACACCGAACGCCGGCCCAACCCCGTCACCACAACCGAAAGACAGCCGATGAATGACTTCCTGAGCCGGCCATCGAGACGCTCCGTGCTCACCGCCGCCGGCGCCGCGCTCGTGGCCGGGACCGCTGCCGCATGCGGATCCGGTTCCAGCTCCTCCCACGGCAGCGCGAGCGAGACCATCACCCTCTACAACGCCCAGCACCCACAGACGACCGACGCGATGATCTCGGCGTTCACCGCCCAGACCGGGATCAAGGTCCGCGTGGTCAACGACGACGAGGACGTGCTGACCGCGCAACTGGAGCAGGAGGGCAGCAACTCACCCGCCGACGTGTTCTACACCGAGAACTCCAACTGGCTGCAGCAACTGGCCGACCGCAAGATGCTGGCCACCGTCGACGCTGCTACCCGCGCGGGAATCCCCAAGGCGGACAGCGCAATTGACGGCAGCTGGGTCGGCATTTCGGCACGTATCAGCGCGCTGATCTACAACCCCGCCAAGATCGGTGCGGCGGATCTGCCGACGACCATCGCCGCGATGGCGGATCGCACATACAAGGGTCGCTTGGAGATCGCGCCGTCAGAGACCGACTTCTGGCCGTTGGTCTGCTCGGTGGCGCGCGCCACCGGCAATGCGGCGACCCTCACCTGGTTGAACGGGCTCAAGACCAATGCGGGTGCCGGCGACAACGTGCCCGACAACGAGACGCTGTCCAGCGACGTGAACCAGGGCACCACCGACTTCGCGGTGATCAACCACTACTACTTCTACCGGCTGCGCGCCGAACTCGGTCAGAACGCGATGAATGCCAAGCTCGCCTACTTCGCCCCGGGCGACCCCGGCTTCGTGCGTGCGATCTCCGGCGCCGCGATCCTGAAGTCGAGCAAGCACCAGGCGGCTGCGCAGAAGTTCCTGGCATTCATGACCGCCGAAGCTGGTCAGACCGTTCTGGCCCACGGACAGAGCTACGAATACCCGCTGCGCGCGGGCGTGAGCGCCAACGTGCAGCTGCCGCCGCTGTCGTCATACAAGACGAATTCGTTCGACCCGGCCGACCTCGGCACCGGTGAGACAGCCAAGACACTGCTGCAGCAGAGCGGCCTGATGTGAGCGGACTGCGAGGTCTGGGGGACCTCGCGAGAGGCCGCCTCGTCGTCGCTGTCAGCGCGGTCGTCGCCGTCGTCATGCTGCTGCCACTCGTGCTGGTCGTGCTCGACGTCCACTCGGCCGGCTGGGCCGAGATCCACCGGGTGCTCTTCCGCCAGCGCTCGGCGATGCTGCTCACCAACACGACGGAGCTGGCGGCTTCGGTCGTCGTACTCGCGACCATGCTCGGGGTGGCAGCAGCGATGCTCACCGAACGTATGACGCTGCCGTGGCGACCGTTGTGGACAGTCCTGCTGGTGCTGCCGATCGCGATGCCGGACTTCGTCGTGGGATACACCTGGCACACACTGTGGCCCACCCTCGACCCGCTCGGGGCATCGGTTGCTGTCATGACTCTGGGCAGCTATCCCCTTGTTTATCTTCCGGTTTCGGCCGCTTTGCGCCGCAGTGACATTACCCTCGAGGACACCGCGCGCAGCCTCGGCGCGGGGACCGTGCGCACCTTTGCCCGCATCACCCTGCCGCAGATCCGCATCGCCGCCGCCGGCGGGGCGGTGCTGGTCTTCCTCACCGTCATCTCCGAATACGGCGCGTTCGAGGTGTTGCGCTTCAACACCTTCACCACCGAGATCTTCAGCGAGTTTCAGTTCGAGCCGGATGCTGCAGGAGCGCTGTCGATCCCGTTGGTGCTGATGGGTTTGTCAGCTCTCCTGCTCGAATCGTTGCTGATCCGAAGGCAATCGAGCTTCCGCCAGCCTCGACGGACGCAATCTCGCACGGCCGCATGGCGACTCCGCCAACTGCCGGCACTGCTGGTGGTGCTGGTGCCGACCGGCTTCGGCATCGCGCTGCCGATCGCGACCCTCGTGTACTGGATGCGACAGGGGCAGCACGCCACCCTCCCGGCCGTGGCCACGCTGGGCCAAGCCACCTGGGAATCAGTCAAATTCAGCGCCGGTGGTGCCGTGGTGGCGGTCCTTGCGGCGCTTCCGGTCGCGATGCTGACGTTTCGCCGCCACAGCACGACACGCACGTTGATCGATCGAGCCGGTTTCGTGACCCAAGCCCTGCCAGGCATCGTCGTCGCGCTCAGCCTGGTCTACCTGACCACCAGATACGTCTTCTCCTGGTACCAGACCGGGCCGCTGCTGGTCCTGGGCTACGCGATCATCCACTTCCCACTCGCCCAGGTCTGTGTGAAATCGGCCGCAGCCACTGCCTCCGCCCGGCTGTATGACGTCGGCGTCTCCCTCGGCCGCACCCCCTTGACGGTCTTTGTGCGAGTCACGCTGCCGCTGCTCGCACCCGGCCTGGCCGCCGGACTGTGCCTGGTGTTCCTCACTGCCATAACGGAACTCACGGCAACGCTCGTCTTGGCGCCGATTGGTGTAAGTACTCTGGCGACGCAGTTCTGGGCGTTCCAGGGCAACGTGGCGTATGCCGCCGCCGCGCCATACGCCCTGATGATCGTCGCGCTCGCGGTGGTGCCCGGCGCCCTCCTCGGCCTGTGGTTTGCGCGCGAACCCGGCGGGACTCAGCGGGTGACAGCATGACCGAACATCACGTGCCGACAACGCCGCCGGCCGCCCCTGCAGCAATCGAACTGCGAGGCGTGAACAAGAGCTTCGGCGCCACGGCCGTCATACACGGCGTCGATCTGAAGATCGAAAGTGGTTCTGTTACAGCGATTCTCGGCGCTTCTGGCAGCGGTAAGACCACGTTGCTGCGGCTCATCGCCGGCTTCGAGTCACCCGACTCAGGCACCATCACCCTGGGCGCGCAGGTGGTGACCGGGGCCGGGCGCTCGATGCGACCGCAGCACCGTGGCGTGGGCTACGTGCCGCAGGACGCCGCGCTCTTTCCGCATCTGACCGTCGCGGGGAATGTCGCCTTCGGCATGAGCGGTTCTCGCAGCGAACGCCGCACCCACACAGTCGAATTGCTCGATCGAGTGGGTCTCGGCGGACTGGAGCGCCGCTACCCGCACCAACTGTCCGGCGGTCAGCAACAACGTGTCGCGCTCGCCCGGGCACTGGCGATCCAACCGCGAATCGTGTTGCTGGACGAGCCTTTCGGCTCACTGGACTCGGGTTTGCGAGAGTCGGTGCGCGCGGAGGTTCGCGGCATACTCACTGCCACGGGCGTCACGTCGATTCTCGTCACGCACGACCAGGCGGAGGCACTGTCGTTTGCAGACCACGTCGCAATGCTCGCCAATGGCGTTGTGGTTGCTCATGATTCGCCGCAGGAGCTGTACCATCACCCGCCGACCGCTCAGGTTGCCCGGTTGCTCGGCGCAGCGAACCTCCTGCCCACCACGCGCACCGAGCGTGGCCTGCGGTGCATCTTCGGGGAGTATGACGCCGCAGGCCCCACGGACGAACGGCGCTTGGTGTTGCTGCGCCCGGAACAACTCGAGCTCACCGACGACCTCGCACCCGCCGCAGTCACGGCCAGGGTGCAGCGTGTTCGTTTTCAGGGTGGGGTGAGTCTGGTCGACGTGCGGACGTCCGGCAGTGACGGGATCGATCTGCTGGTGCAGACCACGGGGTCGCCTCCGGAGACCGGATCCACGGTGGGTGTGAAGGCCTGCGGCATACCGCATATCTGCCGGGGGTGAACCTGCTGCGTCCGCGTCGGCGACCCGGTCGATCACGGACGTTAAGGCTCAGATGACGAGCTCGGCCACCTGCAGCGCGTTGAGCGCCGAGCCCTTGCGCAGGTTGTCCGCGCAGATGAACAGCTCGATCGACCGGGGGAAACCCTCGAGCTGACGGACGCGGCCGGCGAACACCGGATCCGCACCGACGACGTCGACCGGCATCGGCCATTCGTCATCGGGAGTGTCATTCGAACCATCAAGCACAACAACGGAGTTCGATGACTCTGTGAGCACCCGGACCGCATCATCGCGCTGTATGTCGGCCGCGAACGTTGCGTGCAGCGACACCGAGTGCGTGCGCACCACCGGCACCTGCACACAGGTCACTGCGACCGGCAGATCGGGCACCCGCAGCAGCGACCGCAACTCATCGCGCACCGCGAGCTCCGACGTCGTGGCGCCGTCGACCGCCGGCTCACCGACCCACGGGATGACGTTGTAGGCCACCGGCGCCGGAAAAGGTGAGTCACCCAGATCGGACAGCATCCGCCGCACATCGCCCGGAGACTGACCGACCCCGTCGTTGCCGGCCAGCTCCATGGTCTCGGCATACAGCCGCACCGCACCCGCGATGCCAGCATCCGTCACCGCCTGGAAGGTCGTGGCCACGACCGAGGTGAGCTGCCAGGTCGCGTGCAAGGACGCCAGCGAACCGACCATCATCAACGTGGCGCCGCTCGGGCTTGCCACGATGCCGGCCGGATGGTGCCGAGCGGCATCCGGGTTGATCTCGGGCACCACCAGCGGCACGTCCGGATCGGCGACGAACCGGCCGGAGTTGTCGATCACCACCGCCCCCGCCGCCACCGCGACCGGGGTCCACATCTCGGCGACGTCGGCAGGCACCGCCATGACGACGACGTCAGCGCCCTCGAATGCCTTCACCGACAGCTGCTGCACCAGGCAGTCGTGGCCCAGGATGCTCATCCGGCGCCCGACCGAGCGGTCCGACGCGATCGGGCGAATCTCACCCCAGACGTCGTCCCTCGTCGGCAGCAGCGATAGCAGCGACAGCCCGACGACGCCGGTGGCGCCAACGAGTGCGAGCGTCGGCTTCGACTGCCCCATCGCGTTCACCGCTGTGCGGCGATGACCTCGGCGATCTGAATCGTGTTGAGGGCAGCGCCCTTTCGCAAGTTGTCGTTCGAGACGAACAGCACGAGGCCCTTGTCGTCTGCCACTGCCTGGTCCTGCCTGATCCGGCCCACGTATGACGGATCCTGACCCGCCGCCTCGAGCGGCGTCGGCACCTCGGTCACCACGACGCCGGGAGCGACCGACAACAGGTCACGAGCCTGACCGGCGGTGATGGGCCGCTCGAACTCGGCATGGATCGCGAGCGAGTGGCCGGTGAACACGGGCACCCGGACGCAGGTGCCGGAGACCAACAGGTCGGGCAGGCCGAGGATCTTGCGCGACTCGTTGCGCAGCTTCTGCTCCTCGTCGGTTTCTCCGCTGCCGTCGTCGACCACCGATCCGGCCATGGCGAGCACGTTGAAGGCAATGGGCGCCACATACTTCTTGGCCGGGCCGAGCTCGACAGCGGCACCATCGTGGGTGAGCTGCTCGAGGTTGCCCTCGACGCCCTGGCGGATCTGACCGGCGAGCTCTTCGACTCCGGCAAGGCCGGATCCGGAGACCGCCTGGTAGCTGGCGACTGTGAGGCGGCGCAGGCCGGCCGCTGCCGACAACGGTTTCAGCACCGGCATCGCGGCCATCGTCGTGCAGTTGGGGTTGGCGATGATGCCCTTGCGGGCGTCGGCGATCGCTTCGGGGTTGACCTCCGAGACGACCAGCGGCACGTCGGGGTCCATGCGCCAGGCGGAGGAGTTGTCGATGACGGTGACGCCGGCCGCGGCGAACTTCGGCGCCAGCTCACGCGAGGTCGCGCCGCCCGCGGAGAAGATCGCGATGTCGAGCCCGGTCGGGTCGGCGGTGGTGGCGTCTTCGACGGCGAGCCGGTCGTTGTGCCAGTTCACCTCGCGCCCTGCGGAGCGAGGTGAGGCGAACAGGCGCAACTCGTCGACGGGGAATTCGCGCTCGGCCAACAACCGCAGAACGACTCCGCCGACCTGCCCGGTCGCGCCGACGACTCCGACCTTCATCGGCCACTCCCTCCGTAGACGACTGCTTCACCGTCGGCGGCGTCGAGGCCGAAGGCGGTGTGCACCGCGCGCACGGCGTTGTCGAGCTGGTCGTCGCGAGTCACGACCGAGACGCGGATCTCGGAGGTCGAGATCATCTCGATGTTGATGCCGCTGTCGGCGAGCGCCTGGAACAGCGTCGCCGAGACCCCCGGGTGAGACCGCATCCCGGAACCGACGAGCGAGAGCTTGCCGATCTGGTCGTCATACTGCAGCTGCTCGAACCCGAGTTCGGCCTTCACGCTCTGCAGCACCCGCACGGCGCGCTGACCGTCGGTCTTGGGCAGGGTGAACGACACGTCGGTGCGACCCGTCGCGATGGCCGAGACGTTCTGGACGATCATGTCGATGTTGATCTGCTGCTCGGCTATCGCCTTGAAGATCGAGGCGGCCTGGCCAGGCGAATCACTCACACCGACGACCGTGATCTTCGCCTCGCTGCGGTCGTGCGCCACTCCGGCGATGATCGGGGCTTCCACGTCGTCTTCTCCTTGTGTTTCGTAGACCCAGGTGCCCTCGCGGTGACTGAACGAGGACCGCACGTGGATCGGCATACCGAACCGGCGTGCATATTCGACACACCGCAACATCAGCACCTTCGCGCCGGAGGCTGCCATCTCCTGCATCTCCTCGTTGGTGATGCGGTCGATCTTGCGGGCGGTCGGCACGATGCGCGGGTCGGCGGTGAAGATCCCGTCGACATCGGTGTAGATCTCGCAGACGTCGGCCTTGAGCGCGGCCGCCAGCGCGACAGCAGTCGTGTCGGAGCCGCCACGGCCGAGGGTGGTGATCTCTTTGGTGTTCTGGCTGACGCCCTGGAAACCGGCGACGATCACGATGTGTCCGGCGTCGAGCGCCTCGGTGATGCGGCCGGGTGTGACGTCGATGATGCGGGCGCGACCGTGCACGTCGTCGGTGATGACGCCGGCCTGCGAGCCGGTGAAGGAACGCGCGGAGTCACCGAGATTGGCGATCGCCATCGACACCAGCGCCATCGACATACGCTCACCGGCAGTCAGGAGCATGTCGAGCTCGCGCTCCGGCGGGTCGGGCGAGACGGCATCGGCCAGGTCGAGCAACTCATCGGTGGTGTCACCCATCGCCGAGACGACGACACAGACCCGGTTTCCGGCCTTGCGAGTGTCGACGATGCGACGGGCGACGCGCTTGATGCTGTCGGCGTCGGCCAGCGAGGAACCGCCATACTTCTGGACAACGAGAGGCACAGGCTTGAGGCTTTCTGCAGAAAGTGGCGCGAGTCGGCTGGGCTCTGATTCTAACGAGGCCGGTGGGTCGCCGAGGCGGTGGCCGGATGCCGGACGCGGACACGACACGGGCTCGTGACGTGGCACCTGGCGCGGCTGGTTGGCAGATGCCGGCTGCGGGTTGACCTCACCCGGTCACGAGTGGCACGCGACGGCCCACGTGCCGCGCGAATGGCACGCAACGGCGACCCGGGCCGCTGCGCGCGATACGAACAGCCCGCACGTCACGCGAATGGCACGCAATGGCCCCCCGCATAACGCGAATGGCACGCAATGGCCCCCTGTCGCACGATTCCGGGCACCTACGTGACACTCGCGGCCACGACGGGCGCGTGCGTGACACTCGCGGCGACCCGGGCCGCTGCGCGCCATACAAACGGCCCCCACGTCACACGAGTGGCACGGAACTGTCCGCGCGTCACGCGAATGGCACGCCGCGGCGACCCGGGCCGCTGCGCGCCATACGAACGGCCCCCACGCCACACGAACGGCACGCAACTGCCCGCGCGTCACGCGAATGGCACGCAACAGCCCGCGCGCCACGCGAATGGCACGCAATAGCCCCCTGTCGCACGATTCCGGGCACCTACGTGACACTCGCGGCGACCCCAGGCGGCCACACGAGATGTCACCAATTGCCGGATCAACCCACCCGAACCGACCACAACTGACACTTCGCGCGCGAAGTGGACCGCCCGCCCGACCACGCGACCGCCCCGCCCGACCACCTCGGACGCGAACACGCTTGAGATCCCGCGTTTGGGCCATTTCGAGCTTCGATGAAAGAATGGCTCAGTGACGAGTAGCTCAGAGGGCGTGGCCGACCTGTCGGCATCCGCCCGCCCCACGACGACGGGACCTGCGCTGCTCCCCCTCGCCTGGCGCACCTACCGAGCTCCGCGCTGGTGGTTCGAGGTCGCGCTGGTCGTGATTCTCGATGTGGTCTACGAACACCTGCGTGACCTGGTTCCCACCCACCAGCAGCAGGCGATCAACCGCGGGCTCAACATCCTGCACTTCACGCAACGACTGCACTGGGATGTCGAACTCAGCATCAACCACTTCGTGGTGCACCACGAGTGGCTGGCCCAGATCGCCAACTACGACTATTCGTTCTTTCACCTGCCGGTCACCGCGGGTGTGCTGATCTGGCTGTTCTGGCGGCACCGTCGTGTCTACCGCACCGCCCGAATGGTGCTGCTGCTCACCACGCTGCTCGGCCTGATCGGCTTCTGGATCTTCCCGATGGCCCCGCCCCGGCTTCTGCCCGGTGGCGGCTTCGTCGACACCGTCGTCTACTTCAAGACGCTCGGCTCCTGGGGCAGCCCGGCGGTGGCCGACCACTCCAACCTGTATGCCGCAATGCCCAGCCTGCACTGCGCCTGGTCACTGTGGGTCGGCCTCTCGGTGTTCTTCGTTGCGCGCAACAAGATCGTGCGGACCATTTCGGTGTTCTACCCGTTCTGGACCGTCTTCGTGGTGATAGCGACTGCCAACCACTTCCTGCTCGACGCGCTGGCCGGCTGGTCGTGCATCGGTCTGTCAGCGCTTGCGGTGTGGGTGCTCTACGGCCGCAACGCCTGGGCGCCGGCGCTGACCGCGGAGGAGCAGACACTCACCCGTCAGGAGTTGCGCCGACTGCCCCCGATCAAGGGTGCAGGGCTGCAAATTCCGCGTCTGCGACCACTTGGTCGTCAGCGTCAAGACGCAGATGACCAAGAATCGTCTGCAGCACCCGCAGCGCCGCCGACGCCCGAACACCCCACTGGGACAGATAGCTGAACTGCCACCACCACATGGCCTCGATCGTGCGGCCACGCTGGTAGTGCAGCAGTCCGTGCTCGAGCGCTCCGACGATCTCGGCGAGGTCGTCGGACAAAGCGCCGCGCGCGGGTTCGACCGACGTCACCGGGTCGACCACGTCGGCATAGTCGTCGATGCCGTCGAACAGATTCGCCAACGCCATACGTAACGCGTCGAGGGTGTCCTCTGGCCCGGGGTCGGGCTCGAAACGCTCCACAAGCACGACGTCCTGTATGGCGCCCAGCCGGGCTCCTGTCACCTGCAATTGCGCAATGAGCAGCAACAGCAACGGAATTGCGGCATCAGGTGCGGCACCGGTGGCGAGTTCACGCACCGCAGCACAGAACTCTGCCGCCTCCGCCGCGGTCTCGGCAGCGAGCGCGCCGAGCTGAGCGGTCGCCTCGTTGTCACCAGCCGTCGCGCTTGCCGCACCATCCGCTTCGGTCACATCGCCGCTGCGAGCCGTCGTCTCCGGTTTCGCGGCCTCCGCGCGCTCCGGTGTGGTCGCGTCGGTGTGATCAGACTGGTCAGGCATCGAGCACTCTCCGTCCCTCGAAAGCTCGGCCGAGAGTGACCTCGTCGGCATACTCCAGATCTCCACCCACCGGTAGCCCGGAGGCGAGGCGGGTGACCCGCAGGCCCATCGTGCGCAGCGCGCGCGACAGAAAGGTCGCGGTGGCTTCGCCGTTGAGGTTGGGGTTGGTCGCCAGGATGACCTCCTCGATCGGTTCTTCGCCGAGGCGGCGCATCAACTGGGTGATCTTGAGGTCGTCCGGGCCGATGCCGTCGATCGGGCTGATCGCACCGCCCAGCACGTGATAGCGCCCGCGGAACTCGCGCGTGCGTTCGATGGCAACGATGTCCTTGGGCTCCTCGACCACGCACAGCAGCGTCGTCAGACGGCGCGGGTCGAGACAGATGCGGCACTCCTGCGCCTCGGCGACATTGAAGCAGCGCTCGCAGAAGCGCACCTTCTCGCGCACGACGGTCAGCACCTCGGTCAGCCGGGTCACATCGGCCGGATCGGCCTGCAACAGGTGAAAAGCGATGCGCTGCGCGGATTTCGGACCGACGCCGGGTAGTCTTCCGAGCTCGTCGATGAGGTCCTGGACCACGCCTTCATACACAGCGACCGAGCCTAGTCGCACGCACCGACGATGCGGCGCAGCAGATCAGCTCGCGGGTCGCTCGTCCGCAGTCGTGGTGGCGAGCAGCGGCGCCCTTCGCCTCAGCACGCACCGACGATGCGGCGCAGCAGATCAGCTCGCGGGTCGCTCGTTGTAGCAGCCGGCGAGTTGCTGCCCGGACAAGCCGGCGATGGCCGCCATGATCTCGTCGGTCGCCTGCCGTCGGGCCTTTCCCGCAGGCATCGCCTTGTATGACGATCCGAAGGTCAGCGGTTCGCCGAAACGCACGGTCACCTTCGCCAGCCGGGGCCGGTTGGACCCGATCGGCTGCACGTCCGGGGTGCCGTGCAGGCCCACCGGGACAACCGGGACACCGGCCTGCATCGCAAGGTGAGCCACGCCGGTGTGCCCCCGGTAGAGGCGGCCGTCCCTGCTGCGGGTCCCTTCGGGGTAGATGCCGAAGGCCTTCCCGGCGCGCAGGACGGTCAGAGCAGTCTCGAGCGAGTCGGCGGCAGCACGCGAGTCGTCCCGCTCGACGGGGATCATGCCCATCGAGTTGAACCACGCCCGCGAGATCGCGCCACGCACACCGGTGCCGGTGAAGTACTCCGCCTTGGCCAGGAAGAAGACCTTGCGCGGAGCGACCATCGGAATCACGACGCTGTCGACGAAGGACAGGTGGTTGCTGGCGATCAGCACGCCGCCGGTGCGCGGGACGTTGCTTCTGCCCTCGACCGTGGGCCGCCAGATCGCGCGGAGCGCGGGCGCGACCGTCATACGTGAGGCGAGGTAGAGCGAACTCATCAGTCGACCTGTTCGTCAATGATCGTGGCACCGAGAACAGCTTGCATCACCGGAACGCCCACCGTGCTCGGATCGTCGACATCTTCATCGTCCATCGACTCGGTGATCTCCTCGATCTCCGGCACTGCGGCCTCGATCGCTGCGGTTGGTGGCGCTGCAGGATGTTCGGCCGTGGCCCATTCCGGCGGTGGAGCGTTCACCGAACCCCAGCCGCCGCCGGAGTCCGCAGAGGCACCCGAGGAGAGACCGGCCTGGGCGAGCGCCTCAGCGGCGCGCGACCGTGCGGGTGCTGCCGGAGCCGCATCCTCGGTCCGCGTTGTCGGTGCTGACTGCGACGCCGGCAAGGCGTGCTGCTCGGCGGATGTCGCCTGGGTTGTCATCGAGGTGGGGGCGATGGGCGCCGGGCCGGCAGTCGGCGCAGCATCGCCGGGTCGCTGCGGAGCGTCGCCTTCGGTGGGTGCCAACTGCGGCGAGGGAGCCGACTGGTCGGTGCGCGCCTGCACCGCGACGTGTATGCCGAGCGCATCGTTGAGCGCCTGGGCAACGACCTCCGGGTGCGGGGATCGCTCGACCGCCGCGGCCAGGCCGGGGCTGCTGGTGCCGAGGACCAGGGTGGTGCCGTCGAAGGACGCCACGTGAGCGTGCTGGCTGAGCAGGGTCCAGGTCACGCGCTTCGCGCGGGCGATGCGTTCGAGGACATCCGGCCAGGCGCGGCGGACGACTTCGATGTCGACGACGCTCTCGGCCTGCGATGCAGGCTCCGGCGACGGTGACGCCTGCTCCGGCGTCGGCAAGTCCTGACCCAGCTCGCGACGGGGCTGCTCGATCGGCGACGGTGGCACCTGCTGCGGCGTCGGCAAATGCTGACCCAGCTCGCGACGGGGCTGCTCGATCGGCGCCGCCGGGCCGGTGCGATGCGGCCGGCCGGCCGGCGCGCCGCCGGCGCCATCCGGACCATCGGGTCCGCCGGCGCCGCTGTCGACAAGATCGCCGCCGGCGTCCGCCGGAAGCGCGGCACCCGGGCCCGGCTCAGTGACGCTGCGAACAGCACCACCCGCGAGCGTGCCGCCGGTGCCGGTCATGTCCAGCCGCCGCTCCAGCCGATCGAGCCGCGCCGCATAACCGCCCGCCCCGGAGACACCTGGCAACAGCACGCGCGCGCAGATCAGCTCGAGTTGCAGCCGCGGGCTGGTGGCGCCGGTCATCTCGGTCAGTCCGGTGTTGACGATGTCCGCGCTGCGCGACAACTCCCCCGGCCCGAACTGCGCTGCCTGCTGACGCATCCGCTCGACCTGGTCTTCCGGCACACCGCGCAGGATCTGCGCAGCACCGTCGGGCACCGCCGCGACGACAATGAGGTCGCGCAAGCGCTCCAGCAGATCCTCGACGAACCGGCGCGGGTCGTGTCCGGATTCGACGACGCGATCGATCTGACGGAAGACCGAACCGCTGTCGCGAGCGCCGAAGGCGTCGATGGTGGCATCGAGCAACTCACCGTCGGTGAACCCGAGCAGAGCAGCAGCACCGGCATACGTGAGCCCGTCCTCCCCCGAGCCGGCGATGAGCTGGTCGAGCACCGACAACGAGTCACGCACCGAGCCGCCGCCGGCGCGCGTCACGAACGACAGCACTCCCGGCTGCACCGCGACGCCCTCGGCATCGCACAACTGCTGCAGATAGTCGGTCAGTCGCGCCGGCGGCACCAGCCGGAACGGGTAGTGGTGGGTGCGCGAGCGAATCGTGCCGATGACCTTTTCGGGTTCGGTGGTCGCAAAGACGAATTTCACGTGTTCGGGCGGCTCTTCGACGATCTTCAGCAGCGCGTTGAAGCCCTGCGGGGTGACCATGTGGGCTTCGTCGATGATGTAGATCTTGTAGCGCGACTGCGCCGGGCCGTATGACGCCCGCTCCCGCAGGTCTCGCGCATCGTCGACCCCACCGTGGCTCGCGGCGTCGATCTCGATCACGTCGACGGTGCCGGAGCCGCCACGCGCGAGCGCCACGCAGGAGGCGCACTCGCCGCACGGGGTCGGCGTCGGACCCTGCTCACAGTTCAGGCAGCGCGCCAGGATGCGAGCGGAGGTGGTCTTGCCACAGCCACGGGGTCCGCTGAACAGGTAGGCGTGATTGACCCGGCCGGTGCGCAGCGCCTGCATCAGCGGCTCGGTCACGTGTTCCTGGCCGATGACATCGGCGAAGGTTTCGGGCCGGTAGCGGCGGTACAGCGCGGTGCTCACGAGCCAAACTCTATGCGCCGCAGCCGACACGCGCCGCCCGTCCCACGACAGGGCTGGATGTTCGACGCAGGGGCAGGTGTCACCGCCGCGGGGTCGAATTTCGCAACTGCGAGATCCGGCACACAGCGACGTGCGCACACACCTCGCAGGACCGACGCACGATCACCGGCTGCGGCATACATCTGTATTGGCAGGCTATGTCGACCGGCGAGTACCGTCGGAATCATGTTCACCCGCCACAACCTGCGGTCGCCCGCGGGTCTGGCGACGATCTGCGCGGTGGTCTTCGCGCTGATCTACGCGCTCTGGGACCCCCGGGCACCTGACCTCGCTGCCCAGGTCGCGCGAGCGAATGTCGCACGCGGCGACGGACTGCCGGTGTGGTGGGGCGGTTGGTTCGGCGGGATCAACCTGCCGAGTTACAGCACCGTGGTGCCCATCTCTATGGCGACCTTCGGAGTGCGCGCCACCGGTGTCACCGCGGTCTTCGCGAGCTCGTATGGCGGGTCGAAGCTCGTGCGCGACGCCCTCCGACCGCGAGCGGGAGCCATCGCCATCGCAGTCGCCCAGGGCGCGGACCTGCTCAACGGACGCGTGACCTTCACCGTCGGTGCTGCTGTCGCGATCTGGGCGCTCGTCGCGTTGCGCTACCACTTCGCCAAGACGGCCGTCGTGCTGTCGGTTGCGTCTTTCCTCTGCTCACCGCTCGCCGGATTCTTCGTCGGGCTCATTGCCGTGACCGTGGCGATCACCCGGCCGGACCACCGACGCACGGCGATCGCGAGCGCGGTCGCCCTGCTGGCTGCGGCGGGGGCCCTCGCCGTGCTGTTTCCTGGGACCGGCACGATGCCGTTCTCTTTCACCGACACTCTGCCGGCCGGCTTCGCCTGCCTGCTGGTGATCGCGATCTGCGCCAACCGCACGATCCGGGTGACCGCAGCGCTGCTGATCCTGTCGTTCATCCCACTGCTGATCGAACCGCTGGCCATCGGCAACAACGTGACCCGGCTGGCGTGGCTCGCGGCTGTCCCGGCGGTCGTGGCCTACGGCAGGGTCCAGCGAGCCTGGCTTGTGGTGGCTGCCGCCTCGGTCGCGATCTGGCCGATCGGCGACCTGTCCGGGCAATTGCACGCCGCTCACCAGCCGTCGAGCCACTTCGCGTTCTACGAAAACCTGGCGCAGGCGATCCAGCAGAACGAGCGCGTGTCGGGCAGCGCGATGCTCGGCCGCCGCGTGGAGATGATCGACACCAAGAATCACTGGGGCACCGTCTACATGGCCGGCTTCTCACTCGCACGTGGGTGGGACCGTCAGGCCGATCGTGCCGACAATGCGATCTTCTACGTGCCCGACGCGCTGAACGCCGTCACCTACCGCGAGTGGCTGGATTCCCTGGCGGTCGGATACGTGGCTGTGCCGAATGCGCCGCTCGACTACGCCTCCGTCAAGGAGGCCGCGCTGGTGCGCAGCGGCCTGCCCTATCTGAAGCTGGTGTGGAGCAATCCCGACTGGCAGCTGTATGCCGTGACCGACCCGGCACCGCTCGCGACCGGTGCGACGGTGACGTCAGTCGACTCGCACGGCATCGATCTGCAGACACAGGCCGGCGAGGTCATCGACCTGAAGGTGCGGTATTCGGCATACATCGGGGCGGTGAACCCGACCACACACGCCGCGCTGCCGGCGTGCATCGTCGACAACGACGGCTGGCTTGAGGTCACCATGCAGACGTCGGGGCCGGTGCGATTGACCAGCGACTTCCAGCCGGGGCGGTCCGCGCCGGCGGGCTGCGTGCAGCCGGGCCCATCGTCATCGGTCGCGCCCGCATCATCGAACTGAGCGACACCGCAAGGACGTGAAAGACCCCCCGCACACCTGGAAGAGCTCTCCTACCCTTGCTGCATTCCTGCCCTGGGGGAGTTCGGAAAGGTACCACCGCACGAGGGGTCCGGCGCTAACTGTAGAACACCTCCCAGCCGTCGCCGAATCGGCTGCCGCGACTGGCGGCCGATTCGGCGGCTGGCGGCCGAGCGGGTATTCTCCTGCGCGGAGGATTCGCATAGTGGCCTAGTGCGCACGCTTGGAAAGCGTGTTGGGTTAACGCCCTCAGGGGTTC
Source organism: Rudaeicoccus suwonensis (assembly GCF_007829035.1). NCBI lineage: Bacteria > Bacillati > Actinomycetota > Actinomycetes > Micrococcales > Dermacoccaceae > Rudaeicoccus > Rudaeicoccus suwonensis. The sequence goes on from NZ_VIVQ01000002.1 coordinate 169,547, forward strand.
GAATCCCCTATCCTCCGCCACCGCGATCAAGTCCCGGAGCCGGCATACGCGCTCCGGGATTTTTTCGTTTGTCGGCTCGTCCCGCCGTGCCGCTGCCCGATGCCCGACGGCCAGGGGGCAGACTTGGCTCCGTCACACCGGTCGGGGCCGATAGCAGGGAGCAATGGGCGAACACACCAGAAGGGACGTGCTGATCGCAGCCGTCGTCGCTGTGGCGGCGTCCCCACTGGCAGCAGCCTGCGGCAGCTCCAAACCCAAGAAGGTCGTGAAGTCCTGCGAGACCTCACTGCCGGCGCCGACGATGAAGATCGCGCTCAACACCATCTGGGTCAACGTCTGGAACGCCAGCAGCCAGAACGGTATGGCGGCGCAGGTCGCGCAAGAGCTGCAGTGGCGCGGGCTGCACATCATCGCCACCGGCAACGACCCCGAGTCGGGCAACTACCCGACACCGACATACGCGCAGATCCGTTACGGCTCGATCGGCCGGCAGATCGCGCTGACTCTGGCGGAGCAGGTGGAGAACCCCACTCTCGAAGAGGACGACCGCGCCGACCCCTCGGTCGACTTGGTCATCGGCGACAAGTTCGCGCTCGTGCCCCTGCCTCCGGCACCTGCCAGTCAGGTGTCACTCAATGTCTACAACGCCTATGTCGTGCCCGGCTCCGCGCAGGAGCTCGCGAATGCCATGCGCAGCCGCGGCTTCCAGATCCTGACCGTCGGAAACGATCCGGAGCAGGGCTACTACCCCAACGACGCCGTCGTCATCCGGTATGGCGCACAAGGCTTGCCCGACGCGCAACGAGTTCAGTTGCAGGTCAAGGGTGCTCAGATGATGCAGGACAGTCGCACCGGCACCACCGTCGATCTGGTCATCGGCAGCAAGTGGGTCTCGACGTCTGCCGTGCTGGTGCCGACAGCGCAGGCCACGCCGACACCCACCCCGACCCGCAGCACCGCGAGCGGCTGCTGAGATGCGCGAATCCTGTGTGCTGGCGCACACTTACGAGGGCCCTTGCGCGACCTGCCGTCCGACTAAACTTCAGCCGTGATCTTCAAGGCGGTGGGCGACGGGCGCCCCTACCCTGATCACGGAATGCACAGTCCGCGCGACTGGAGCGGCGTGACACCGCGGATGGTGCGCCTTGATCTGCTCATCACCACCAAGACCACGCTCGACCTCGACACGCTGCTGTCGGAGGACTCGACGTTCTACGGTGACATCTTCGCCCACGTCGTCAGCTGGAACGGTGACCTCTACCTGGAGGACGGCCTGCACCGCGCCTTGCGCGCGGCCTTGCAGCAGCGGCCCGTGATCCACGCCCGGGTGTTGATGCTGTGAGCTACGTACGCGACACCGGCCTCGGGCGAGCCCGGCAACGACGACACCGCCGGTCGACGATCGTCGTCGTGCTCGCGGCGGTGCTTGTGGTGGTCGGACTGGTGTTGGCGGTGTCCTACATCACCACGCGGTCCAACGGCGCCAGTGCAGCGACCTGCCAGACGTCGACCCAAACGCTGCCGCAGGGCAGTTTCGTGCTCAACGTCTACAACGCGTCCTCTGACACAGGTCGCGCGAAACGCATTGCGCTGGCGATGGACTCGCGTGGCTTCGACGTCGGAGTTGTCAGCAATGACCCGTACGGCGAGAGCCTGTCAGGCGTCGGACAGGTGCGCTTCGGGCCGGCAGGTGCGGCATACGCGAAGAAGTATGTCGCGCAGTACATGCCGGGCGCGCAGCTGATGCAGGACGGGCGCACCGGCACCTCCGTCGACCTCGTGCTCGGTGAGCAGGCGCCGAACATCACGGCGGTGACGCAGTCGCCGATCGCCGAGTCGACGACCTGCTCCAGCGCAAGCGTGGTCGGTTAGGTATGCCGATCACTCGCCCGCGCATCGTCTCGCTGTTGCCGTCCGCGACCGAGATCCTGTTCGCGATCGGCGCTGGCGACGATGTCGTCGGTGTGACCTTCGAGTGTGACGAACCGGCGCACGCACGGTCGACAGCGAAGGTGGTGTCGACGTCGGCGCTGCCGGAGAAGCTTGCGCCGGCTGAGATCGACGCGTTCGTATCGGCGCGTGTCGCTGCGGGTGAGGATCTGTACCACCTCGACTCGGGCGCGCTCGCATCGTTGGACGCCACCCTGGTCGTGACGCAGGACCTGTGCGCGGTGTGCGCCGTCGACGTCTCGGTGGTCAATGACGCGCTGGAATATCTGCAGTGCCGGGCGGAGGTGCTGACCACCGATCCCCACACGCTGGAGCAGGTGTGGGAGTCGATCGTCGCGATCGGCACGTCGACCGGTCACGTGGCGTCCGCGGAGGCGCTCGCCCAGTCGTTGCGGGACCGGATAGCGCACGTATGCCGCGAGGTGTCGTCGTCGACGCCGGTCCGCTGCGCGGTGCTGGAGTGGACGGACCCGCCGTTCAGCCCCGGGCACTGGGTGCCGGAGATGATCGAGCGCGCCGGAGGCATCAGTGTGCTGGGCGAGAGCGGTGCGAAGTCGCGGCGGTTGAACTGGTCAGAGGTTGCCGAGTGCGACGCATCGGTCGTCGTGGTGGCGCCGTGCGGTTACGGACTGGCCCAGTCGGCCGAGTTGGCGAAGGAGGTCGTGGCGTCGGGCGTGATCGACGACGGCATACCGATCTGGGCGGTGGATGCCAATGCGTCCTTCGCGCGGCCAGGGCCGCGACTGGCCGACGGGGTCGAGGCGTTGTCGCGGATCCTGCATCCGGGTCTCGGGGAGCCCGACCCGACGATGGCGGCCCGCATCCGCTGACTTGCGGCAGCGGCTCTCGTCGGCGGTGCCGCCCGCTTTGGTGAGGCGGCACCCGGTCCGGTACCCTCGTCGGCGGTGGCGTGTCCGAGCGGCCGAAGGTGCAACACTCGAAATGTTGTGTGGGGGCGACTCCACCGTGGGTTCAAATCCCACCGCCACCGCCAGTTGGGCCTTATTCGAACTCCGCGGAGAACTTGCCTCCGGAGAACCGACGAGGTCTCGAAGCGCCAGCCTTGAGGATGTTCCTCGGGTGCTGGCGCTTTCGTCATTTTCGGAAGTCGCCGCGATGTCGTCGAACGGTGGCTTCAGCTCCGAGGCGTCGACAGCACGCTCGTCGAGGTAGAACCGTTTGTAGAGCGCGTCGTTGATCAGGCCGCGGCATTCGTCGTTGGCAGTCGCGTAGAGCGCTGGCAGATCCCGTAGCAGCGCCGCGGCGGTCTGGATGACGTCCGCGCCGACATTCAGGTGGCTGCGTGCCTCGCGCTGCTGCTCGATCAGGCGTGCTCGGTCGGTGCGGATGGCGGCCAGGCGCTGCTGAATCTTGTCAGCGGAGAGGCCTTGCTCGGCCAGGTCGATCAGGCGCTCTTCACGCCGGTCGAGCTCTACAAGTTCGGCGTCGAGTTGCCGCTGAACCGTCGCCAGGCTGGTTTGTTCCTCCCGGATGACATCATCGATCTGTTCACAGAGGGCATCAACGAATCCGTGAGGCAGGTGAAGCGCTTCGTAGTGCCGGGCAATGTAGTCCTCGGCGAGCGGCACCGGCAGGTAGGGCAGATTACAGATGCCGCGCAGGCGATCTGCGCACACGAAGTAAGCGTAGGTTCCGGCCCGCGCCTTCGCTTCGGTATAGATCAGCTTCCGTGCACGTCCCGCTCGTCGGCACCTGCCGCAGTAGACCTGCTTCTTGAGATAGTGAAAGTGAGTGCGGTCGCGACGTGTTGGCGCTGAGCGCTCAGCGAGCGTGGCCTGCACTCGTTCGAACAACGCTTGGTCAATCAGCGGCTCATGGCGCCCTTGGAACAGTTCACCTTTGTGACTCACCATCCCGATGTAGTACTGGTCGCGCAGTAGACGATGCCACTTCGCTGCAACTGCGGGCTTCGGAGTTGGTGACGACTTCGTCGGCTTCAGTCGCAGTCCCAGATCGGCCATCTGCTGTGTGAGCCGCTGGATCGAGTAGTTACGTCCGGTAACATCCAAGCCAACAAGATCGCCGCAGAAACTGGTGCTGACGTAGCAGCTGCTGACGGTGGTGATCACATTGTTCTTGGTTTGACGAATCAGGGTCTTGAACAGACGGCCGCGAAGGTTGGCGATCGTACGCTGTTGAATGATCCGGAGTGGCAGGACACATTGCGATCTTCGGTCTGCTGCCTGGTTGAACTCGACCGCGAGCATGAGTGTCGGCTTGCGCCCAAACCGTTGGGACCTAATATTGCCCAGCCATGTTGATCACAATTCTCGCCGCGTTGGTCGTCCTAAGCCCGTATGCTGAGGTGACGTGCACGGGTGATATGGCCCTTCCGCGGGAACCTGAGTCGACCCGGATACTGATCTGCCATCATAATCAGATACGACATTCCCGGACAGATGGCGGTGTGCAATGTGAGGCAAGGAGCTAATCCGTGACACCCTTGGAACCTGTCCAAGAACCCGCAAAACTTAGACTCAGGAAAAAGAACTTCGAGCACGCAAACTTCGGTGAACGCAATTACATTGTGTTCAATTCTGCTGGTTGCAAATTCGAATATTGCTCTTTTGACAACACTGTTATCAGCGGCGCGGTTTTCGGCAGCGGCGGACCCGATAATGTGGGACGCTCAACATACCGAAAATGCACGTTTAACAACGCGAAAATCGACGTATCGGTGACAGGCTTTGCTTCCTTCTACCAGTGCAGCTTCGAGCAGAGCGATATCAGCCATCTGAATGCACGGTCCGCAGACTTCGTAGACTGTATCTTCTCGGGCACAATTCGACATTCAATTTTCGCAGGCGCGATGGATGAAAGATATCGAACACCAGGCGATCGCACGATTAATCACATTGATGGCAATGATTTCTCTGAGGCAACCCTTGTAAATGTTACTTTCGAGCTAGGAGTAGATCTTAACCGCCAGAAGTTGCCGCTCAGTGAGGACTACTTTTATTTCCCGGATGCGAAGGGTGCGCTAGAGCGCGCGGCCGCGGCACTGTCAAAATTCCCGCCTGACGCATATCCATCCGCTAGGGCCTTTGTAAAGGTGAGAAAATCAAGTCTCTCGCGTGGTCAGAGTCAAATCCTGGTAAGGCTCAATGACTATCCTCCTCGAAAGCGTCCTGAACTTCGCTGGCTGCTTGAATCTGCGCGAGGTTAGGTCCATTACCTAGAGAGCGCGATACTTCGGGCCACCTACGGGTCGGCGAGATTTTCAACTGATGCGGAGGTGTCCGCCAACCCTGAGTTGCGTTGCCGCGACCTCGCGCAACCCGACAGTATCCGACCCTCCCAACGAAGGACCGACGAGCGGCGCCGGCATACAGCTCGGACCCGTCCGGTTGCGCGAGGTCAGCCGAGGAATCAGGAGGTGGCGCCACCTTGCAGCCGGGCGATCTCGTCGCGTGCTGCGGCCACCAGTTCTTCATTCGTGTGTGCGTGTCCCCAGAGGCCCCATCCACCGGGCACGGCTTCGGTGAGCAGCACCCAGACGTGGTCTTTCGTGCCACCGGCGGCGATCACGAGGTCGGTGAATCGGGCGACGACCGCCTGTTGCTGCTCGCGATTGAGGGCGCCGGCGTTGGTGAGCACCTGAACGCGCACGTAGTCGCCGCTGCGGGCGACATTCGACATCGCCTGCGGCGTGTGAACGAACGCGGCGGTGTTGTTCTTGAACATCGGGATGGCCGGAACGCCCTCGATCTCCATCAGCGTCGTCGCCAGCTCTTGGGCGAGCTTCGCCGGTTCCGCGAAGGTGTCCGCCGGGGCGTAGACGTCGATCATGGGCATGGGATTCTCCTGACGTAACGGCGATTATGTCGATCGTCATAATCGATATGACAGTTAGCATAGAGCCCTCGACGACGGAGGGGAAGGTATGGCGCAGTCGGCACGCGAGCGGATGATCCGCAGCGCGCTCGTCCTGTTCGCCGAACGCGGCGTGCAGGGCACGTCGTTCGCCGACGTGATCGCGCATTCGGGCGCGCCGCGCGGGTCGATCTACCACCACTTCCCCGGCGGCAAGGAAGCGTTGGTGCGCGCGGTGCTCGACACAATGCGCCAAGCCGGCCCCGGTGCGTTGGCAGCGCTGGAGGGCCGCGAAGGGAGGGGCGTCATCGACGGCTTCATCGACGGATGGGCACGCATCCTCACCAGCACCGACTACGTGGCGGGCTGCTCTGTGCTGGGAATCACTGTCACGACAGAGGATTCCGAGGTCCGTGCCGCCGCCGGAGACGTCTTCTCAGCCTGGGTCGAGCAACTCGAAGATCTCTTGGTGGCAGGGGGCGTGCCCTCGGCGCAGGCGCGACCCGTCGCGTGGACCTTGCTCTCCGCGGCCGAGGGCGCAGTGGCTGTATGCCGGTCGCAGCGCTCGCTTGAACCGTTGGAGGCCGTGCGCCAGCAACTCCGGCAACTCGTCGCACCATGACGCATCATTTCCGCGCGGCGCCGGAGACTATTCGCAGACGGAGCATCCGCGCTCGAGTCACGCTGCGGGCTGAGGCGGCGCTTGTGGGGCGGCGAGTGCTCCAACCCCTCGCCCCGACACATCGGGGTATACATGGTGCTACGCGGAAGATCCCAAGAAAGTCTCAGCCAACCCGATCCGACACTGCGGAGTCCTCTGGTGTGACGGCGAAACAACTCGCTGCCAGTCGAAATCGTCACTCACAGAACGGAATTGGCATGTCATACCGCTCGTCTCTCCTTACGGTCGTCAGCGTCGGCGCACTCGGCCTCAGCGCCATCGCGACTGCTCCGGCATCAATGGCCGCCACGCAGCCCACGGCTGCCGCCACGGCAGCCCACACCCGCACGGCAGCCGCGCCGATCCTGTACTACGGCAGCCGCGGCGTTGCCGTCCGCGCCTGGCAGCAGGACATCGACCAGGTCTGGGGCAAGATCCCCTCCGTGCCCCAGATTGCCGTCGACGGAGTCTTCGGTGCACGAACAGAAGCTGCTACCAAGGACTTTCAGCGGTTCGCACACCTGACAGCCGACGGTGTCGTCGGCCCGAAGACGCGCGCAGCAATGATGACCGCACTCCACGGCGGCCAGGGCACTGCCCCTGCGCCCGCGCCGATCCTGTACTACGGCAGCCGCGGCGTTGCCGTCCGCGCCTGGCAGCAGGACATCGACCAGGTCTGGGGCAAGATCCCCTCCGTGCCCCAGATTGCCGTCGACGGAGTCTTCGGTGCACGAACAGAAGCTGCTACCAAGGACTTTCAGCGGTTCGCACACCTGACAGCCGACGGTGTCGTCGGCCCGAAGACGCGCGCAGCAATGATGACCGCACTCCACGGTTCCCGGGGCTGACGCACATCGCAACGCTCCGAGGCAGGCTTCAGCCTTCTCGGAAGCCCAGGCTCCGCGACCGCATGGTCACGGGGCCCACGGGCATATCTGCGGACCACCGCGGACACCTCCGCGCCCGCCATCAGTTCCGGGTCGCGCCCGTCAGGAGAGTTCGTCGACCAGCTTCATCTGCAGCTTCGGCGACATGACGTCGGACAGCTCCAGCGCACCGGACTTGATAGCACCGTTGAGATTGGCGACCACGTCGCGAGGCTGTGGCAGGTCGACGTCATACACCGCGAGCGAGCGCCACTGCCCGTCGGCGACGCTGGCGTACCGAGCGCCACCGACCACGCCGTCGACGACCTCGAGCACCTGCGGAAGGTGGACCACGTCATACCAGCGGTCGAACTCCTCTGCACGCTCGGGCGATGACGGGTTGGTCCAGATCAGCAGTCGTGCGCTCATGCCGCCATTGTCACGTAAGACCGCGAACGTATGCCGCCTGCCCGACGTGCTGGGTGATGTCACCCACCACCGAGACCAGCCGTACAGCCGCGGTCACCGGCGGATCCCAGCGCTCATCGACGATGCGCTCGTAGTCGGCGTCACTCATCGCGTCGAGCACCGACAAGGTCATCTCGTGCACCGCGGCGTGATAGCCGACCAGCAGTTCCGCATCGCTGACTTCGAAGACTGCGACCTCGTCGGCGGACTGGCCGTAGCCGATGGCGGCGTCGTCATACGGCAGACCGAACCGCCGCGCCCACCCGCCGGACGTCCACACCTGGTCGCGCCCGTCGACGCCGGCAAGATGGTCGTCCTGCACCCGCGTCAGGTGCCAGACCAGCCAGCCGATCGAATTGCCTCGCCCTTCTGGTCGCCAGAGCACCTGATCCGGCGTCAAACCGTCGAGCAGAGAAGGAAGTTCGTCGGCGACTCGCCCGAAGGCGTCGCGCAGCAGAGTGTTTGCGAGTTGCGTCATACGTCCCAGGGAAGCATGTATGACGCACCTCGCGTGGCCGAACGACTCGACCGATCGTCACTTCGCGGTGCTCAGGTCGTAGACAGTCACACCACCAACGGTCGTCGCCTTGAAATTGGCCTCGACCCAGGAGGTGATCTGCGAAGCTGTCGTCGAGTCGCCACCCATGCCGCCCATGCCGCCCCCGGCGATGAAGTAGTGGATGTCACCAGCTGCGACATACGCCTTGAACTGCGCGAGCGTCGGCGACGGGTCGGACCCCGTGAAGCCGCCGATCGCCATCACCGCGGTGTGCGTGTAGAGAATGTAACCGTCCGCCGACTGCGCGCCGATGACCGCGGCCGACCAACGAGAGTTCGTGGCGTTGAGCAGTTTCACCAGCGCAGCATTGGTCTGGCCGCCGCCCATCCCACCGGCGCCCGCGCCGGATGGGATCGAGATGCCGCTCGGCAGCTCGCCAGCGGCCGCGCCTGTTCCCGGCCCAGCTTCCGTGCCCCGGGCGCCGGACGTGCCACCTCCCGGAGCGCCGTCGGCGGCATCAGGCCTCCCGCCGTATGCAGCGCTTCTGGCCCTGCCATCCAAGCGCATGCGGTCCCGACCGGCGAGCCCGGCGCCTCCGCCGAAGCCGCCCATGCCACCGATGCCGGCTGCCGACGATGGGCCAGAGGTCGGGATGGAGCCGGAGTGCGCGGTGGATGCGGTGGCAACCGTCCACGACGCGGTGGCACCGAGCCCGCCGACCATGCCAGTGATGACACCGGCAATTGCCAGCATTCGCAACCGTTTTGCGTTCTCGCTGTGCCCCCTGGTGCCATCGGGCTGTATGGCGACGAACGCCATCGCGCCGACGACGGCGAGCGCACCGGCCACCCACTTCAGCCAGGGAAGCCAGTCCGGTGCATACCTGTGCATCAGGTATGCACCCCAGGCTGCGGATGCGGTCATCGCAATCGCGAGAATGCAACGAGCCCAGAGCTTTTCACGGATGCGCCATAGAGTCGTGGCGCCGATAGCGATCGCCGCCGCGATGCCGGGAGCCAGCGCGATCGTGTAATAGGGATGGACGGTCCCTTCCATGAAGCTGAAAACCAGGCCGGTCACGATGACCCAGCCACCCCACATCACCAGGCTGGCGCGGACTCGGTCGGTCCGCGAGATGCGACCAAGGCAGATCAGACCTGCAACCAGCAGGAGCAGCGTCGCCGGGAGCAGCCAGGAGATCTCGGTGCCGAACGATGCGCCGAACATGCGGAAAATGCCTGTGCTGCCACCGAATCCAGCATTTTGCATGCCACCACCGCCGGTGCGCCCGGCGCCACCGCCGAAGATGCGAGCAGCCTCACCCGCCGCCGCAGAGCCGCTGCCGCCGGCTGCGCCGGTCATGGCTTCCATCGCGCGCCCCGCCGCGCCGGTGCCTCCCGTCATAGAGGCGCGACCGCCCCCGCCCCCGTTGCCCGAGCCGCCGAAGATCCGGCTCAGGCCGTTGTAGCCGATCGCGAGCTGCCACAGCGAGTTGTTCGTCGAACCACCGATGTAGGGACGATCGGATGCCGGCCAGAGAGAGACCAGCAGCACGTACCAGCCGGCACTGACCACAATGGCGGCACCAGAGACCAGCAGGTGCCAGATGCGGGTCAGCAATGGGCGCTGCGCTGCGATGAGATAGGCCAGCGCCATACCGGGCACGACGAGTAGGCCCTGCAGCATCTTGGCGAGGAAGGCAAAGCCGATCGTCACGCCGGCGGCCACCAACCAACCCAATGCCCTTTTACCTGAATCGTTTTCGAGCGAGCGAACGACGAAGTATGCGGCCGCTGTCATCAGCAGTACGAGCAGCGCGTCCGGGTTGTTGAAGCGGAACATCAGCGCAGCAACCGGGGTCAGCACAACGAGGCCACCCGCCAGCAGTCCCGCTGCGTGACCGGCGACACGGCGCACCGATGCGTGGACGAGGGCGACCGTACCCACACCCATCAGCGCCTGCGGGAAGAGCATCGAGAAGCTGGAGAATCCGAAGATGCGCGACGACAGCACCATCACCCACATCGCCGCGGGTGGTTTGTCGACAGTGATCGCGTTGCCGGAGTCCAGCGACCCGAACAACCAGGCCTTCGTCGACTCGGTCCCGGATTTCACTGCGGCTGCGTAGAAGTCGTTGGCATAGCCCGAGATCGACACATCCCACAGATAGAGCACGGCGGCCACGACGAGCAGCCCCCACAGTGCCGGACGCGCCCACGGCGGGTCGGTTTCGGCACCGAGGAAGAATCGCGCGAGCGGGCTGCTGCGTGACACGCGCAGATGCGAGTCGACGGCCGCATTCGACGGCTGAGCGGTAGCCATGGATGTTCCTTCAGGAAGGGGACGTGTACGCGGCGACGGACGCTGTCGCCATAACCGCGATCAGAGTGACGCGCGCCGGTGTGCCAATCCCCGGTCTTTTCTTTGCGGCCGCTGTGAGGGATACGCGGCGCGCGGCAGAGGTCCCGCCGGTGGCTGACAGGGATCACCTGCCGTCGGCCGATGCAATTTCACCGGCACTCTGCCCCCACTCTGCAGTGCCCCACATATCGGGGCAGCGCACAGCGTGCGCGGATCAGGAGTGCCGAGACCGACGCAGGCCGACCGATCTCGTCAGCGGCGGGTCGCCACGATCGTGACTTCGTGGCGGTTGTGCTGCAGCTGCCGCATGAAGCTCGGGTCGTATGCCGCAGCCAGCATCTCCAGCGCTTCGTCGATCTGCTTGACCGGGTTCTTGGTGCCGAGCTTGAGAGTGACGATTGCCTGACCTCCGGGGCGCAACAACCGCGCCGCCTCCACCATCGTGTGCGCGGTCAACTGCGGCACCATCCGCATGTCGTTGACGATGAGATCGACGGCATCACCGTCCCATGCCTTCACGAACTCGCCGGCCGTCATCTTGTGATGTTGAACGCCGAAAAGCCTCAGCACCCGGTCGTCGAGTTCGGCGGGGTCGACAGCGTGCACCGTGCCGAAACCACGCTCGTGCACGATGCGGGTCCACCCGCCGGGGCTGGCGCCGAAATCGACCGCCACAGCTCCGGAGGGTGCTGCGACATACGTGAACAGTTCCTCAAGTTTGAATTCGGCGCGCGAGACCTGCTCGGGCCGCGACGCGAACCGGATCCGACCGCCGGGCCAGTCGCACAGGCTCACATCAGTCGCGTTGATCCCGGCGGTGATCCGGTCGGTGCCAAGGCATACGCTCGCGACACGTTCGGCACCGGTCGTGATCACGCGAATCCCGTTGTCCAGCATGGCTTCCAGCAGCGGGCGGCGGACCTTCCCGGGGGCGAACTCCACCTCGCCGGAGTCCCAGGTGTGCAGGCTGATCTCTTCCCCCGGCTCCAGGGATGCCAGCAGCACGCTCGCCGCCCATTCCGCCAGTTCAGCGGGTCCGGCGAAACTGCCGGCGCCGCGCACGGCATCCGCACGTGCCAGGTGTCGAATCAGCGGCAGCTCACCGCCGAGACAGGCATCGGCGATGTCGTCGATGCCGCCGGCCCCCAGGTGCACGACTCCCGCGTCAGGGCCGACTCGCTGCACCTTGGTGACGTCCTGCGAGGTGCGCAACTCGGCGACGGCGAAGCGATAGTAGTCAGGGGCGACGGAAAAGAGCACGGGCAGATCCACGGCGCTCATCCTCTCAGGGCCACCCGCAGGCGGCGGTCAGCCCGCGGCAACCATCTCGAACGCGCGCCACATCGAGGCGTACTTGCCGTCCGCAGCGAGCAACTCGTCATGCGAGCCGACTTCGACGATCGTGCCCTGGTCGAGCACCGCGATGCGATCGGCGCCGCGCGCAGTCTGCAGCCGATGCGCGATGAGCACCGTGGTGCGCGAGTGCGCCACGCGATCCATCGCAGCGGTCACGCGCGCCTCGGTCACCAGATCGAGGTTGGCCGTCGCTTCGTCGAGCAGCAGGATCGCCGGCTCCACCAGTTGAGCCCGCGCCAGCGCCATCAGTTGTCGCTGACCCGACGACAGCGAGCGCCCGCGCTCGGTGAGCTCGTGCAGATAGCCGCCGGGCAGTGACGCGATGAACTCGTGCGCGCCGACATCGCGTGCTGCACGCTCGACCTCGGCGTCGCTGGCCTCCGGGCGGCCGTAGGCGATGTTGTCGCGCACCGTCCCGGAGAACAGGAAGGCCTCCTGCGGGACGTACCCCAGCGACGTGCGAAAGCCGTGCAACTGCAATGTCTTCAGGTCATTCCCGTCGACGCTGACCGTGCCGCTGTCGGGGTCGTAGAAGCGGGCGATGAGCTTCATCACCGTCGACTTGCCCGCACCCGTCTCACCGACCAGCGCCACCGTCTCGCCCGGCCGGATGTGCAATTGCACGCCCTGCAGCGCCTCCGGCGGCTTCACCGGCAGTGGCTCGACGCTCAGCACGCGCCGGTCCTGCGGCCCACGCGCCCCACGACCCGGCCGCGACGGAACGCTCGGATAGGCGAAGTGCACCTGGTTCAACTCGACATCACCCGCGAAACTGCCTGGTATGACGGGGTTCTCGGCCTCCGGGGTCAGCGTGTGCAGCTGCATGAGCTCGGAGATCCGGTTGACCGACACCCGCGTCTGCTGCCACGAGTCGAAGACCTGCGACAGCTGCTGGATCGGCGAGAAGAACATGTTGATGTAGAGCAGGAACGCGATGAGCGCGCCTGGTGTCAGTTCGTGGTGCTCGATCAGATGGGCGCCTACGCCGAGCACGATCGCATCGGCGATCGCCGACAGGAATTGCACGAACGGGAAGTATGTCGCGACGAGTCGTTGCGCGGCCACACGTGACTGCAGGTAGCGCAATCCCAGGTGGTGGAAGTGCCGCACGGTGGCCGACTCGTGCACGAAGGCCTGCGACTCCCGCACACCGGACAGGCTTTCCTGGAAGTCGGCGTTCACGATCGCGATGCGTTCGCGTGCCTGGTCATAGAGCACGGCAGCGCGGCGCCGGAACAGCACCGTGGCGATCGCCAGCGGAATCGCGACGGTGAGGGTCCAAAGGCCCAGTTCGAGGTTCACCAGCAGCAGCGCGACGCCGACACCTGCGAAGGTGACCAGCGACACCAGCGCCGACAGCAGGCCGTTCTCGATGAGCGACTCGAACTGGTCGACGTCGGTAGTCATACGCGTCATGATCCGGCCGGCCATCTCGCGCTCGTAGTAATCGAGCGACAGGCGCTGCAGCTGCGCCCAGATGCGCACCCGCAGCGAAAGCATGATTCGCTCGGCGGCGCGACCGGTGACGAAGGTCTCCGCCACCTGGTCGAGCAGATCGGCCAGGCTGACGACCAGCAGCCCACCGGCGGCCAGGAAGAGCACCGATCGGGAGTCTGCGGAGACACCGTCGTCGATGCCGGTCTTGACCAGCACCGGCCCGAGCAGCCCGGCCAGCGCGTCGACGACCACCAGCACCAGGCCGATGAGCAGCGGCCGACGGAATTCGCCGAGCAGCCGACGCAGGCTGAAGTCCGGCTGATGCGTGGACTCCCGCTCGACATCGAGCGCGGCCACGTCGCGCACCGGCGGCAGGGCCGCCACCCGCGCGAGCAGTTGCGGCGTGGCGACCAGCGCACTTGCCAGACCACCGCCGCCGGCACTGCCACCGAGCCCCATTCCAAGGCTCGGACCACGTATGGCGATCGCCGAACCTGCAGCCGCTGCAGTCTTTTTCGGCGGAACCCACGCCTCGCCGGTGCCCGCGACAGCCACCAAGTTGTCGATGTCGTCGCCGACCTGGGCGGCTTGTTCGCCTTCCAGCCCCGACAGGAGTGCCCGATAGGCGTCGCTGCTCTCGACGAGCTCCGCGTGCGTGCCCTGCGCCGCGACCCGGCCGCCTTCCAGCATCACGATGCGGTCGGCCAGGTGCAAGGTCGAGACGCGATGGGCCACCAGCAACGTGGTGCGACCGGGCAGCACCTCGCGCAGACCGTCGTGGATCGCTTCCTCTGTCCTGGCGTCGACCGCGCTGGTCGCGTCGTCCAGGATCAGGATGCGCGGGTCGATCAGGATTGCCCGTGCCAGCGCGATGCGCTGGCGCTGCCCTCCGGACAGGGTGAGCCCGCGCTCGCCGACCGGGGTGTCGTAGCCCTGCGGCAATTCGAGGATGAAGTCGTGCGCTGCCGCCACCTTCGCGGCTGCCACGACCTCCTCTTCGGTGGCCTCCGGGCGGCCGTAACGGATGTTCGCGGTCACCGACTCCGAGAACAGGAAGCTGTCCTCGAAGGCGACCGCGATCTGCCGGCGCAGCGAATCAACGGTGACCTCGCGCAGGTCGACACCATCGACACGCACGACACCCGACTGCGGATCGTAGAAGCGCGACACCAGCCCGGCCACCGTCGATTTGCCGCTGCCGCTGGCGCCGACGATTGCTACTCGCTCCCCTGCGTCGATGCGCAGATCCAGGCCGCGCAGCACCGGCTCGTCGTCCTCGTAGCCGAAGGTGACGTCGCCGAATTCGATGCTTCCCGCGACGCCCGTCAGCGGTGCGGCATCGGGAGCGTCGACGATGCGCGGCGACAGGTCGAGCAGCTGGAAGATCCGCTCGACGCCGGCACGCGCCTGCTGACCGATGGTCAACACACCCGCCAATTGCCGTGCAGGAGAGACGAATTGCGCGATGTAGGTACTGAACGCCAGGAAGGTGCCGATGGTGATGCGGTGCTTCAGGGCCATCCAGCCACCGAGCGCGAGGATTGCGACCTGCGCCAGCGACGGCACTGCCTCAAGCAACGGCTGATAGCGCGCCTGCAGGCGCACGGCCCGCATGCGCGCGCCATACAACCTGGAGGCAGTCTCGACCATCCGCCCGAGCTCGCGGCCCTCCTGGCCGAAAGCCTTGACGACACGCACGCCACCGACGGCCTCGTCGACGATCTGGGCGACCTCGCCCTCGCGCTGCTGGCCGTCCCAGGTGGCCGGGAAGACCTTCTGCCGCATGCTGTACGAGATCGCGATCAGCGTCGGCAGCACCAGCAGTCCGACCAGCGCCAGCAGCGGTGACAGCACGAACATGATGACCAGCGACATCACCATCAGCAGGATGTTGCCGGTCATGATCGGCAGGAAGTTCAGCAACGCCTGCACGAGAGTGGAGTCGGAGTTGGCCCGCGAGACCAGCTGACCGGTCGGCATACCGCCCAGAGTCTGCTGGTCCATCGTCTGCAGGTGGTCGTGCATGTCGTTGCGCAAGTCGTATTGCACGCGCAACCCGAGCTGGCCGCCGTAGTAGCGCCGCAGATACGCCATCCAGAAACCCAGCAGCGCGATGACGACCAGTGCAGTCAGCCAGGGCCACAGCGGTGTGTTGTGCCGCACGATCACGTTGTCGACGATCTGTCGCGCGATCAGCGGCACCACGCTCTGGCACGCACTGCCCACAACGGCACCGACGACCGCCACGACGACCTGACGCTTGTGGCGCAGGAGGTACCCCGAGAGCCGGCGCACCCAGCCGCGTTCGTCGCTCATCGGGCGGTCAGCCGCTCAGCCGCAAGGCTTTCTACGCCGACCTCGACCGCTGCCAACTGTTCGACGAAGTCATCCGCGACATCGCACCGGGCCAGCACTTCGTCGAGCCGCGCGGCCATCGCCTGCTCGGCTTGCTCCAATGCCGCGACACCCTGCGCAGTCAGCTGCAATCGCGCCGCGCGCTGGTCGCTCGCGCTCGTATGCCGACTCACCAGCCCCTGCCGGATCAGCGTGTCGACGCTGGCGCTGATCGCCGGCTTGCCCAGGGCCAGTCGGATCGCCAGGCGCGACGCGCGCTCATGGCCCTCGGCGATCGCCGACAGGACGCGATAGTGCGGCAGGCTCAGCTGGGTGGACGAACGCTCCAGGATGCGGGCAAGGCGCACCACCGCGCGCACCGCTTGGGTCTGACTCATATAGCCAACCTACTCAGATTGGTTCGATTGTCGAACCGTATGCCGCATCTCCGGTGCCACGACCCCGGCGCGGGCCACGTGAACCTCCCCCACCGACAGACGGATTCGCTGAATTCCACCCTTCGGAGACCTGTCGCAGCCGCCGTCCTGTGGGTTATCGTTGGCGCCTGGCAGCGCTCGGGGCGACACCAAGGGAAACGAAATCCATGCATCGCTCAGCGCATCTGTCGCGCCGGTGGCGGTCATTCCTCGGCGCGGCGACAGCAGTCGCGGCCGCAACCCTCGTCGTCACCTCGACCACCGCTGCCGGCCTGACCGATGCAGCCGCTCTGGCTGACGAGCCGAACGCCACCACCGCCGCCCCGCAAGCCGCGATCGGCGCATTGTTCATGGCCAATGACCCGACGGATCACATCTGCACCGCGAGCGTGCTCGACAGCGCTGCCGGCAACCTGATCCTCACGGCCGCGCACTGTGTCAGCGGATCGGGTAACGACCTGCAGTTCCGGCCCGCCTACGACAACGGCACCAGCCCGTATGGCGCATGGAACGTCGAAGCGGCATACGTCATGCCGTCCTGGCTGGCCAGCCAGAACCCGCAGGCGGACTTCGCCGTGCTGCGCGTGGCCGACCAGACCCGCGACGGCAAACTTGTCTCGCTGCAGCAGGTCACCGGAGGCTACGACCTCGACACCACACCGGCCGTCGGCACGCCCGTCACCGACTATGCGTACAACTCCGGCGAGGATCAACCGATCGGATGCACGACGCCACTGCTGCAGTCGCAGGGGTATCCAGCGATCGCGTGCAACGGCTACACCGGTGGCAGCAGTGGTAGCCCGTTCCTGGCCAAAGAGCCTGACGGCACCCAACGCATCGTGGGCGTCATCGGCGGGTATTACCAGGGCGGCTGCGAGGCGAGCATGTCCTACTCCTCCCCCGTCACCCTCGGTCTGGTGATGCAGCTGATCCGTGGTGACCTGCAGGCGACCGGGGACAACGTGCCGCAGGCCGGCGACAGCGGCTGCTGACCCTCGCGCCAGGTCAACGAGCGAAGCGGCAGTATGCCGCAGGCCGTTCAGCGCGCGACGCGGTAGCGAATGAAGACCGGCACCGCGGCAGCTGCGACCAGCACCAGCACGATCACCAGCACACCGCCACCGGCTGCCGTCGCCGCTGTGCCCACCACGGCGGCCATCCCGCCGTGGGCGACATCCGCCAATCGTGGGCCTCCCGCGACGACCACGGTGAAGACTCCCTGCAACCGGCCGCGCACGTCGTCGGTCGCAGCCTCCTGCAGCATCGTCGACCGGAACGCGGCCGACGCCATGTCAGCCGCACCGCCGACCATCAGACCGCCGAGCGCGAGCACCAGGAAGACATTCGCGTGGCCACCGGCAGCACCGGAGGCCAGACCGAAGACGACCATGCCGGCGCCCCACACCACGATGGCCGCGATGACCGCCACGCCCTGTCGCTCCACCCGGGAAACCCAGCCGGAGAAGATCCCGCCGAGCACCGCGCCCGCCGGGATGGCCGCAAACAGCAATGCGAACGCCAGACCACCGTCGGAAGGGCCCCCGAAACTCTGATGCGCGATCTGTGGAAACAGTGCCCGCGGCATACCGAACACCATCGCGATGATGTCGACCAGGAAGGACATCAACAGCACCTTGTGGCCGCGCAGATAGCCCAACCCATCAAGCACAGAAGCGATTCCGGCTTTAGCGGTGGCGGCGAGACCTTCCGGCGGCAGCGCCGGCAGCACGAAGACCGCCCACAGCGTCGCAAAGAGCGTGATCGTGTCGATCAGGTAGAGCAGCGAGAACCCCAGCACCGGTATCAGCGCACCACCGACGAGCGGTCCGGCGATCGCGCCGAACTGCATCACCGTCATGTTGAGCGAGTTGGCCGCCGGCAGCTCGGTGAGCGGGATCAACCGCGGCAGTATGGCGCTGCGTGTCGGCTGGTTGACCGCGAAGAAGGACTGCTGCACCGCAAAAAGCACCAGCAACAGCCACACGTTGTTTGCGTGGAAGGCCGCCTGAGCGAAGAACATCGCGCTGGAGGCGATCAGCCCGACCGTGGAAATGAGCAGCAGCCTGCGGCGGTCCATCACGTCGGCGAGCGCTCCGCCATACAGCCCGAAGATCACCAACGGCACCAAGCCGAAGACGCCCGTCAACCCGACGTATGCCGAGCTGTTCGTCTCGGCGTAGATCTGGGCCGGCACGGCGACGACCGTCAGCTGCGCGCCGATCACGGTGATGATGTTGGTCCACCACAACCGGCGAAAGGCCAGCGTCTGCAGCGGCCGGGTGTCGGCGAACATCGTGCGAACGTCTTTCACCCTGCATCCCGTCTGGCCGACTGATTTGGTGCTCAATGTAAAGCAGCGGGCGGACATCCGAAGATGTCCGCCCGCTGACCGGGATGCCGACTGCGATCAGTCCACCGGAGTGGGGGTGCCGGTGGCCAGCCAGGTGGTGGTGAAGCCGTTGCCGGCGCTGTTCGGGGCGCTGGTGCTGGTCTCCTGGGTGCCGTTCTGGTCGACGATGTCAAGCGACTGGCTGCTCTGCAGATCCGGGTTGGCGCCATTGCGCAGGATGTTGCTGAAGGTGATCGAGTGCCAGTCGGGCGCAGCGGAGATGTCGCCATTGACGTCGGTGTCCTCCTGGATCCACTCGGCCGACGAGCCGGGACCCTTGTAGGACGCGGTGTGCGACGCCGACTTGCCGGTCGTGTTGTCGACCAGCTTCATCGTCGACTTGGAGCCGGTCGTGGTCACCGAAGCGGTGATGCTGTCGCCGGGCTTGACGGTCAGGGTCGAGAAGAGCGTCTCGGGAGCCTCGTCGCTGGGGGTGATGACCTCCCACCAGGCGTCGTACTGCACCTGACCGTTGACCACATCGGCCTCGGTGCCGGTCTGGGTCAGGTAGGAGTTGTTGAAACCGTCGACGCCGACCCAGGTGGAGGAGTAGCCGTTGTACTTCGTCGACAGGGTGGGCACGGTCCACGTGGCCGAGGTGGTCTTTGCACTGCCGTTTGCGCCGGTCTGGGCGTAGCCGGCCCAGTTGTAGTCAGTCGTGGCGCCGTTGGTGGCGTGGCCGAAGTGCTTGCCGAAACCGACGATGCGGTGTGCGACTGCGCTGTTGGCACGCGGGGCCGCTGCTGCTGCCGACGGGTGCGCACTGGCGGTCGACATACCAATGGTGGCCATGGCCGCAACCGCGGTGACGGCGGCGACACGGAACGTCATACGAGTCATTGATGGAGCCTCTCAAGGGGTACGCCGCCGGGGGTGAGCAGCGCTGATGAGGGAAACTTATGGGCCCATCGGTCATGGATACTTCCGGTCTTCGTAAAGGTTTGTCCATATCTAAAATTCAGTGAATTGTCAGCATTTCCAAGGTTATTCGCAGCAATTAAGAGTAAAGGAGCGCTCGCACCGGCGATCGTCGTGAGATGTTGCGGATGCCCGGGACGCCACAGCCGAACCCGGGACGATGCATGATGGAAGACATGCGTCAGCGAAACACGCTCTTGGGTATCGGTCTCGTCCTTGTCGTGCTGGGAATTGTCTCTTTCAGCGCCTCGTCAGCACTGGGGGTCGTGCTGATCATCGCGGCGGTGGCCGTGCTGATCGGCTCGCTTCGTGCGCACGGCATTGATACGTCGAACAGGCAGCACTCCAGCAACAGCTAGTCGCGCACACCACAGCCGCACGGCGGTCGTCAGACACGCAATTTCGACGCCACGGCTTCTATTGCCGCCCTGGCGTCGAAGTTGCAGACCAAGCGGCAGCTAATCGTTGCTGGCGACGCAACCTTGTAGCTTCGCCGTTATGACGTCGGTGCCACCAGGATTCGAAGACCTCTTCGCGAGGACGTATGTCGCATACGCGAACGCGGATGTCGTCGGCAGTTGCGCCCTCCCGCCGCCGGAGCTAATACACCGCATCCACCTCGTGGCAACACCCGAGCAAGGAAAGGTGACGGTATGCCGTTCCGTCGAAGGGTGGCGTTTTCTTCCGGGGGGTCGCATCGAACCTGGTGAGACGGTCGAATCGGCCGCAACACGAGAGCTTTTCGAAGAGGCAGGATCCGCACCCGCTGGCCCGATGCACGTCTTCTTTAGCCATGTTGCCCACAGCAGGGACTCAAAGCCATACCTGCCGCACGTGCCACACCCCGTGATGTGGTGGGTGTACGCCGTTGTGCCTTCGACAGTCCTGGGGTCGCCGCCGACCGGCGTCGATGGCGCCGAACAGATCGTGTCCGTCGAACATCTGCCGGTAACCGACGCCATCGAATGGCTTTCACGCTGTGACGACACGACGAGCTCCGAGGTGCTCCGATTCGCTGCGCGCTTGCAGTTGGTCTGAGGGCATCGACTGGTGTGCGGGCATCGACTGGGCCATGACCAGGTCCATACCGACCGCCGACGAGTCGCACCCTCCCCCGCAATATCCGACGCCACGGCTCACATTGCCGCCCTGGCGTCGAATCTGCCGCACACCCACCCCGCGATATTCGACGCTGAGGCTTCTATTGCCGCCCTGGCGTCGAATATCGAGGTAGCCGCACGTCAGCCGTCAGCAGTTGGACCGGCGTCAGCGACCGCCGCCGCGGCCACCACCCCCACCAGCTCCGCCACCGAAGTCGCCACCGCCGGCAAAACCGCCGCCACCGGTCGTCGTCAGGCCGCGGACGTTCGTCGACTGGTTGGTCGGCAGCGCCTCACTCAGATCAGCCAGCACGACCTGCTCGCCGGCGGTGATCCCAGAGGTCACCTGCGCGCGACCGCCACCGACGGCGCCCACCGTGACGACCTCGGACTTCACCGTCGAACCCGATGCAATCTGGGCCGTCGCCTGCGTCGAACTGACCATCGTCAGCGCTGAATCCGGCACAGTCACAACGTTACTCACCTGCTTGGTGCTGATGCTGACCTGCGCGGACGTGCCATCGGCGAGGGCTTGCGGCGCATCTGGAACGACGATCGTCACCGGATAGGTTGGAGTGCTGGAGTTCGAGCTGGAGGTCGGCAGTATGCCGATCTGTGTGACGGTCCCCTGGATACTGCCGACTGCTCCGGCAGCCGCGACCGACGCGCTCTGACCCGCTGACAGTTCAGGCAGGTCGGACAACGGCGCGTCGACCGTGACTTCGGCGTCACCCTGGCCCACGATCGTGATCGTCGACGAGGAGGACGCGCTCTTGCCAGCACTGAGGTCGACCGCGCCGATGGTCCCCGAGATCGGGGCGGTCAACGTGGCGCTGTCCGCAGCCTGTTCCGCCTGCGTCACGGCCAGTTGGTCCTGCACGATCGTCGCGTCCTGAGAATCTGTGGCGGCAGCGCTGTCTTCGGAGGACCCCGACGTGGACGAACCCGACGAGCGGCCCGTGCTGGACGAGCCAGCGGCTGACTTCGAACTACCTTCTCCCCCAGACGTTTTCCCGGAGCCACCACCAGTCCCACCGGACGACGTTCCGGATCCCGAGCCGGACGAACCGGACGTCAGGTGCTGCAGCGGCGCGATCGTCGTGGACAGAGACGACAACGTCTCGGATGCCGTCGCGATGTCGGATGCGGCGCCCTGCATCGCCGTCAAGCACGCGCGCAGCTGAGTCGGATCGACCGACGACGATGCCGAGCTGGTGGGGCTGGATGTCGACGTCGGTGAGGCGCTGGAACTCGGGCTGGCCGTGCTCGACGGGCTCGCCGACGACGATGGTGAACTCGTTGATGACCCGGTCGAGCCCGATGCGGGGCCGGCCGGCGCGGCGGTCGACGTCGGCTGCGGCGTCGGTGAGTGACCCTTGGTGGGCTTCGGTGTCGGCGTCGGATTGACGTTCGTGCTGCCGAGCAGCGGGCCGCAAACCGTCGCTTCGGCGGCCACTGCCGCGTTCATCGTCTTCACTTGTGTCGCAAGCTGTTTCGCCTGCTGCCGAATCTTGGTGATCGTCGCAGCTGACACCGACGACCCACCGGAGCCTCCTGAGCGACCCTTGGCTCCGCCCGAAGCCGTCGACCCGGTCGATCCGGACTTCGAGGTGCCCGAACTGCCCGAACTGCCCGAACTGTATGACGATCCGGCTGTGGCGGACGACGAACTGCCGGACGCGGCCGCGTTCGCGCTGCCACTGCCCCCACTCGCGCCGCCACTGGCGGACCCACCGGCGCTACCCGAACCCGAGGCACCACCGGACCCGCCGGTGACCTCTCCGGCTTGCGCCTGGGCGAGTTGTGCCTTGGCGTCGAGCACGTTCGCATTGAGGCTGGTGGAGTCCATTGTTGCCAGCGACTGACCCTGCGAAACCGTTTGTCCGACAGCGACATTCACCGAGTCCACGGTGCCGGATGACGCGAATCCGACCGACACCTGGTTGACCCGCGCGGCCGACCCTGTGAGCGACACGGTCTGGGTGATGTCACCCGTCGTCGCGGTCGCCAACCGGTAGCGGCTGCTGAGGCCGCTTGCGTCCGCGGCGTTGGTGGCGGCATACGTGCCGCCGGCCACGACCAGCACTCCGACCAGGCCGAGGGCGGTCCAGCCGACGACCCGGCGCTGACGTCGCGGCGGCCGCGCCGCCTCGAGCACCACCGTCTCGTCCTCACTGCCGCCGCCGCTCAGTTGGTCAAACAGCGGCAGATCCTCGTCAGGCATTGCCGCCACCTCCGCCGTTGCTCCCGCCGCCTGCGCCTCCGCCATACCCGCCGCCGCCTCCGCCGAAGCCGCCCGAGCATTCACCGTTCACCGAGGACGAGACGACCAAGGAGGCTGCCGCGAGCTTGCTGCTGCTCCCGCTGCCCTCGGCGAGCACACACATGCCTGAGACGAGCGCCTTCGCTGTGCTCGCCGAATCCTTCTCGTAGGTCGTGCTGCTCGTGGTGTCGACCGTGATCGTGCGCGTCGTCGCGGTCGATCCGCTCGACGATCCGGCGCGATCACCGAACGACGTCGTGATCGTGAACGTCGAGCCGTTGACCGAGGCGACGGTGCCTGAGAGTCCGCCGAAGCCACGCATCCTGCCGGCGCCGCCGGATGCGCTGTTCGTGCCGGTGCCGGAAGCAGCGCACGAGGTTGACGGCTCGACCGTCACGGTCGTCGCCGTGATCGGCCCGGTGATCGCGATGCCGCCCCGTGGCCGCGTGGCGCTGCCGGACGGCCGGGCGCTCGGGATACCTGATGCGCGCCCACCTCCACCGAAGCCACCTTCACGGACTGACACGCAGGCACCCTTGACCACGGCTGCTGCCGACGACGACGCCTCCGAACTGATGCTCGTCGACGCGGCATACGTGACGACGGCTGCCGCTCCCTGGTTGGTCGTCACCTGCAACGAGTCGGAGGTCACCGACCCGATGACTCCGTCGACAGACGGACGTCGTGCGAAGTCACCCCGGCCGCGGCCGCTGGTCGATGCCGACGCTGTCGAGGTGGCCTTCGCTGCTGACGACGACCCCGACCCGCAGGCAGCCAGCGACATCACCAGACCGGCACCGGCAACAACGGATGCCACACGAACACTATTGCTGTTAAACATGATTCACTCATTTCTCAAAGCATCGATGGGCGCAAGCTTGGCTGCGCGACTGGCCGGATAGACACCCGCCGCGACTCCGATCAGCACGGAGACGACGAGCGCGAAGCCGGCCGCCTCTGCGGAGATGTCGACGGGCTGGTTGAGGAAGTGCGGCAGTATCAGGGCACCCACCGCTCCGAGGCTGATGCCGACGATGCCGCCGGCCAGGCCCAACACACTGGCCTCGGTCAGGAACTGCTTCAGAATCGTCCGCGGCGTGGCCCCGAGCGCCTTCCGCAGACCGATCTCGCGAATCCGTTCAGTGACCGAGACCAGCATGATGTTCATGACACCGATCCCGCCGACCAGCAACGAGATTGCGGCGATTCCACCAAGCAGCACCGTCAACGTGTGGGTGGTGCTGGTGGCGGTCGCGACCAACGACGCCTGGCTGCTCACGGTGAAGTCCTCCGTGGCCGTGGTCACGTCGTGACTCGTCAGCAGCGCCGCGGTCGCCTCCTGGTATGCCGCTGACAGGTCGCTCGACGACTTCGCCTCGAGGTAGATGTCGGAGACGCTCTGCGTGTCGGTCGATGTCGACAGTCGCTGCGCGAACGTCGTCATCGGCACGATGGCCTGGTCGTCCTCGTCGGTGGTGCCGCTGGAGCCCGCCGTCGCGAGTTCGCCGATGATGCTGAAGGTCTGGCCATCGACCGTGACCGTCTGGCCGACCGGATCACGTGCGCCGAAGAGCTCCTCGGCCGTCGTCGATCCGAGCACCATCACCGGGCTCGCAGCGTTGATGTCACTGGTGCTGATGAACCGGCCCTCGCTCATCGTGCGGGCTCGCACGGTCAACCAACTCGGCGTCGTGCCGACGACGCTCGTCGACCAGTTGGTGCTGCCGTTGACCAGCGAGTCGGTGGCGGTTGATGTTGGTGCGACGCCCGAGATATCAGGCGCGACAACAGGATTCGCGAGGATGTCGGCGTCAGTGGTTGTCAGCGTGGTCGCACTGCCACGGGCGGAGCGAACCCCCGTCGTGCTCGTGGTACTACCTGGCGACACGACCAGCAGGTTCGTGCCGAGAGCGTCGATCTGCTTGGCCACCTTGGACTGAGCGCCTTGGCCGAGGCCCACCGTCAGCATGACCGCAGCGATTCCGATGAGTATGCCGAGCACGGTCAGCACCGATCGCATCCTCCGGTGACCGATGGCCTCCAGAGCCGTGCGAAAAGTCTCGCCCCAGCTCATGCCACGGCCCGATCGGCCTCGGACAGCCGGCCGTCCTTGATGTGAATGACCCGGGCGGCCTGTTCGGCGATGTCGGGGTCGTGCGTGATCAGCAGCACCGTGCGGCCGGCGTCGTGCAGCTCGTCGAACAGGGAGAGCACGTCCTTGGTCGCGACGGAGTCGAGGTTCCCGGTCGGTTCGTCCGCCAGGATCAGATCGGGATCGGTCACCAACGCCCTGGCCACCGAAACCCGTTGCTGCTGACCACCGCTCAGCTGCGAGGGGAGGTGGTCCAAGCGCGCCGCAAGTCCGACGCGTTCCAGCGCCTCGGCAGCGCGCTCGCGACGCTCGGTGCGCGAGACACCGGCATACACCAGCGGCAGTTCGACGTTGCGCAGCGCGGTCATCGATGCCAGCAGGTTGAACTGCTGGAAGACGAAGCCGATCTTGGCATTGCGCACCTGGGCCAGCTCGGCCTCACCCATGTCGGACACGTCGACGCCGCCGAGCTCGTAGACCCCGGTCGTCGGCACGTCGAGGCAGCCGAGGATATGCATCAGGGTCGACTTGCCGGAGCCGGACGGCCCCATGATCGCCACGAGATCGCCCTCGGGCACGTCGAGGTCGACGCCGCGCAGGGCCTGCACCTCAAGGTCACCGGATGCGTAGGTCTTGGTCACCCCGCGCAGGGACAGGATCGACTGCATCACTGGCCCCCGCCGAATCCGCCGCCGCCGAATCCGCCGCCGCCGCCGAAACTTCCTCCGCCGAAACCACCGCCACTTGAGCCGGATTCGCCGCTCGAGCCGCTGCTACGTCGGCTGGCGCCGCCAAGACCGCCGAAGCCGCGCGACTGCACGACGACCGTCTCGCCGGCAGTGAGACCGGACAGGATCTGCGTGCGCTGGCCATAGACCTGACCGACGGTGACCTTGACCGTCGATGTCTGACCGTTCTTGGAGACCTTCACGACGTCGCTGGAGCCGCTCGTCGTGATCGCCGACGTGGGAACGGTGAGGACGTTCGCGACCTGAGCGGTCGTGATCGCGAGGGTGGCGCTGGTGCCGTCGTATACGCCGGACGGCGAGCCGTCGACCGCGACGGTCACGGGGAAGGTTGCCGCCCCGTCGCCGGAAGATGACCCGATGATGCCGACCGACGTCACTGTTCCCGTCATCGACGGAGTGCTGGATGACGACGAACCTGTCGTTGCACCGGAGCTGTCGTTCGACCCGGTCGTGCTCGAAGTACCCGTGGTTCCGGACGAACCTGTCGTCCCGCCGAATCCGCCCCGGCCGCTGCCGGTGGAACTGGTCGTTCCGGTCGACACGGCGACCGTGACCGACTGGCCGACCTTGATCGACGCGAGATCTGCGGACGTGACATCCGCGTCCACCGTCCACGAGCCGGTGTCGACGACGGTGACGTCGGCCGAACTAGAGCTGTCACCGGAGCTCGACGAACCGCTGGTGTCCGAAGATCCCGACGACGAGCTACCGAAGCTGCTTCCGCCGCCCGCGCCTGATCCGCCACCGGCCCCCGCACCACCGGACGAACCGGTTCCGCCCGACGAGCCGGAGCCCGAGCTGGATGACGAGCTGTCACCCACGCTCTGCCCGACGGTGAGGTTGACTGCGGCCACCGTTCCCGAGATCGGCGACGTCAAGCTGGCGTCGGCCAGTTGCTCCTGGGCGAGAGTGAGCTTGGCCTGATCCGCCGAGACATTCGCCTGAGCTGCCGCGATCTGAGTGCTGCTGTCAGACGAATCCGCCGACGTGAGAGTGGCGTTGGCCGCATCGAGAGTGTCCTGATCCGCGGTGACGGCTGCCTGGAGGGCGGTGCTGTCGATCGTCGCGAGCACCTGACCTTTCGTGACTTGCGCGCCGACCGTGGCCTTCACTGCGCTGACCGTTCCGGACGCGCCGAAATCGACATACGAGATGTTGGTGGGCACGAAGGTGCCGGTCGCGCTCACCGACCTGCTGACCGAACCCAGGGTGACCGGGTCCAGCGTCGTGGTCGCTGCCGCCGTGCGAGTGGTCTTCGAGTGCGAACCGTCCACGGCCCACCACGTTCCACCCGCACCGATCGCAATCACCGCGACCGCGCCGGCGACCACCCACCGTGTCCTCTTGCGAGAACGTTGTTGCGCCATTCCTGCCTCTTCTCATCCCACTGGCACAGCTCCGTGCTGGCACTGTGCTCGGCTGAACGTAAGGACACCGACTTGGCAGGTCGTAGCCGTGGACTGTGCACGGATTAGGTATTCGCTGAATACACTCTGGGAACAAGCGGAACATTTGCCGGTCGAGCACCTAAGCCGCTCCCAGAGGTGCCGCTGGCAGGTCAGCCACCATGGCGGGGGTCGCATTCCACCGGGTGACTCCCAGGCTCACCAGAGCGCCAGTGACCGTTCGAAGATCCCGGCGACATCCTCGGCGGTGACGGCCTTGGGCGCCGTGGCCAACAGCCGTTGCTGCTTCAACGCACCGTCCGTCAGATCAGACACGTCGGAGGCTGAATAGCCAACAGCACCAATACCGTTCGGTATGCCGATGTCGCGCATGAGGTCGATCAGCACCGTCGGCAGAAACTCCTGCGGAGCACCGGCCGGCTCGCGCCCAGGTGCCAACAGTTCAGCGGCGCGCAGGTGGCGGCCCGGATCGGCGTCGAACGTGAATCGGAAGGCCTCGGGAGCAGTCAGCGACACGGCCATGCCGTGCGGCACCATCGCTTCGTCCTGCGGGTAATCCGCCGGCCGGAAGTCACGCACGCGTCCGGCGATCGGGTAGGCGTTGGCGTGCGGGATGTGCACTCCGGCGTTGCCGAAGCCCATCCCGGCGAACGTGGCCGCGAGCGCCATCTGCCCCCGGGCGTGCACATCGCCACCATCGCGGACCGCCGTCCGAAATGATCCCGCCAGCAGTTGCAGCGCCTTCTCCGACCACATGTCGCTGATCGGGTTGGCGCCGCAGTAGGGCACGCGTTCCTGCGGCTGCTTGCGCTCGTATGACGCATACGCCCTCGCGGTGTACGACTCCAGCGCGTGACACAGGATGTCCATCCCTGCAGCAGCGGTCACCCCGGGTGGCTGCGTCATGGTCAGCAGCGGGTCGATGACCGCCATCGTCGGCCGTAGTCGCGCGTGACTGATGCCCGTCTTGACCTTGAGCGAGAGCACATCGAGCACGCAGATCGTCGTGCTTTCGGAGCCGGTGCCCGTGGTGGTGGGCACAGCCACCAGAGGCTTCAGCGGCGCCGACGGGCCGCGACCACCGCCGACAGGTGCATTGATGTAGTCCATCAACTCTCCCTCGTTGGTGGTCATCAGGTTGATGGCCTTGGCAGTGTCGATGCTGGATCCACCGCCGACAGCGACGAAGGCATCCCACGGTCCAGTGCCACGGCCGAATTCGACTGCGGCCTGCAGACTTTCGTCTGTGGGCTCGACGTGGGCACCGTCATACACAGTGGCCTTGATACCGAAAGCCGCCATCTGTTCCGCCACCCGCTGCGGCGCCCCGGTGGCCGCCACACCCGCATCGGTCACGACGAGCACCCGCCGGGCTCCGGTGAGGCTGAGGTCGTAGCCGATCTCGTCGGCCGCGCCGGTGCCGAATTTCAGCTGGGGCGCGCCATACGTGAAGACGGATTCGGGATTTGCGGGTGCGCTGAACGAGGTCACCCCTCGATCCTCTCGCAGAAACCTCGATCCGACGGCAGATCAGTGCCCGCGACCGCGCCTCCGCACTGCCCCACCATCCGGGCACTGCAGAGCGCGGCCCGCACCCATCTCAGGACAGCGGCCGAAAACCTCGCAACCGCAACGAGTTCAGCACGACGAAGACTGACGAGAACGCCATGGCCAGGCCGGCCACCATCGGACCGAGGCGCCCGGTCATTGCCAGCGGGATCGCCACCACGTTGTAGCCGA
Source organism: Rudaeicoccus suwonensis (assembly GCF_007829035.1). Taxonomy (NCBI): domain Bacteria; kingdom Bacillati; phylum Actinomycetota; class Actinomycetes; order Micrococcales; family Dermacoccaceae; genus Rudaeicoccus; species Rudaeicoccus suwonensis. Next base: position 198,407 of record NZ_VIVQ01000002.1, read on the forward strand.
ACGCCCAGAACAGATTCGATTTGATCGTCCGCAGGGTGCTCCGCGACAGCCGAATTGCGTCGGCAGCGCCGCGCAGATCTCCGCTGACGAGCGTCAGGTCGCTCGCCTCGATCGCCGCGTCGGTGCCGGTGCCCATCGCCAGTCCGAGGTCGGCCTGCGCCAGTGCGGCGGAATCGTTGACGCCGTCGCCGACCATCGCGACGACTCGACCCTCCTGCTGCAGCCGCGCAACCACGGCCGCTTTGTCCGTCGGCAGCACGCCGGCGATGACCTCGTCGATCCCGACCTGGCGCGCGACGGCGTCGGCGACCGCCTGGTTGTCGCCCGTCAGCAGCACCGGGCGCAGCCGCAACTGCTTCAACCGTGAAATCGCTTCAGCCGACGTCGGTTTCACCTCATCCGCCAGGCTGATGACACCCCGCGCCGTACCGCCCCACCCCACGACGATCACCGTGCGACCGGCCGCCTCGGCAGTCCGCATCACGGCTTCAAGCGCCTGCGGGAGTTCGAAACCATTGCGCTGCAAAAGCGCCGGGCGTCCTACGACGACGTCTTTGCCCGCGACCGTCCCACTGACGCCGAGACCGTCACTGCTCTCAAAGGATTCGACCGGTGGCAATGAGGACGTCGAGGCCGCCCCTGCGATCGCCTGCGCGATCGGGTGCTGCGAGCCGGCTTCGACCGCCCCCGCGAGCAACAGCACCTCACCGGCATCGTCGCCGGCCAGCGGCAGCACCTCGTTCACCGCCATGACACCCATGGTCACCGTGCCGGTCTTGTCCAGCAGCACCGTATCGACGCGACGGGTGCTCTCGAGCACCTCAGGGCCTTTGATGAGCAGGCCTAGTTGCGCACCGCGGCCGGTGCCGACCAGCAGCGCCGTCGGTGTCGCAAGTCCGAGCGCGCAGGGACACGCGACCACCAGAACAGCCACCGCTGCCGTGAATCCAGCCGCTGCGGATCCGCCCAGCACCAGCCAGCCGACGAAGGTCAGCACCGCTAGACCCATCACGACCGGGACGAACACCCCGGCCACGCGATCGGCCAGCCGTTGCACCTGCGCCTTGCCGCTCTGCGCGTCCTGCACCAGCCGCGCCAGCTGCGCCAGAGCCGTGTCAGCGCCGACGCGTGTTGCGCGCACCACGACACGACCACCCGCGTTCACCGTGCCACCGGTCACAGCGTCGCCCACTCCCACATCGACGGGCACCGACTCGCCGGTCACGGACGAGGCATCGATCGCCGAGGCCCCCTCGACAACCTCACCGTCGGTGGCGACCTTCTCCCCCGGCCGCACGACGAAACGATCGCCCACGACGAGTTCGCCCACCGGCACACGCACCTCCACACCATCACGCAGGACAGCGGCGTCCTTGGCGCCGAGTTCGAGCAACGCCCGCAAGGCGGATCCGGCAGTCCGCTTAGACCGCGCTTCCAGATAGCGCCCGGTCAGCAAGAACGCCGTGACACCCGCCGCCGCCTCCAGGTAGATCGAGTTCGCCGCTTCGTGGGGGGACACGGTCAACGAGAACGTATGACGCATCCCCGGCGTCCCGGCGTGCCCGATGAACAACGCGTACAGCGACCAGCCGAAGGCCGCGATCGTGCCGATACTCACGAGAGTGTCCATGGTCGATGCGCCGTGCCGGGCGTTGGTCCAGGCGGCTCGATGGAAGGGCAGCCCTCCCCACACCACCACGGGCGCGGTGAGCACGAGCGACAGCCACTGCCAGTTGCGGAACTGCCAGGCAGGCACCATCGACAGCACGATCACGGGAGCGGCGAGCACCCAGGTGACCAGCAGCCGCCGGCGCAACAGGTCGGCCTCGCCCGGGCGGTCGTCGTCCTGCTCGACGTTCGCAGCCGGCAGCGATGCCGAATAGCCGGCAGTGGCAACGGTGTCCAGCAGCGTGTCCGTCGAAATCGACGGCTGATGCCGCACCCGGGCGGTTTCCATCGCGAAGTTCACTGTCGCCTCGACGCCGTCGAGAGCGTTGAGCTTTTTCTCGATCCGGTGGGCGCACGACGAGCACGTCATACCGTCGATGACGAGTTCGGTCTGCTGCGTTGGTGCGGTTTCGATGCTGCTGGTCGACATGTGAGCGAACACCTCCAATACGGCTCAACCATACCCCCCCTGGGTATATTTCGATGGTCGTGCGTCCCGTGGGAACTTCTTTGTCGTCAGTAAGGTTTGACTTACCTCGCATAGGTGAGGCTTACTTATCTGCTGTGAACTGGAGTGAGGCGGTCCCCAACCTGTTGATCGGGTTGCGCGAGGGACTCGAAGCCGGATTGATCGTGACGATCCTGCTGGCGGCGGTGCGCAAGGCAGCACCGGTGGGTCAACGTGCGTCGACCACTCCTGTCTGGCTCGGCATCGCCGGGGCGGTCAGCCTCTCGCTCAGCGCCGCAACGGTGCTGACCTTCGCAACAGACTCGCTCTCCTCCCGCGCCCAAGAGCTCGTCGGCGGCATCTTGTCGGTGCTGGCGGTCTGTCTGGTGACGGTCATGATCTTCTGGATGCGGCGGACTGCCCGCACTCTCTCCGGCGAGATCAACACCAAGGTCACCGAGGCGCTGGCTCTCGGCACCGGTGCCCTGACGCTCACGGCCTTCCTCGCCGTGAGCCGCGAGGGCCTGGAGACCATGCTGTTCCTGTGGACGGCCGCCAAGGCTGCCGGGGACACCGTCGCGCCCATCGTCGGCGCCGCCATCGGCATCGCGATCGCCATCGCGCTGTGCATCCTGCTGTACCGCCGCGCGGTGAAGTTCAACCTCGGCACGTTCTTCTCGCGCACCGCGGTCCTGCTCATCGTCATCGCCGCGGGCGTGCTCGCCTACGGCCTGGGCGACCTGCAGGACGCCGGCCTGCTGCCCGGCAGCAACTGGATCGCCTGGGATCTCACCGGCCACATCGATCCGGGGTCGTGGTGGGTGACGCTCATCCAGGGCGTCACCGAGCTCGCGCCGCGTATGACGGTGCTGCAGGTCGTCGCCTGGGTGGTCTACCTGGCGATCGTCCTGACGACCTTCGTGCTCGCCGGGCGCACAGCGACGACACCAGCCGCGAAAGCCGTTGCTCAGTCAGCTGATTCAGCTGTGCCGGATGAGTCCGACACAGCCGACGACGAGCCCGCGGCAGTGGCTGCGGCGCCGGTCCCGCTGTCGCAGCGCTTTGGGCGTCTTGCCGGCGACCGGCCGTTGGCCACGGGTGCAGCCTTCGTGCTGACTCCCGCCATCCTCGCCGGCATCGCCCTCGCGGTGATCCCGCGCAGCAATGCCACCACCAGCGCGGTCACGGTGACCGGTTCCAAGTGCGCCGACGGCTGGTCGTCACCCGGCACCGGTTCGCAGACCTTCGCCGTGACCAACAAGTCCTCCAACGCCGGCGAGATCATGCTGCTGGACAGCTCTGGCGCCATCGCCGGAGAGATCGAGACGCTCGGCCCTGCCACGACCGCGAACCTCACTGCCAGTCTCAGCTCGGGCAGCTACACCTTCGAGTGCCGGATGGCCAACGGCAAGACGCTGCAGTCGTCGGCCGTCTCGGTCAGCGGTGCCAGCTCCGCGAGCGGGCCCGCGCCATACAAACCGGCCACGCTCGCCGAGCTGCAGCCGGCGGCAACGGCATACCAGGCGTATGTCCGTCCGAAGCTGAACACCCTTCAGCAGCAGGTGAACACGATCGAAGCCGACCTGCGCTCCGGCGACATGGCCAAGGCGCGCACCGACTGGCTGCCGGCTCAGCTGACGTGGGAGCAGGTGGGCGCGGCATACGACAGCTTCGGCGATCTCGGGGACGCGATCGACGGACTCCCGTGGGGGCTGCAGAACGGCGTGAACGACAAAGACTTCACCGGCCTGCACCGTCTTGAGTACGGCCTGTGGCACGGTCAATCCGCGAGCACCCTGCTCGGCGTGACGACCGACCTGCACGCCAACATCACCAAGCTGATCGGTCAGCTGCCGAAGATCACGATCGACCCGACCGACATGCCGATTCGCGCACACGAGATCCTTGAGGACGCCCAGCGCGACAAGATGGTCGGCACCGACGACTTCGGTTCGGGCGCAATGTATCCAGAGACCTCTGCCGACGTGGCCGCCACCCGGGTCGTGCTGTCGATGCTCGCGCCGCAGATCACCAGCCGCCGTCCGCAGTTGGTCAAAACCATCACATCGCAACTCAATTCGCTCGATGCCGCTCTCGACGCGACCAAGCATGGTGACGCATGGCGCCCGATGAGCCAGGTGCCGCTCTCCGCTCAGCAGCAGGTGAACGCCCAGTTGGGGAACGTGCTCGAGAGCCTCTCACTCGTGCCCGACCTGCTCGAAGTGCCGCCGAACTCATGACCCCGAACCCGTCGAATCGCAAGGACATCCGATGACTTTCAGCCGCCGCAACTTCCTCGGAGGAGTCGGCGCCGGGGCCGCAGGCTCAGCGCTCACCGCCGGTCTCATGGTGGGTGGATCACGCGCCGACGCCGCTGGCACACAAGCGAATTCGATGACGACCGAGTCGTCGTACGACATGTATGGCGAGCACCAGGCCGGAATCGAGCGCCCCGGCCCGAGCAGCAAGCAGCCATCGGCGAGCTACGTCTCGTTCGACCTGACCGCAACCTCGAAGTCGGACGCTGCCGACCTGATGCAGACCATCACCGACCGGCTGCGCAATCTGACGAAGGGCGGGGCGGCGCCGAACCTCGGACCGGGTCAGCCGCCGTCGGATTCCGACGTCCTCGGCCCCGACATCCCCGCTGACGGCCTCACCGGCACAGTCGGATTCGGTGCCAGCATGTTCGACGAGCGCTACGGCCTGGCCTCCCGCAAGCCGGTCAAGCTCACGCCGATGCGCGTGTTCCCAAACGACAAGTTGGAGGATGCGTGGACCCACGGTGACCTGATGCTGCAGTTGTGCGCCAACCACCAAGACACCGTCCACCATGCGCTGCGCGACATCCTCAAACACACTCGCGGCGGCATGCAGATCCGTTGGCGCATGGAGGGTTACAACTCTCCGTCGCGCCCGACCGGCACCGGCCGCAACCTGCTCGGCTTCAAGGACGGCACGGCGAATCCGACTGGCACGACGGCGAGTTCGCTGATCTGGACCGATGACCCGGCAGAACCCGCATGGGCCAAGGGCGGCACCTACCAGGTGGTGCGGCTCATCCGCATGTTCACCGAGTTCTGGGATCGTGTCTCGATCACCGAGCAGGAGGGCATGTTCGGCCGTCGCCGCGACAGCGGTGCACCGCTGGACGGCAACAACGAGTTCGACACACCGGACTACGCCAAGGACCCCAAGGGAAACGTCATACCGACCGATTCGCACATCAGGCTGGCCAACCCGCGCACCCCGGCGACCGCCAATCAGATGCTCGTACGCCGTTCGTACAACTACGATCTCGGTGTCGACACCAACGGCAACCTGCAGTCCGGTCACATCTTCGTTTGTTACCAGCAGGACGTGCAGCGCCAGTTCGAGGCGATCCAGACGCGCTTGATCGACGAGCCGCTGGTCGACTACGTCCAGCCCTTCGGCGGCGGTTACTTCTTCGTCGCCCCCGGTGTGCAGGACTCCAACGACTGGCTCGGCCGCGGGCTGTTCACCTGAGGCGACACCCACGCGGCGAGTCAGGAGTCAGATCGGTTCGGGGGCTGAGGGCTCACTCCGCAGGTGCGCGGCAACTGGCCAGGGAGCTGCGGCTGCGGCACTAGGCTTTCGGCATGATCGAAGCGGACCAGATTCTCGCCGGCCTCGGCGGCGCCGCCAACATCGTCGATGTGCAGGCGTGCGTCACCCGGGTGCGCTGTGAGGTGCGTGATCCGGCCGAGGTCGACGAGGCGGCACTGACAGCGGCCGGCGCAGTGAGCGTGATCACGACGGACAACGCGGTGCATGTCGTCGTCGGTGCGCAGTCGGCCGCGTTGGTCGACGACATCGAAGACCTCATGTGACGACGAGACGGCTCGACCTGCTCGCGCCGTATGACGGTCGCGTCATTCCGCTGTCGCGGGTGCCCGATCCGGTGCTGTCGACGGCGGTGCTCGGGGCATCTGTGGCCATCGACCCGGTGCGACGTGCCGGCGAGGTGTTGTCACCGGTGACTGGTCACGTCGCCGTAGCGCATCACCACGCGTTCGTCGTACAACCCGATGCCGGGCCGGCCGCGCTGGTGCACCTCGGCATCGACACGGTGCGTCTGAACGGGCGGGGCTTCGAGGGGTTGGCCACCGTGGATGACCAGGTGGCGGCGGGGGCTCCCGTCATACGTTGGGATCCGGGAGTTGTTGCAGCGAGAGGATTTTCACCTCTGATCGTGCTGGTGTTGCTGGACACTCCGACGGCCGAACTGACAACGGCCTCGTCGTCCGCCGCAGCCGGTCAGCTCTTGGCGCGGTTCGATTGATCTGCACGAGTCCGGGGTTGACCGCACGCGCACGATCCGCCGCGGCTAGTCTTCGTCCACCGTTCGACGATGCCAACGGGAAAGCGGTCACCGGTCAGGCGCGACATCGAGCGGCCACGAAGGGATCCGTCATGCTGCGACAGTTGTCGGCGAACGGTTTTCGCGGACCGATGACCGCGCTGGTCAGCCTGACCGCAGTGGTGGCGCTTGCCGGCTGCAACGGGAGCGCCCACCCACAGCGGACGACCTCGTCGGGCGTTCACCCATCGTCTGCCACCGCCTCGCCGTCGTCCACGATCAACGGACCCGGAGCAAACTACTTCTCCGCATCGCCGGTGACTCCGACCGGTGCCACCGGCGACGAGTTCGACGATGCCTCCGGCCCCGGCACCCGCTCACTGTCGCCGCTCCCCGCGGCAGGCGTGCTCGAGGTGCTCTACTCGTGCGGGCTGGGCAACACCATGACCGTCAGCAGAAAACCGGACCTGAAGGTGACGACGTCGTGCATCGGTGGTCCATCGCTGGTGACTCTCGGGCAGTCGCGGCCCAACGCAAACCCGGTCGTGATCAGCCTGAGCAATGCAACCGCCCCCTGGTCGGCGCGCGTGCTCCTTGACCGATCCTGAGTCGCCGCACCTGCTCGAAGCTCCTGGCACAGACGAGCGTCGATCACCGACCGTCACCCGGCGTGCTTTCTCGGCCGGGCCGGGCGCGACGCTCTCGACATCGAACGCGCAGTGGTGGCCGGCGATGACTGGGGCGGCCGTGCGGCGTGCATCGCCGCAGCGCTCTTCCCCGAACGCGTTCGCGGCCTCGTCACCGTGGGCGGGTACAACATCCAGGACATCGAGCATTCCGACTCCCCAGCATCGCCCGAGTGGGAGAAGACCTACTGGTATCAGTACTACTTCCACTCGGAACGCGGCCGGAACGGCCTCGCGGCGCATCGCGAAGCTCTCTGCGCATTGCTGTGGCGCGACTGGTCACCCACATGGACCGGCGCGGCTGAGGCGTTCGCCGCTTCCGCGCCCTCGTTGCACAACCCCGACTTCGTCGACGTCGTGATCCACTCATACCGTCACCGTTACGGCCTCGCACCAGGAGACGAGCAGTATGCCGAACTCGAGCGTCGCCTGGCCACACACCCGACGATCAGCACGCCGACCATCGTCCTGGAAAGTGGAGCCGCCGGAGTCGCCGGCGCGAGCGCGGCCGAGGATCGCCGGCGTTTCGACGGGCCGTTCGATCAGCGGTTGCTGCCGAAGGTCGGCCACAATGTCCCGCAGGAAGACCCCGGCTCGTTCTCGCAGGCAGTGCTCTCACTGCTCGAATGACCGTGTCGTCCGGCGCGCTGTCGCCACCGGAACACCGCTCTCGCGCAACGCATTTCGCAGCGATACGACGTCGGTGAACAGCTGCGTCGTCATACCCAACGACGTGGCGCCCGCCAGTTTCGCTTCGGAGTCGTCGGTGAAGAAGACCGCGTCGGCGGCAACGTCCAGAGCGCGTAGCACGTGCTCAAATGCGCGTTGGTCCGGCTTCGCATAACCAATGTCGGCGGAGTTGAAGATGTGGTCGAAATGCTCTGGCAGACCTAGTGTTTCGCTCTCAGCCGAGATGGTGTCGGTGCCATTGGTGAGGATCGCGGTCGTCCGGCCGGCAGCGCGCAACTCGTCCGCGAGCGCCAGCAGAGCGCCATCCGCCACGAAGGGCTGGGCGCCCCAATCCTGCGCTGCGACAGGCTTGCCCAAGCGTTCGCCGATTCGCTGGATCCATTGCTGCCGCGAGACTCGACCCGTCGTCACCTCGTCGATCAGTGGGCTGCTGAACGCAACCGCCTCGATCGCTCCGCGCGGCAGATCGTGACGCTGCTCGATCGCGACGACGTGGCGTGGGTCGAAGTGGCGCACGACGCCGTCGAGGTCGAACAGCACCACGGTGATCATGGCGTCATGGTCGCATCCGCAGCCGCTGGAAGCGCGTTGCGTCATACCAACCTCAGACGCGCGGCACATAAGTCGCCGATGCGGTCCACATCGTCGCCGCAAACGACGCATGCGGCACACCACCCTCACACGTCACACATACGTCGCCGATTCGGCGAGTTATGCCAGTCGCGCCGACCTACTTCGGAGCGATGCCCGCGTACAGCGTTGTCTTTCCGGTCGACTTGTTCCAGAAGAGGTAGTCGTATCCGGACTTGCGCACGAACTGCTCGATCATGCCCGGGGCCGGACGGGCAACCGAGCGGGCATTGTTCGTCGGCCAGCCCTCGATGGCCGGGTTCCACACCGCGCTGATCGCATTGTCGGTGATGAACGTTCCCGACTTGTCATAGACGAGAGCGACATTCGTGACATTGGAGTTGGCGCCGGTGAATGGCTGCCAGTAGCCCACCATCCCCTGGGTGTTCGCCATCGACATCGGCTTCTGAGGCCAGCCGAGGCCGGCGACCCCGCCGTGCAGCAGGAAGCCACGCAGTATGTAGCCGTTGCTCCACACTGTGCCGTACTTCGCGGTGTAGAACGCCTCGGCCGGCACCTTCGAGGTGCCCTGGATGAACTGCTGCGTCGTACCGGACATCTTGTCGCCGGTTGCAGCCACCTCGACGCCGATCGGCCAGCCGTACTTCGCCGGCGTCCACGAATGCGCGTTCCCACCTCGCACCAGCTCGGTGCCGCCCGGCGAGCTCACGACCTCGTCCATCGGTCCGAACGACTGCATCGAGCCCGTCCAACCCCACGCGGTGGCCGACGTGGCAGCGCTCACGGGCCACCCCATCTTCGAGACACCGCCGTTGCTCTGGAAGTACTGCCAGACAGCTCCCGAACTCCACGTCGGCGATGACGACCCCGGTGGAAGGAATGCCATCGCCCGGTTCGACCCCTGCTGAAACTCCTGCACAGGTCCGGTGGCCGTCGTGCCGGCCGATGTCTGGCCGGTGGCGTCGAACGCGTTCTCGATCGGCCATCCGTCGGCGCCCACCGACCAGTGCGCGGCGATCGCGCCGGAGATGACGTGCGTGCCGTACTTGCTCGACGCCAGCGTCACGCCACCTGAGAAGGACTGCTGATATCCGGTCACACCGAAGGCGCTCACCTGTCGTTCGGACCCCGTCGGTGATCCCATCCACGACTGGTATGCCGATTTCACGTGCGTTCCCACCGTGTATGCCGGAGGCGGGGGCGTCAGGCCCGGCGGGCTCGTGGCGAACGCCTTCAGCGACGACGGAGAGCCGTTGTACTGGTCGTAGTCGACCTCGGGCGAGGTCTGGTAACCCCACTGCCAGAACGTCCAGTTGCTCTGACCGGTGGGTAGACCGTCGGTCGGTCCCGATGTGGAGGACCCGTTGTAGTCAGCAATCCAGAATGCGTTGCTGTTGCTGAAGGCCGCACTGTCACCGGTGCAGTCGGTCCACCAGTTCGTCGTCGTATAGATGACCGGGTACACGCCCTCGCGTGCTTTGTACTCGGCATTGAAAGCCTGGATCCAGGCCACCATCTGCGAATCCGACAGGCCGTAACAGACGTTCGACGAATACGGGTCGTATTCCGCATCCAATACTCCAGGGAGGGATTTGCCGTCCGCGCTCCAGCCACCGCCGTGCGCAATGAAGTAGTCGGCTTGGGCTGTGCCACTGGAGTATGCCGGATTGGCGAAAACATAGGCGCCGCGGATCATGCCTGCAGATGTCGCGTCGGAGTATTCCGAGGAGAAATCTGGGTTGGTGTAATACGTGCCCTCGGTGGCCTTGATCCAGGCGAACCGGTAGCCGGCGTTCGCCCAGGCCTGCCAGTCGACCGTGCCGCTGTAGTCCGACACGTCCATGCCGTAGGTCATGATCGAGGACGATGAGGAATTTTGCGCTGGTGTCGCAGCCGCACGTTGCCCACTGAATCGCGCCGCGCCGGTCATCCAGTTCATCGGCGCGCCCATACCCTTTTTCACACCGTCGGCTGCGGCCTTTGCGGTCGGTGTCGGAATGGCCCGCGTGCTCGCGTTCGATGCCGCGCCGCCCGTCGTCTTGACTGGCGCGGCGGACGCGATTTCCGGCATACAAACGAGGGCAGCGGCGACAGCGCACACACCCACGGTTTTGGAAAGCATGATGTGGCAACCTCTTCCTCGCGACGGAGGTCCGTTGGTGTCAGCAGCGCGACATTTCTCCGGAGAGAGCCCCCGAGCGGCCCACTGAGCACCCCGACCAAAGCTCCATTACAAAGTGCATTCTCGAAATTATTCGGCGTGTCTTATGAAAATTCCGTGAAACTCCTGAGACTGATGGTGCCAGTGGTGTAGGGCTCCCGGCAAGACCTGCCGCAACCACGGCATGTGCCGGCGCGACCCGTAGGCTTGCCAGCCGTGACACCGATCGATCCCGATGACGACTCGTTCTACTACCGCCGCACCGGTGCCGGCGTGTACCAGCCGACGATTCACGTGCAAGGCGCCTGGAACGACCACGAGCAGCACATGGCGCCGATCAGTGGGCTGATCACCCACGAACTCGCACGGCACGACCATCGGGACGACATGCAGATCGGGCGGCTCAGTTTCGAGATTCTGGGCCTGATTCCGTTGCAGGAGAGCACGATCGAGGTGCAGACGATCCGGCCCGGGCGCACCATCGAGTTGCTCGAGGCCACGCTGATCATCGGCGGCCGCGCGATCATCCGGGCGCGCGCCTGGCGGCTGTCCGTGCAGGACATGAGGTCGTTCGCCGCGGTCGAGTTGCCCACCATGGCCGATCCGGCCGACTGCGCGCCAATCGATGGCACCCGCGAGTGGCCGGGTGGCTACATCGCATCGCTCGACATCACCGCTGCCCCTGGCGGCCGCAGCGGCCGCAGGTCGGTGTGGATCCGCAGCAACTGCAGGCTCATCGACGACGGCAGTGCGGACCCGCTTGCGTCATACGTCATGCTCATCGACACGGCCAACGGCATCGCCACCCGGGTGCGGCCGACCGAATTGATGTTTCCCAACGTCGATCTGACCGTGCACCTGCTGCGACAGCCGGACCCTGCACTCGTCGGATTGGCGACCGAGGTGAGCTTCGGTCCGGACGGCCTCGGCCTGACTTCCAGCACCCTGAATGATGTGCACGGACCGGTCGGCCGAGCGGAACAGTGCCTCACCGTGCGGCCCTTCCCCACCCGGTGAAATCCGCGTCGTCTGCACGGTCGGGTGACGACTGCGGACTCGGCATGGCAGGCTCGGATCCAGCACGTATGACGACACGCGACCCCGCGCGGTCGCGCACTGACGGAAGGTATGCCGATGGGTTCTGTGGCCTGGAAGGTGCTCGCCGCGGCGAGCAGTATCGCTGCGGGGAAGGCCGCTACCACGGTGACCGCGAAGGGCTGGAAGGCCGCAACGGGCGGTAAGCCTCCGGTCAACAAGCACGACCCCAACCACAGCGCCACGCAGATCGCGGTCTTCGCGGTCGTGTCGACGGCGATGGCCGCGGGATTCAAGGCATTCGCCGAGCGCAAGGCCGCTGACTACTACACCCGCTCGACCGGAACGCCGCCGCCGGCAGTGGCCAAGCAGCAGCAGAAGGCCGCCACCAAGGCCGCACTCAAGGCGTGAACGGCGGGCGAGTGTGACGCGTTTGCCTTTCGAGCACCGCGACAATCACGCTCTCGCCCTCAGACGCCGCGAATGGCGCACACCTGCCCTTGACCATCCCGAGTGGCATGCACGTGCCCTCGAAACCTCACCACACCCCGAGTGGCATGCACGTGCCCTCGAAACCTCACCACGCCCCGAGTGGCATGCACGTGCCCTTGACCGTTCCGAGTGGCACGCAACTGACCCACGAGCGCTGATCTCGGTCACTCCCGCGCCACTCGCCGCCACCTCGGGCAATCCCGCGCCACTCGCCGCCACCTCGGGCAATCCCGCGCCACTCACCCACCACATGCACAAAACCGCAGGTCCACGACTGGCGCACTACCTGCCTCAAGACCTCACCACACCCCGAGTGGCACGCACTCGCCCTTGATCGCCACGAAAGTCACGCTTTAGCCCTCGACCGTCTTGAGTGGCGCGCGACTGACCCACGAGCGCTGATCTCGGTCACTTCCGTGCCAGTCGCCGCCCGCCCGGGCAATCTTGTGCCCCTCGCCGCCACACGCACAGAACCGCAGGTCCACGACAGGCGCGCAATTGCCCTCGGAGACCGCACCTCGTCCCGAGTGGCACGCACGTGCCCTTGATCGCCACGAGAGTCACGCTTTAGCCCTCGCCCGTCCCGAGTGGCGCGCGACTGACCCACGAGCGCTGATCTCGGTCACTCCTGTGCCACTCGCCACCACCTCGGGCAATCTTGTGTCACTCGCCGCCACACGCACAGAACCGCAGGTCCACGACAGGCGCGCAATTGCCCTCGGAGACCGCACCTCGTCCCGAGTGGCACGCACTTGCCCTCGACCCGTCCCGAGTGGCACGCAACTGACCCACGAGCGCTGATCTCGGTCACTCTTGTGCCCCTCGCCGCCACCTCGGGCAATCCCGCGCCACTCGCCGACCCGGCGGCCCGGCGGCCCGCCAGCCCGCCCACACGGCCGCACATCCGCGGACCAGCAGCGAACGCGACTCAGCGCAGCAGGTCGCCCCGGCCGAACATCTCGGCGGTTGCCTTGGCCGACGGCGAACCCGCCTCGACGTCGGCGCCTGCGTCGAGCAACAGCCAGACGATGGTGTCCTCACCCTTGAAAACCGCTCCGGCGAGCGGCGACTGGCCACGGTCGTTGAGCCGATTGACATCGGCGCCGCGCTCGAGCAGCACCGAGACGACGGCCGCCTGCCCGTGATACGCAGCGAGCATCAGCAGCGTGTTGCCGCCGGCGTCGGTCAGGTCGACCGGCGTGCCATGGTCGACATAGGCTGCGAGACGCTCGGCATCGCCGTCGCGCGCAAAATCAGCACACGCATGCGCGATCTCGACCAGCTGAGGGTCGAGGGGCTGCGCATCGGTCATGAAGGTAAGCCTAACTGCTCACGCGCCCACGGCGTACCGGCGCCGCTGATCTCCTCGAACGCGAGCCAGGTGCGCGTGCCAAGCACTCCAGGGATCGCTTGGATGCGCTCGAGCACCAGCGTCCGCAAGGCCTGATTGTCGGGTGCGTGCGCCTGGACGAGCACGTCGAACTCCGAGCCGAGCAGCGCGATCGTGTCGATGTAATCCAGTTGCGCCAGCGCCGCCGAGACCGTGCGCCAGGTGTTCTGCTCGATGTTGAGCGCGATGTATGCCGTTGTCGCCAAACCCGCCTTGGGCGGGTCGATCCGTGCGCTGAAGCCTTCGATCACTCCGTCGGCCGTCAGTCGTTGCAGTCGCGCGTAAGCCCCTGCACGCGACAAATGCAGTCGTTCGGCGAGCGAGCGCACGGACAAGCGAGCGTCGGCGGCAAGCTCGCCCAGGATGTGCCGGTCGACGTCGTCGATCTCACGTGGCGCGGTCTGTCCAGCTTCGCGCACGCCTCGAGAGTCTGTTTTGGATGATTGGCTCTCCATACTGCCATTATCGCACCATATGTATGCCGTTGTCCGGTTGACTTGAGCCAAACAGCTACCAGCAAGACACTGTTGTGATGCAGACCACAGCCAATGCGGCCCAGCAGGCGTTGCTGCCGTCGCCCAACCCGGTCCAGTTGCTCGATCCCACCGGAGCCGAGGTCGAGCAGCATGGCACCGTGCGCGACTACGCCATGCCGGATGCTGGTCGTCTGCGGCAGATCTGGCGGCAGATGGTCATCGGGCGCCGGTTCGACATCCAGGCGACGGCGCTCACCAAGCAGGGCCGGCTGGCGGTCTACCCCAGCTCGCGCGGCCAAGAGGCCTGCCAGGTCGGGGCCACCATGTCCATCCACCCCACCGACTGGATGTTCCCGACCTACCGCGAGTCGATGGCGCTGGTCACCCGCGGCATCGACCCGATCGAGGTGCTCTCGTTGCTGCGCGGGGACAGCCATTGCGGCTACGACCCGATCGCGACGCACACCGCTGCACAGTGCACGCCGCTGTCGACGCAGCTGGTGCACGCCGCAGGTGCGGCATACGGCGAGAAGCGTCGCGGTCGCGACTCGGTGGCGTTGGCCTTCATCGGTGACGGCGCGACCAGCGAGGGCGACTTCCACGAGGCGCTGAATTTCGCGGCGGTCTTCGAGGCCCCGGTGATCTTCTTCGTTCAGAACAACAAGTACGCCATCAGCGTGCCGCTGTCGAAGCAGACCAAGGCTCCGGCGTTGGCATACAAGGGAATCGGCTACGGCATACGGGCCGAGCAGGTCGACGGCAACGACCCCGCCGCGGTGCTCGCCGTCATGGATGTCGCGCTCGAGCACTGCCGCTCCGGCAAGGGGCCCTTCCTCATCGAGGCCCACACCTACCGTCTCGACGCGCACACCAACGCCGACGATGCGACGCGCTACCGCTCCGCCGACGAGGTCACCGCCTGGCTCGACCGCGACCCGATCGCACGGGTCGAGGCCTGGCTGAAGTCACGCGGCGAACTCAACGACGACATCGTCGCCGCGACCCACGCGGAGGCCGAATCGCTGGCATCGGACCTGCGTGACCGCATGAACACCGACCCCACGGTCGACCCGATGTCCTTGTTCGACAACGTTTTCGCCACGCCGACGCCGCAACTGGAGCAATTGCGCGGCATGGTCCAGGCCGAACTTTCTGCGGAGGCCCAGGCATGACCGTCACGATGAGCGGCGCGCTCAACGCAGCGCTGCGAGACAGCCTCGAAGCCGACGACGACGTCATCGTCTTCGGTGAGGACGTCGGCACCCTCGGCGGTGTCTTCCGGATCACCGACGGCCTGGCCGAGACCTTCGGCGAGGAGCGTTGCTTCGACACTCCGCTCGCGGAAGCCGGCATCGTCGGTTTCGCGATCGGCATGTGCCTCACCGGTTTTCGCCCCGTCGTCGAGATGCAGTTCGACGCCTTCGCCTACCCGGCCTTCGAACAGATCACCTCGCACGTCGCCAAGATGCGCAATCGCACCTCGGGCCGCGTCGGTCTGCCGATGGTGATCCGCGTGCCGTATGCCGGTGGCATCGGCGGCGTCGAGCATCACTGCGACTCCAGCGAGGGTTACTACGCCCACACCGCCGGTCTGAAGGTCGTCACACCATCGGACGCCGCGGATGCCTACAGCCTGCTGCGCGAGGCGATCGACGACCCGGACCCGGTCATCTTCATGGAGCCGAAGGCGCTCTACTGGTCCAAGCAGGACGTCGAACTGCCCTCTCAGCGACCGGGTTTCGGCGAAGCCGTCATACGTCGCACGGGCTCTGACGTCACGCTGGTGACCTACGGGCCGTCGGTGCCGATGGCGCTGCAGGCAGCCGAGGCTGCCGCAAGCGAAGGCTGGGATGTCGAGGTCGTCGACCTGCGCACCATCGTGCCCTTCGACGACGAGACCGTCGTCGAGTCGGTGCGCCGTACCGGCCGATGCGTGGTCGTGTCCGAGGCCCAGGGCTTCGCCGGCGTAGCCGGCGAGGTAGCCGCACGGGTCAGCGAGCGCTGCTTCCACTCCCTGCAGGCACCGGTCCTGCGCGTGAGCGGTCTCGAAACTCCTTATCCCGCACCGATGTTGGAGAAGACCTACCTGCCCGGAGTCGAGCGGGTGCTCGACGCGATCGCCCGCTTGCAATGGGACGACGTGCCCGACCTCTCACACGAGCCGGCAGCGGCGGTGTCCCGTGGCTGAGTCGACCAGCCTGCGCGTCGCGCCCGAGCAGACCTTCACGCTGCCGGATCTCGGCGAGGGCCTCACCGAGGCCGAGGTCATCGAATGGCTGGTCGACGAGGGCGATGAGGTGATCATCGACCAGCACGTGGTGGTGGTCGAGACCGCCAAGGCGACTGTCGAGGTTCCGTGCCCGTATGCCGGCCGGGTCGTGCGCCGCCACGGCGCTGCCGGCGAAACCGTTCTGGTCGGATCACCTTTGGTGACAGTCGCATCGGGCGCAATGCCAACGGATCATCCGGTCGACGCGGGCAGTGCCCCGGGAGCTGCGGCCGAGTCCGGGTCCGGCGCCGTCCTCATCGGCTACGGCACCTCCGGAGGCGGCTCCACGGTGTCCGATCGACGTCGCGCGGCTCGTCGTCGTGGTTTGTCGTCCGTCACGACGGGTGCCGGTGCCGGGCCGGCAGACGCCGAACGTCCGTCGGGCGGCACGCCTGTGCCGGGTACCGATGCCGTGCCGGTGGCTGATGCTGATCGTGCCGAGGCTGCGACATACGTGCCGAAGGTCATCTCGCCGATCGTGCGCAAGCTGGCACAGGACCGTGGCATCGACCTGGGACAGGTCACCCCTGGCCCGGGTGGCGTGATCCGGCGGGCTGACGTGGATGCCGCAGCGGCGAGGGGCGCCTCGGCGCCACAGTCTGCGGCATACAGCTCGAAGACCACTGAGGAACAACGGATTCCGATCACCGGCCTGCGGAAGGTCGTTGCCGACAAGCTCACCCTCAGTCGGCGTGAGATTCCGGATGCGACCACCTGGGTGGATGCCGATGCGACCGAGCTCATGGCGGCACGGCAGGCGATCGGCCTCGAACGCGCCGGCGTACTGGCGCTGCTGGCACGCATCTGCGTCGCCAGCCTGCGCCGCTTCCCCGAACTCAACGCCTCGGTGGATGTGGACCGCGGCGAGATCGTGCGGCACAGCGCCGTCCATCTCGGTTTCGCCGCCGACTCCCCGCGCGGTCTCGTCGTGCCTGTCGTGCACGACGCCGATCGACTGACGACCCGCGAACTCGCAGGTCGGCTGGGCGAACTCGTCGACGCGGCCCGTGCCGGCACGCTTGCTCCGGCCGACCTGACCGGCGGCACCTTCACGCTCAACAACTACGGCGTCTTCGGTGTCGACGGCTCCACCCCGATCCTGAATCACCCCGAAGCGGCGATGCTCGGTGTCGGTCGCATCCTCGACCGACCGTGGGTCGTCGACGGTCAGTTGGCTGTTCGCAAGGTGGTCCAACTCGGCTTCACGTTCGACCACCGCGTGTGCGACGGCGGTGCGGCGGGTGGATTCCTGCGATTCGTGGCCGATGCGGTCGAACGTCCATTGGGGCTGCTGGGCGATCTCTGAGGTATGTCGCGGCCGATCGGTGGGACCAGGCATCGTCATACGGCTCGCTCCGATTGCCCGCGTACTATTTCCCAGGCACGTCGTTCTGGTTGCAGGAGGAGACAGATGAAGCGCACCGTCCGCAAAACTGTGGTCAGTGTGGGGGTCGGTGCGGTGCTCGTCACCTCGCTCGCCGCCTGCGGTGACTCGGTCGTCAAGCAGAGCGCCCTGCAGACGCAGGTCAAGGAGAAGCTCTCGGCGGTGTCAACCCAGACCATCGGCGCGGTGAAGTGCAACGGTGATCTGACGGCCAAGGTCAAGAAGACGCAGACCTGCTCGGTCGATGTCGCCGGTTCGCAGAAGAAGGTCACCGTCACCGTCAACAGCGTGAGTGGCAAGACCGTGCAATACG
Organism: Rudaeicoccus suwonensis; assembly: GCF_007829035.1. Lineage (NCBI taxonomy): Bacteria > Bacillati > Actinomycetota > Actinomycetes > Micrococcales > Dermacoccaceae > Rudaeicoccus > Rudaeicoccus suwonensis. The sequence continues at coordinate 216,331 of NZ_VIVQ01000002.1, forward strand.
GCATCACCAAGGTCGGCTGGTGACCTGTGAGATCAGCACGCGGGCCTGGCGCGACGGCGCGCTGACCGAGCACGACTTCCCGTTGGCTGATCTCAGCGATCATCTGTGCGACCCGAGCACACTGTCGTGGGCCGACCTGCTCGATCCCGAACCGGCAGACCTGCAGCAACTCGCCGAAGAACTCGGGCTCGATCCGCATTCGGTCGAGGACGCTCTCACCCAGCATGAGCGGCCGAAGGCCGTGCGCTACGACAGCCACATCTTCATCACGGCCTTCACGGTCACCGGCATGGCCGACGACAGTGACATGCACCGCATCTCGATCTTCGTGATGCCGCACGCCGTTGTGACGGTGCGGCTCGGGGCCGGATTTCCCGTCGACGACGTGGCGCAGGATCTGCAGGACAACACCGAGCTGCTCAAACACGGCCCGAAGGCGCTGCTGCACGCCCTGCTCGACACCGTCGTCGACGGTTACTACGAGGTGGTCACCCGGATCGACGAGCGGGTCGACGATCTCGAGGAAGAGCTCTTCGACGAGCAGCATGCCGGCAACCGGATTGCCCGGCAGATCTACGAGTTGCACAAGGAGATCAGCCACCTGCGGCGGATGGTCCTGCCCATGCGCGACGTGGTCAGCATGGTGCTGCGCCGCGCCTCCGATCCAGGAGCGGAGCGCGACCTGGTGGCGTACTACGAGGATCTCTACGACCACACCATGCGCGTGGCCGAGTGGACCGACTCCATCCGCGACACCATCGGGTCGATCCGCGACACCAACCTGGCACTGGTCGACACCGCGATGAACACGGTCATGAAGAAGCTCACGTCGTGGGCGGCGATCATCGCCGTTCCGACGGCGATCACCGGATGGTATGGCCAGAACGTGCCCTACCCCGGCTTCTCCAAGCAGTGGGGTTTCTATTGCAGCGTGGGGCTCATCGTGGGCATCGCGTTGTTTCTCTACGCTTCGTTCAAACGTCGTAACTGGCTCTGACAGAGGGCTTTTCGCTGGTCAGAAGTCGACCATCCGCGCGATCGGCACGCCCGGTCGGTAGGCCAGGTGCAGGTACGACGGTGCATCCAGCACGGTCAGATCGGCCCGTGCTCCGGCACGTATGACGCCGACGTCGTCGCGGCGAAGCGCGCGTGCGGCGCCCGCCGTTGTCGCGTGCAACGCCTCCGACGGCGTCATGCCCATGTCGCGCACCGCGACAGCGATCGCGAACGGAATCGAGCTGGAGTAGCACGTGCCAGGGTTGCAATCACTGGCCAGTGCCACCTGCACGCCGGCATCGATCAGCCTCCGTGCGTCCGGATATGGCGACCGGGTCGAGAACTCGACGCCGGGCAGCAGGGTCGCGACGGTCGACGAGCCCGCCAACGCCGCAACGTCGTCGTCACTGAGGAACGTGCAGTGGTCCACACTTGCCGCACCCAACGACACCGCCAACTGCACACCGGGCCCGGCGCCCAGCTGATTGCCGTGCACCCGCACGCCGAGGCCGGCAGCCGCACCGGCGCGCAGGACCTGTTCGGATTCGGTTGCGGTGAAGGCGAATTGGCTGTTCGGCTCACAGAAGACGTCGACCCATTTCGCGTATGGCGCACAGGCGTCCAGCATCTCGCCGCACACGAGGTCGACATACTCCTGGCGGTCTGCAGCGCTGCCGCGACTGTCCGGCGGCACCACGTGTGCGCCGAGAAAGGTTGTCTCCTGGGTGAATTCGCGAGCGATACGCAGGGATCTGGCCTCGTGCTCAACGCTGAGCCCGTAGCCGCTCTTGATCTCGACGGTGCCGGTCCCCTGGGCGCGCATCTCGGCGACGCGACGCGCGACAAGAGTCCGCAGCTCGTCGTCGGAGGCGGCGCGGGTAGCGGCCATCGAGACGGCGATGCCACCACCGTCATACGGCTCGCCTGTCATGCGCGCGGTGAACTCAGCCGACCGGTCCCCGGCGAACACCAGGTGGCTGTGGCTGTCGACGAACGCGGGTATCAGTGCGTGGCCGTCGAGATCCACTCTCGCAGCTGCATCAGAGAGCTGGGATGCCTTGCCGACAGCGATGATTCGGCCGCCGTCGACCACGACGGCTGCGTCGCGGATGATGCCGAGCGGTGATCCGTCGCCATCCGGGTGTGGCGGGTCGTTGGTGACGAGTTCACCGATCCTGGTGATGAGAGTGGTCATGGTTTGTGGGGTCCTCACGCGTTGACCCAGAAGGGTTCGATGGCATCGGCCAGCAGGCGGCTCACGTCTCCGAGGCGATGCTGCCGGTCGGCGACGACCACGTGCCCGTCCCGTATGACGTCGGTGACGTCGCCGGCGGTCGCTGCCGTCAGCACGAAGTCAGCCGGAACCCCCGCTGTACGAACGCTGCTCAGCGACACGGCGACCAGGTCGGCGCGGGCGCCGACGGCCAGCGTCCCGCAGTCGCTCCACCCGATCGACTCGTGCGCGGTAGTGGCGGCGAGGAGCTCGTCCTGGGTGATGCGACCGCGCTGCAGGGTCGCGAGGCGCTCGTGCATCTCCAGGGCGCGTGCTTCTTCCAGCAGGTCGATGACTGCATGCTGGTCCGAGCCGAGACTGAGCGGCGCACCCGCGTCGAGCAGGGCGCGAGCCGGACCGATGCCGTCGGCAAGGTCACGTTCGGTAGTGGGGCAGAAACACGCGGTGCTGTGCGAGTCACCCAGCAAAGAAATGTCGTTCGCCGTCAGATGGGTCGCGTGCACCGCGGAAAAACTGGGCCCGAGCAGCCCAGCGTCCGCCAGCAACTCGACCGGCGTCATGCCGTAAAACTCTTGACACGCCTGGTTCTCCGCCGGCTGCTCGGACACATGAGCATGCAGCACGTGTGAGCCGTCGGTGACGTGATGCCATGCCTGGTTCATCGCACGCAACTGGTCTCGGGGCACTGCGCGCACCGAATGCAGAGCAGTGCCGATCCGATGGTTGAAGTGATCGGTCTCAAGACGGGACACGCGGTCGGCCCAGCGCATCACGTCGCCGTCGCCGAAGCGCAACTGCTCCGGAGCGAGCGGCAGGTGACCATCGGCTCCCAGACCGCCGCTGAGATAGCAGGTGTCGAGCAGCGTGAGCCGGATGCCGGCATCCTCGGCAGCCTGGATGAGCGCGTGCCCCATGGCGTTCGGATCGTCATACGGCGCGCCGCCGGGTTGATGGTGCACATAATGGAACTCGCCCACCGAGGTCACACCGGCAAGCGCCATTTCAGCGTAGGTCGCGCGCGCCAGCGCCAGGTAGTTGTCCGGATCCAGTTGCGCCGCAACGGCATACATCGCTTCGCGCCAGGTCCAGAAGGTGCCTCCCCCTGCGTGGGTGCGACCGCGCAGGGCTCGATGGAAAGCATGACTGTGGCAGTTCGCCAGCCCAGGGAGCACGACGCCCGGCAGCACGTGCGCACCGCCCTGCGGCATACCTTCCTCGATCGCGGTGAAGACGCCGTTCTCGATCTCGAAGCGCACCCGTTGCGCAAAACCACCGGGCCAGAACGGTTTTGGGGCAAGGTAGGCGTGCTGCGCCCAGTACGCGGTCACGAGGCGAGATCCTGGGTGACCGCGGTCAGTGCTTCGACGCCGCGGTGACAGTCGTCGCGTTCGGCGAACTCCTCCGGCGAGTGCGAGACACCCGTCGGATTGCGCACGAACAGCATGGCTGTCGACACGCCTGCCGTTGCGAGAATTCCGGCATCATGGCCGGCTCCCGTGCCGAGCATCGGGGTCGACTCTCCGAGCACTCCACGCAGCCGGCCGGCCAGATCACTGTCGAAGGGCGTGGTCGCGGTCCACGACTCCTCGGTGAGCGTGCCACCGAACCGGCTGGTCTCTCGACCGATGGCAGCGACCGTCGCCTGGACGGCTGCCTCGTCGGACCCGCGGGCGTCCAGCCAGAGACGGACGTGCGACGGTATGGCGTTGACCCCGCCCGGCTCGACCTCGATCTTGCCCGTCGTTGCGACACAACCGTTTTCGGCTGCCACGGCGCGTGCGGTGAGCACGACCTGTGCAGCCGACAGCATCGCGTCGTGGCGGTCGACCAGCCGCGTGGTGCCGGCGTGATTGGCCACACCGGGCAGGTCGATGCGCCAGCGACCGTGCGGCCAGATGTCGGTGCCGATCGCGACCGCCGCGGTCGCCGGGTCGAGGTCGGCAAGCGCGCGACCCTGTTCGACGTGCAGTTCGACGAAACACCCGATTCGGCGCAACGTCTCGTCGTCTCGCCCGATGTGCTCAGGCGTGCGACCCGCCTGCGTGAGGGCTTCGGCCATGGTGATGCCGTCGGCGTCCGCGAGACCCAACGCCCGCTCGCGCGTCATGGCACCGGTGATGACGCGCGATCCGGCACACGCGACGCCGAACCGGGCGCCCTCCTCATCGCCGAAGTTGACGACTGCGATCGGCCGCTTCGGCGCAAAACCGTTGGCCCGCAATGCATCCACGGTCGCGAGGGCGGACACCACGCCCAGCGGACCGTCATACGCGCCGCCGTCGGGCACCGAGTCCAGATGAGAGCCGATCACGACGCCCGGGCCGTCGGCGTCGGGGTCACCCCACCAGGCCCACTGGTTGCCCATGCGGTCCTGCGTCAACTGCAGGCCCCGTCGAGTGCACTCGCCCGCAAACCACTCGCGCAGGGTGTGGTCCTCGGCCGTCCAGGCGAATCGCCGGTAGCCACCGGATGCGACCCGGCCGACTGGGTGCAGCTCGTCCCACATCCGGTCGAACTCAGAACTGCTCATCGCGAACTCCTGTCGGTGCGTTCTGCCAGTGTGACTGCATGGAACCTCGCGTCAGCTTCATCACTCTCGCCGTCGCCGACCGCGACGCCAGCCGCCGCTTCTACGTCGAGGGGCTCGGCTGGCCGGCTGCCTTCGACGACATCGACGTGATCATGCTGCAGGTCGGGCCGCAGCTGGTGCTGTCGCTGTGGGAGCGCGACGCCTTCGCGGCCGAGGTGGGCGAGCAACCGTCGTCCGGTCTGGCACCGATCACCCTCGCCCACAACGTGGCCACCCGCACGGAGGTCGATGCCGCCCTTGAGCAGGCCCGCCGGGCGGGCGCCAGCAGCGTCACCGCTGCCGAGCACCGCGAGTGGGGCGGCTACAGCGGCTACTTCGCCGATCCCGACGGGTTCCGCTGGGAGGTCTGTTGGAATCCCGGCGAGATCGGCAAAGTGGTGCTGCCCGAGGTGTCCGAGCACGGCTGAACCGGCTCAGTTCTCCCGCATCGGCACGCGCACGTGCTTCTGCTCGGCGACGTCCTCAGCGATCTCGTAGCCCGCGTCGACGTGCCTGATCACACCCATACCGGGGTCGTTGGTGAGCACGCGCGCCAGCTTCTGCGCGGCCAGCGGGGTGCCGTCGGCCAGCGACACCTGACCGGCGTGCATCGACCGGCCGATGCCGACCCCACCGCCGTGGTGCAGTGACACCCAGCTCGCGCCGGAGCTGGTGTTGACGAGCGCGTTGAGCAACGGCCAGTCGGCGATCGCGTCGGATCCGTCTGCCATTGCTTCGGTTTCGCGGTATGGCGATGCCACCGATCCACAGTCGAGGTGATCGCGGCCGATCACGATCGGGGCGCTCACCTCACCGCTGGCGACCAGGTCGTTGATGGCGAGTCCGGCCTTGTCACGTTCGCCATACCCGAGCCAGCAGATACGCGCCGGCAGGCCCTGGAAGGCGATCTTCTCGCGCGCGCCGCGCATCCATTTCTGCAGCCGGTCGTTGTCCGGGAACAGGTCCATGACGGCCTTGTCGGTCGCGTAGATGTCCTTCGGGTCACCCGACAGCGCTGCCCAACGGAATGGGCCCTTGCCCTCGCAGAACAACGGGCGGATGTATGCCGGGACGAAGCCGGGGAACTCGAACGCCCGCTCGTAGCCGCCCAATCGGGCCTCGTCGCGGATCGAGTTGCCGTAGTCGAAGACCTCGGCGCCGGCGTCCTTGAAGTCGACCATCGCGGCGACGTGCTTGGCCATCGAGGCGCGAGCGCGGTCGGTGAACTCCTCAGGCTTCTTCTCGGCGTACTCGTGCCAGTCCTCCAGGGCGATGCCCTCAGGGAGGTAGGACAGTGGGTCGTGCGCGCTCGTCTGATCGGTCACGATGTCGATCGGCACACCGCGGCGCAGCAGTTCGGGGAAGATCTCAGCAGCATTGCCGACGACACCGACCGACCACGCGCGTCGCTGCTCTTTGGCGGCGACAGCCTTGTCGATGGCGTCGTCGAGGGAGTCCGCGACCTCGTCGAGGTAGCGGTGCTCGACGCGTCGGCGCAGTCGCGACTCGTCGACGTCGACGATCAGGCAGGCACCGTCGTTGAGCGTGACGGCCAGCGGCTGGGCGCCGCCCATGCCACCGCAACCACCGGTGAGGGTCAGGGTGCCGGCAAGTGTTCCGCCGTAACGCTTTTCGGCGATCGCGGCAAAGGTCTCGTAGGTGCCCTGCACGATGCCCTGGGTGCCGATGTAGATCCACGAGCCGGCGGTCATCTGGCCGTACATCGTCAGGCCGAGGTGCTCGAGGCGGCGGAACTCGGGCCAGGTCGCCCAGTCCGGCACCAGGTTGGAGTTGGCGATGAGGACACGGGGGGCCCACTCGTGCGTCTGCATGACGCCGACCGGACGGCCCGATTGCACGAGCATGGTTTCGTCGGCCTTGAGCCGCTCGAGCGTGCGCACCATCGCGTCGAAGGACTTCCAGTCACGTGCGGCACGACCGGTGCCGCCATACACGACGAGGTCGTCGGGTCGCTCGGCCACTTCGGGGTCGAGGTTGTTCATCAGCATCCGCAGCGGGGCCTCGGTCGCCCACGACTGCGCGGTCAACGTCGTCCCTCGCGGGGCGCGCACCGGACGTGCACCTTCCATCGTCAAACTCCCTGTCTCTTCTGCGTTTTCGAATCTGAATCCTGTTGATGAAGCTGGTTGGTCAACGGCACGGGATCGGCATACGCGCCGATGCGCACCTGCTGGGTCATGCCAGGGGACCCGCGGCCTGCTGTGCCGCTGCGCGGACGTTGCCGTCGGCGACCGATGCCACGACCGACTCGATCTCGGGCGACAGGAACCGGTCGGCGCCGGGTCCTGGCACGGCCAGTTCGTCGATGACGGCCACCGCGACCGGGCCGGGCTGCAACGGAGCCCGCAGCTGTATGCCGCGCGCCGCCGTGAGCAACTCGATCGCGAGGACGCGGGTGAGTCCGTCGACCGCGCGGCGCAACTTGCGCGCGCCGGCCCAACCCATCGACACGTGGTCCTCCTGCATCGCGCTGCTGGGGATCGAGTCGACGCTCGCGGGAGCCGCAAGACGCTTGAGTTCGCTGACGACACCGGCCGCGGTGTACTGCGCGATCATCAGACCCGAATCGGTGCCCGGGTCGTCGGCCAGGAACGGCGGCAGACCGTGGTTGCGCGCGACGTCGAGGAACCGGTCGGTGCGCCGCTCGCTCATCGACGCGACGTCGGCGATCACGATCGCGAGGAAGTCGAGCACGTAGGCGACGGGCGCACCGTGGAAGTTGCCGTTGGATTCGACACGTCCGTCGAGGGTGACGACCGGGTTGTCGACGGCGGCCGCCAGCTCACGTTCGGCGACGGTGACGGCGTGGGCGAGGGTGTCCCGCGCGGCGCCGTGCACCTGCGGCGAGCAGCGCAGCGAATACGCATCCTGCACGCGGGTGCAGGCGTTCGGGTCACGGTGGGAGTCTCGGATTCCGCTGTCCTTCAGCACCTTTCGCAGGTTCTCCGCAGACAGCGCCTGACCCGGGTGGGGTCGCAGCGCCTGCAGATCTGCGGCGAAGACGTCGTCTGTGCCGAGCAGTCCCTCGACGCTCATGCCGGCGGCGATGTCTGCCGTGGTGAGGAGCATCGACAGGTCGTCGATGGCCAGGCACAGCTGGCCGAGCATGCCGTCGGTGCCGTTGATGAGGGCCAAACCCTCTTTCTCCTGCAGGACGACCGGCTCGAGTCCGGCGGCGGCGAAGGCCTCGGAGGTCGACATGAGCCGGCCCTGCGCGTCGTGCACCTCGTCCTCACCCATCAGCGCAAGTGCGCAGTGCGCCAGCGGCGCGAGGTCACCGGAGCAACCGAGCGAACCGTACTCGCGCACCACGGGGGTGATCCCCGCGTTGAGCATTGCGACATACAGCTCGAGGGTCTGCGGGCGGATCCCGGTGCGGCCGGTCGCCAGGGTCGAGATGCGCAGCAGCATCAGCGCGCGCACCACCTCGCGCTCCACGGGTGCGCCGGAGCCGGCGGCGTGTGATGCGACCAGGCTGCGCTGCAGTCGTTGGCGCTTTTCGAGCGGGATGTGCGTGTTGGCGAGTGCGCCGAATCCGGTGGAGATGCCGTAGTGCGGCACCGTGTCGTTCGCCAGTGCCTCGATGATCTCCCGGCTGCGCGCCACCTCGGCCCGCGATTCGTCGCTCAGCTCGATCTGCGCGCCACCCCGGGCGACAGCAACGACATCGGCAATGCTCAGCGGGCCGATGCCCACGGTGATCGTCTCGGTCATACGGCAAGTGTCCGGCTGTCGGCCGACGTCGGACAGTGCGTTCACCGACTTCTTGTCTCAGATCTGGGACACTGTGCTGTATGTCGTCCGCCCCTGCCGCGACCGAGGTCGTCGCCCTCTTGCAGCTCATCGGGCGCCACGCATCGCCCCAACCCGCCGCGGCGCTCGCGCGCGAACTGGGCCTGCCGCGATCGACTACGTACCGCTTGCTCGGCGTACTGCGCGACGCCGGACTGGTGACCCACGCAGAGAACGACCAGCGGTGGGGACTGGGGCCTGCGGCATACGAACTCGGGTCGGCGTACTCCAGACAGGCTCCGCTGCAACGGATTTCGCGTCCTGTGCTGGCGCGGTTGATCGACGCGACCACACACAACGCGCATCTGGCCGTCCTGCACGGACGCGACGTGCTCTATGTCATCGAGGAGCGCGCGCCTCGGCGACCCTCGCTCGTGACCGACGTCGGCGTGCGCCTGCCGGCGTCACTGACCGCTTCGGGACTGGCGATGCTGGCGGCGCTGCCATCGCAGCAGGTGCGTGCACTGTTCCCGTCACGTGACTCGTTCGTGCAGCGCCAGGGCCGCGGGCCGGCGTCGCTGACGGCGCTGCAGTCCGAACTGGCTCAGGTGCGAAGGCGTGGCTATGCCGTCGAAAGTGATTCGGTGACAGCGGGTTTCGCTTCTTTCGCAGTTGCGGTGCTCGATCACAACGCCCTTCCCGTGGCAGGCGTCGCTGTCACCTATCCGCATGCCGACACGCCGGAGACGGCCCCGCTTGCGGAGGCCGTTGTCGCAGCAGCCGCCGAGCTCAGCACGCGACTAGGGCATCGTCCGACGGCGCGCGCAACCTGAGAGACTGCCGACCATGCCAACGACAGTCGTGCTCGCCGGAGGCCGGTCCAGCCGGTTCGGCGATGACAAGACCCGTGCGCTCCTGCGCGAGCGTCCGCTGCTGGATCAGGCGCTCGACGGATTGCCCGAGACCTCGCGCATCATCGTCGTCGGAGAACCGCGCGACACCGACCGCACCGTCGAGTGGGTGCGCGAATCTCCCTCGTTCTCAGGACCGTTGGCCGCTCTCGCCGCAGCTCTGCCACTCATCACCGACGACGAGTTCGCGCTGATCGCCGCCGACATGCCGTATGCCGCCACCGCCCTGCCGGAGTTGCGCCTCACCTTGCGCAGCGGCCCGGCCGACGCCGTCGTCGCCACCGACGCGGACGGCCGTCGCCAACCACTGCTGGCGGCATACCGCACGGCTGCCGCCCGTCGAGGCATGCCGACGGATCCGACCGACCAGCCGATGCGTGCGTTGCTGCAGCAACTGACGGTCACCACGCTGCCGGTCGAGGACTCGGCCGTCTGGGATGTCGACACCGTCGAGGACCTGCACGCGATGGAACGCCGACAGCGGGAAGCCGACCTGGTGACGTACTACGACGCGGAGGCCACGGACCGGCGCGACCACCCGCTGCCTGAGCAGCGCATCGACCATCGCGACGCCTTCATCACGGTGCTGCACGCGGAAGGTCGCGAGCGGGTGCTGGAGGTCGGCACCGGGCCAGGTCGCGACGCGATCGGGTTTCGAGACGCGGGATTCCAGCTGCGCGGGGTCGACCTCGCACCCGCGAGCGTGGCTGTATGCCGCACCGCAGGTCTCGACGTGCAGGTCGCGTCAGCGCTCGAATTACCTTTTGCGACAGGCAGTTTCGATGCGGCATACACGGCGAGCACTCTCTTGCACGTTGCAGATGCGGATCTGCCGACAGCGCTCGGCGAGATCGTCCGTGTCGTGACGCCGGGTGCTCCCGTCGCGATCGGACTCTGGGGCGCTCCGCAGTCGCGGACCGAACACTGGGGCGGTGGCCATTACGGGCCGGCGCGCTTCTTCGCGCTGCGCAGTGACGAGGTGCTGCGGGATGCGGTCACCAAGCACGGCAGGATCGAACGTTTCGAGACCTGGCCGGCAACCGACGGCACCGACCTGCACTACCAATGGCTGGTGCTGCGCACTCCGCGCGACTGATCACTTCACCCACAGCAAAAGTGTCGCTAAATCGTCGTTCGAAAGTCTTACAGCTACGCCGTTGTAGGCGCGCTTCGGTTTCGGAAGTGCGAAGAAAGTTCTGGACCTTCCGTTGGAGAGCCACCAGAGGAACGCTGAGGGCCACACTCTTCTCGCAGGTAGCGGCGAGGATTCGGTGAAGACGATGATGTACTCGTCGCCCGTCATACCAAAGTTGAGTCCGGCCACTCTCAGCGATCCATGCCGGCCTCGACTGGGAAGGTTACCGGCCGCCTGAACATCTCGCATCAAGCTCCTATCGAGAACGAGTTCATGCCTGAACGCAGCAGGTGCCCTGATCGAAAACGAATGCTCCGTCACGACAAGGGTGGCGGGGATTGACGACAGCGCCATGCTTGCCGCCAACACCTCTAGCAGAAAAAACAGCGCGAGAGACGCACCGGATCCTCTGGATTCGCCACCGGCATGGCCAACCGACACGATGACGATGACGATTCCAGCAATGGCTAGCGTGATTACAAGAACGATTGTGCTGATGGCCGGACTCTTTGTACGGATCGCCCGAGACCGAGGAGTGCTCACTCGGTCCGCCCGTTCCACGTCCTGGCAATCAGCCTCATTCACACATCATCGCCTCATCTACTTCAACGACGTCGCAGCTATACGGAAAGCCGACTTCGTCACAGTGCGATGGAGGGGCGCCCGTAGCAGTCCCATCTCCCGACCGTGGCCCTCCGGCGTAGCGTCGACACCATGCGTGCGATCACCCTGCCGAGCTTCGGCGACGAAACCGCTCTGACCCTCGCCGACGTTCCAGCGCCCGAGCCGGCCGCCGGCGAAGTCGTCATCGCCGTGGCCGCCGCCGGCGTCAACCGCGCGGATCTGCTGCAACGGCAAGGGCATTACCCGCCGCCGAAGGGTGAGTCCGAGATCCCCGGCCTCGAAGTCAGCGGCACCGTCACCTCACTGGGCGAGGGCGTCACCGAGTGGCAGGTGGGCGATGGGGTCTGCGCTCTGCTCGCCGGCGGCGGATATGCCGAAGAGGTCGTCGTGCCGGCCGGTCAGCTGCTGCCGGTGCCGCGCGGGGTCGATCTCGTCGACGCCGCAGCTCTGCCGGAAGTCGTGTGCACCGTGTGGTCGAACGTCTTCATGGCGGCGCGATTGCAGCCGGACGAGTTGCTGCTCGTCCACGGCGGATCCAGCGGCATCGGCACTATGGCGATCCAGCTGGCGAAAGCCTGTGGCGCCCGAGTCGCGATCACCGCCGGAAGCCCCGAAAAGCTGCGCCGTTGCTCAGAACTCGGCGCCGACATCGTCATCAACTACCGCGAGAGCGACTTTGTCGACGTGGTCCGGGAGGCGGGTGGAGCCGACGTGATCCTCGACGTGATCGGCGCGAAGTACCTCGCCCGGAATCTGCAGGCGCTCGCGCTCGACGGCAGGCTCGCCATCATCGGCATGCAGGGCGGCGCGAATGCCGAACTCGACATACGTGCGCTGATGGCCAAGCGCGGCAGCATCATCGCCACCGGCCTGCGAGCGCGCAGCCGGGAGAACAAGGCGTCGGTCGTCGCGACCGTCCGCGCCAATGCCTGGCCGTTGCTGGAGGACGGCACGGTACGCCCCGTCATACAGACCCGGATGCCGCTGGACCGGGCCGCGGACGCGCACCGGCTGCTGCAGGAATCCAGCCACGTGGGCAAGGTCCTGCTGACGACCTGAGCCGCCGGAGAGTCTCGGCGACGAACCGCTGAGGCAGGATGGAGGGCATGACGCCTGATCCTGAAAACTCAGATGAGCAGCGCTTCGTGGTCGTCACCCAGGACGGCATGGGGGTGGCCGCGCGCAGCCGCGACGACAACGCCGAGGCCGCGGACGGTGACGAGCAGCGCGACGACAACCCCGCCGACCTGGTCGAGCAGCCCGCGAAGGTCATGCGCATCGGCTCGATGATCAAGCAGTTGCTCGAGGAAGTCCGCAACGCACCCCTGGACGACGCCGGTCGCAGACGACTGGCCGACATCCACCAGCGGTCCATCGGTGAGCTGAAGGAAGGCCTCGCGCCCGAACTCGTCGAAGAACTCGACCGCATCGCGCTGCCGTTCACCGAGGAGACACCGAGCGACGCCGAACTGCGGATCGCCCAGGCACAGCTCGTCGGCTGGCTGGAGGGGCTCTTCCACGGCATACAGACCGCGATCGTCGCCCAGCAGATGGCGGCACAGGCACAGCTCCAGGCGATGCGGCGCGGGCTGCCGGCCGGGCATTCCGGCGGTCAGGGCTCACCGATGCAACTGCCGGACGACGGACCCGCGTCACCGACGGGTCAGTACCTGTGACCCGTCGCATCGATGTCTGAAGGGACCGAGCGGAACGGCACCAGCCGGGGCACGCCCTGGCTGCTCGGCATCAGCGCATTCCTCGTCGTGCGCGCGGTCGGACTGATCTGGCTGGCGTATGTCGGCCACCGTCAGTCCAAGAGCATCCGCAACCTCCTCAGCGTCTGGGACGGCAAGTGGATGCTGGCCCTTGCACAGTACGGATACAACGGCATACCAAAGACATTCGTCGATGCGCGCGGTCTGCACACCTCCGACACGGCATACGCATTTTTCCCCGGCTACCCCTGGGCGGTGGCCGCCGCCAGCCACGTTCCCGGCATCTCGGTATTCGGGGCGGCAATCCTGACGAGTGTCGTCTCAGGTGCGCTGGCCTCGGTTGCGGCATATCGCATCGGGCAGTGGTGCCTGCTGCGCGCCCGGCCCGGCGATCATGCGACCGGAGAACGCGTCGGCCTGCTCGCTGCGGTGCTGTTCGCCGCGACCCCGATGAGCATCGTGTTGACGATGGCCTACACGGAGGCGCTCTACTGTGCGCTCGCCGGTTGGGCGCTGGTGATGGTGCTGGAACGACGGTGGGTCGCCACCGGTGTGCTGACCCTGCTCGCCGGGCTGTCCCGCACCACCGTCGTCGCCCTGATCGCCGTCGTCGCGATCGCGGCCGCCATCGACTGGTGGGGCAACCGTCGTGACTGGCGGCCACTCGTCGCGATCGTGCTCTCGCCGATCGGCTGGCTCTTCTGGATCTTCGTCGTCGCTGTGCGCACGGGCTCTCCGCTGGGCTGGTTCCACGTCCAATCCACCGGCTGGAACACGGGATTCGACTTCGGCAAGGCGACGATCGACTATCTCGTCGACACGCTGGCCACCAACAACACGACAGGCGACGTGGTCACCGCCTGGGTGATCCTGGCGACGATCGCGCTCGTGGCGATCGCCTTCGCCAGCCGGTTGCCCTGGCAGGTCAGCGTGTATGGCGCAGCCGTCGCCTTCACCGTGCTGGCCTCCAACGGCCTGATGAATTCACGCGCACGACTGCTGCTCCCGGCATACGTGCTGTTGATCCCGGTGGCGATCGGTCTGGCGCACCGATCCGAGCGCACCCAACTCGCCGCGGGTATCGCGGTGACCGCCGTCAGCGCGTGGTTCGGCGCATACATGCTCGCTGTCTATCCCTACGCGATTTAACCGCGTCTCCCACCACCTGAGCCCGCGGCCATCTGAGCTTCGCGCGCAAGGACTTCCAGGCGCAGGTGCCCTCGTGGGTGCCGGTCGACAAAGACCTCGTCGTCCTCGGATCAGGCGTTGTCGAGATTGCCTTCGGGCTCGCGTATGCCGCGCTGCCGCAGCACCGTCGCGCGGTCGGCATCGGGCTCGCCGGTTTCTACACTGCGATCTTCCCCGGCAACATCGGTCAGTATGCCGAGCGTAGTGACGCGTTCGGCCTCGACACCGACCGTAAGCGCTTGGTGCGCTTGTTCTTCCAGCCTGCGCTGATCGCAGGTGCCTTGTGGGGCGCCGGTATCCCCTCCGGCGACTGAACGACGTCAACGCGAGCGCCTCATCCCCGAGACTGACGACCACACCCGACAGCACCTCACCTATCGCCGGACCGGCGATTCCTCAGGTTAATTTCAGCAAGTCCGAAGGATCTGGGATCTATCCCGTAGGCCGACTGCGCGGCTACGTTGCGGTCCGGGGAGACACCATCATCAAGTGACCGGCACCGGTCGATCGGTCGTGCATTCCCGCCACCGTCACGCCCGTCTTCGAAAGTGATCCCTCGATGCACCATCAGCAACGCTCCGGCGAAACCGCCGCGACGACCACGGGCGCATCGCGCCGACCAACTCGCGGCATCACGATGCTGGTCTGTGCCGGTATGGCGACCGCCGGGCTGCTCGCCGTCGGCGCCGGAGCTGCCCACGCGACCGGCAGCAAGTCTGCTCAGGGTCTTGTCATCACCGGCACCGGGATCACGTCCAACAGCGCCTCGAGCCGCGACGGCCGCCTCGAGGCAGGTGCGCCCGCGGTGTTGCGCGCGGCGTTGCGGACCGCGCTCACCACGCACCGCGCCAGCGTCGTCACATCATTGACGACCGCGACCAGCGACGTCACAGCTTTGCCCGACGGCACCTTCCGGCAGACGACCTCCGCCGTGCCGGTACGGGTCAGACGCGGCTCCACCTGGGTATCGCTGAACACGACCTTGGCTCGCACTGCTCATGGCATCGCCCCGGTTGCGGCGAGCGACCCGGTGACCTTTTCAGCCGGAGGAACCGGTCCGCTCATCACCCTCGGATCCGGTGCGCACACCGCGACCATCACACTCCCCGACTCACTGCCGGCGCCGGTCCTGAGCGGCACCACCGCCACCTATCGGCAGGTCGCGCCCGGCATCGACGTCGTCGTCTCGGCGACCACCACCGGCTACACCGAAACCCTCGTCGTCCACTCCGCCGCTGCCGCAAGCAGCAGCGCCCTGACCGCGCTGATGCACCCGAGCATCTCCTCGTCCGGCACGACCTGGTCGTCCACTGCTGACGGAGCCGGCGCGGTCACCGGCATACCGAACTCGAGTTTTGCGCTCGGAGCAGGTGAAGTCTGGGACTCCACCACGGACCTACACCTCGGACCGATTCCCAGCGCAACCGATCCGAGCACCGGGCACATCACCGCGCTGACAGCGGCTCCCATGACGGTCACGAACGCCCGCCGGACTCTGCAGGTTGCTGCGCAGCGGGCCTCCCTCGCGGCCACCGGCGTCCACTACCCGCTGTTCGTCCAGCCCGACACATCCGGCTCACAGCCCATCACCCTCAGCGTGTTCAGCGCCGTCGACCGGTCGCAGTGGAGCACCGGCACGAACCTTCCCGTGGGCTACTGCACCCCGGTGTATGCCGGGTGCGGCCGCGGTTTCAATGCAGCGTCCTTCTTCCAACTGGGTGCCACTCTGCCCGGCACCGGAGGCACCACGCCCCACGTTGATTCGGCATCGGTCAGCGTGCGGGAGGTCTGGAACGGCACCTCCGCTCCGACCGGCTTCGACCTCGATGCCACGCAGTCGATCCACAACGGGATGAACTGGCCCGGCCCCGCCATCACCTCCGAGTTGGGCACGACGAAGTCCGCAGCCGGGAGCAACGGACGCAACTTCGCGACCATCACCTTCTCCAACACGAAGCTGGCCTCGCTCTATCAGACGCTGTTCAACCACAAGTCGAGCACGGCGACCTTCGGCCTGACCGCGCCGTTGTACGGCAACTCGTGGAAGCGTTTCGACCGCGGCACCACTGACCCGCTCGGTCCCAGTTCTGAGGTCGTCTTCAGCTACCCGCCGGCCAATCCCTCGAATCTGACCATCGTCAACTCCTGCCGGGCCAACTCCACGAACTACGTCAACTCGCCCAATGCCACGCTTCGTGCGCAGGCGTCGGACGGTCTGCCTGCCAACGGCGCATCGACGAAGGCGGACATCAAGATCGTGTTCTACGTGAAGAACAGCGCCGGCAAGGAAGTCACCGCCTACACCGCGCCGGCCACCACCAGCAACACCCCGGTCACCTGGACCACTCCGGCCCTGGCCGACGGCAGCTACACCTTCGTCGCTGAAGCGGTGAGTGTGCCGACCAGCGGGCCGACGCTGTACTCCGGCCAGGTGAGCACGTCCTTCATCGTTCAGACCACCGCTCCGGCCGTGCCGACAGTGACGAGCCAGTCACCGGCAATGATCAAAGGCTCATACCAAGCGACGATCGGAAATGTGATCACGCTGCATGCTCCGGGCGCATTGGCCATCGGATATTCCGTCGGTGGGACCCCACCGTCGGCGACCATCAACCCGAGCGACGAGTGCAACTACTCCGGCAGCGGTGGATTGTCCGGCTTCGTTCCGGTGGACGCCAACGGCAATGCCACCATCACCGTCACCGCTCCCCCTGGCGGAACGCCCGGAGCGATATACGAATTCACGAACCTGACGGTCCAAGCGTATGGCGTCAACGGCCTCGCCTCCCCGTCGATCACCTGGACCTACACCTCCGGAAACACCGTTCCGCTGCTCTACGTCATCCGGGTCAGCGGATAACCCGACCAGCGACGTCCCGGCTGCGCACCCCCGTGCGGCCGGGACGGTCATTCCGTTGTCTGCAGCAGCCGGCCCGCCACCGGCCGGTCGTGCACAGCGCCGGCCGCGTGCAGGATCCGTGCCGTGGCCACGTCGATGTCGGTCCACTCATGTGGCAGCAGCCAGCGGAATCCGGTCGCCTCACTTGCTGGAGCGACCATGGGCTCGGCGTCGCACACCACCCGGAAGATGACGTCGATGTGCCGCAGCCGCGTCTCGAAGACCGTCGCCACGACGTCGCCCGGATCGATGGTGAGGCCGGTCTCTTCCAGCACCTCGCGACGCACCGCGTCGGCCGGATGCTCGTGCCGGTCCACCAATCCGCCGGGCAGGCTGTCCCCGCGGCGATGCGTTTGGCGCAGCGCGAGGGTGCGCCCGTCGTACTCGATGAGGGCGATCGCGCCCAGGCTGAACGTGGGCGTGCCCAACCGGATCAACGCGTAGCTCGGACGTGCCGGAAGTCGTTGGAACGCTTGCAAACCCAGCCGTCGCAGCCTCCCCGGGCGCGAATGTGACATCAGGTCACCCGCTCGGCGACGGCATCACGATGGTGCGCTCGCACCGCATGCGTTGCATTGTTGATCACCGCGACGAGCGGCACCGCCACGAAGGCGCCGAAGATCCCGGCCACCAGCGTCCCCGCGGTCACCGTCACCAGGATCGCCAGCGGATGTATGTCGACCGCCTTGCCCAGGATGATCGGGTTGAGGATGTTGCCGAAAAGCTGCACGATCAGGATCAGCGCCACGCCCATCACGATCGCAGTGACCACGCCCTTGGTCACCAGCGCGATGAGACACACGATCACCCCCGCGAGGGTCACGCCGATCAGCGGCACCAGCGACCCGAGGAACAGCAACACTGCCAGCGGCATGACCAGCGGCAGGTCGGCAAGAGCCATGACCGGCACCATCGCCAGCGAGTTGATGGCGGCGAGTAACACGAGACTGCGCATGTATGCCGTGAGCGTGCGCCAGGCGACCTGCCCCGCCTCATAAGCGTGAGCGTGCGTATGCCGGGGCATCGCCCGCACGAACCACCGCCAGATGGAGCCGTTGTCCATCAACAGGAAGATCGTCGCGAACAGGCAAAACACCGCTCCGGACAGGATGCCCACGGCACTTCGTGCGGTGGACACCGCCCCGGACACGATGGTCTGGCGGTGTTCGCCGATGGTCTGCCCCAGATCGGTCGTGTATTTGTCGGCCTGTTTGGCGGACATGTGGGTCGGCCCGTCGACCAGCCAATTGCGGATCTTGACCGCCGCGTCCTGCAGTTGCGAGTACAGCGAGGTGCGCGCATCGGTGATCTGCACGATGACGAACCAGGTCAGCAGACCGAGCACCGCGATGCCGAGCACGAAGACGATCAGCGCGGCGAGCGACCGCGGAATCTTGATCTTGGTCAGCAGTCGGACGCCCGGCTCCAGCAGGGCGCACACCATGATCGCGACGGCCATGGTGATCGTCACCATGCTGACCTTGTTCAGCAGGAAGATCAGCGCCCAGACCGCGCCGAAGATGAGCAGAAAGCTCGCAGACCACAGCGCCGCGACGCGGACGCCGAAGCTGACGTCGTCGATCGGACGGCGAGCCATCAGCCGGCCTGCTCGGCAACGGCTCGACCGGCCGCGCGTCCGGAGAAGATGCAGCCACCGAGGAAGGTGCCTTCGAGGGAGTTGTAACCGTGCACCCCGCCGCCGCCGAATCCGGCGGCCTCACCTGCGGCATACAGCCCGTCGATCGGCTCGCCCGAGGCATCGAGCACGCGTGAGCTGAGGTCGGTCTGCAGTCCGCCCAACGACTTGCGCGTGAGCACGTGCAATTTCACGCCGATGAGCGGACCGGCGGCTGGGTCGAGGATCTCGTGCGGTTTGGCGACACGGATCATCCGGTCGCCGCGGTAGCTCCGGGCACCACGCACGGCTGTCAGTTGAGCGTCCTTGGTGAACTTGTTGGCAACCTCACGGTCACGTGCGACGACCTGGCGCTCAATGTCGGCGACGTTGAGCAGGGGCTCGTCGGTGAGGCCGTTCATCTTGTCGACAAGCTCCGAAAGTGTCTGCGCCACAACGAAATCCGCACCACGCTGCTTGAACGCCTCGACCGGCCCAGGCGCACCCTTGCGCACGCGCTCGGCGAGCAGTCTGAAGTCCTTGTTGGTGATGTCGGGGTTCTGCTCGGAGCCGGAGAGCCCGAACTCCTTCTCGATGATCTTCTGGGTGACGATGAACCACGAGTGGTCGTATGCCGCAAGGTCGGGCGTCGTGCGCAGGTGCCGCAGGGTGCCGAGCGTGTCGAAGCCGGGCAGGAAGGGATACGGCAACCGCCGCCCCAGCGCGTCGAACCACATCGGCGATGGTCCCGGCAAGATCCGGATCGCGTGCTGCGGCCAGACCGGATCCCAGTTGCGCACGCCTTCGACGTAGTGCCACATGCGGTCGCGGTTGACGGTGCGTGCGCCGACGCGTTCGGTGATCTCGATCATCCGACCGTCGACGTATGCCGGAACTCCGGTGATCATCTGCCGCGGTGGCGTGCCCAGGCGCTCGGGCCACCACTTGCGGACGAGTTCGTGGTTGCCGCCGATCCCGCCGGAGGTGACGATGACGGCCTGGGCGGTCAGCGCGAAGTCATCGACCTCTTCGCGACTGCTCTCTGCTCCGCGAATCGCATTGTCCTGCAACAAGGTTCGGCCTCGGACACCAGTGACAGCGCCACCCTCACGGATCAACTCGTCGACCCGGTGACGCTCGTAGAGCTTCACCTGCCCCGTCTCCATCGCGGCGAGCGCAGCGTCGACGAACGGTTTGACCACACCGGTGCCGGTGCCCCACGTGATGTGGAATCGCGGCACCGAGTTGCCGTGCCCCTCGGCGCGACCGTCGCCGCGCTCGGCCCAGCCGACGACCGCGAGCCACCCCATGCCGCGCTCCTTCAGCCACGAACGCTTCTCGCCGGCGGCGAATTCGACGTACGCGCGCGCCCACCTGGCCGCCCACGAGTCCTCGTCGTCGAGCCGGTCGAAGGCGGCGCTGCCCTGCCAGTCCTGCCAGGCGAGCTCGACGGAATCCTTGATACCCATCCGGCGCTGCTCCGGAGAGTCGACGAAGAACAACCCACCGAACGACCACCAGGCCTGCCCGCCGAGGTTGGCGGCGCTCTCCTGATCGACGATGGCGACCTTCCTGCCAGCCGCAATCAGCTCGCCGGCAGCCACCAGACCAGCGAGTCCGGCGCCCACGACGATGGCATCTGCGTCCACGTTCAACCTCCAGGGATTTGTGGCCCCCAACCTAGTCGCCCGCACCGGAATATCAGCGGTCCATCCCACACGCGGCGGCTCTCGACGGCAGACTGGGTGCATGTCCACCCGCCTCGACGAGATCGTGGACGAGCTGTATGCCGGAGCTCCCGATGCCTTCGTGACCGCGCGCGATGCGGCCGTTCGTGCGGCGCGCCAGGACGGCGATCGTGAGCTGGCCGCTCAGGTGCGGGCGCTGCGGCGGCCTTCGGCTGCTGCGTCCCTCATCAACAAGCTGGCGCGCAGCGATGCAGATCCCGGCTTGGTGCAGCTCGCCGACCTGGGGGCGCGATTGCGCCAAGCGCAGAGCGACCTCTCGGGAGCAGAGATGAAGGCTCTCGGTGCCGAACGCAATTCGCTGGTGCGCGTCCTGGTCGACGCTGCCGTCGGCGACACCGGCGCCAGCGGTCCAGTCCGTGATCAGGTGACGGCGACGCTCACCGCGGCGGTCGCAGACCCGGCCGCCGAGCGGGCGGTGTGCAGTGGGCGACTGGTGACGGCGCTGCAGTACAGCGGGCTGGGCGAGGTCGACATCTCTGCGGCCACGGCGACGGCTCTGCCGACCTCGTCACCGACAGCCTCGGCCGCGTCGAGCAGCACGGCGGACGCCGCACTGGCACGCGAGATCCGCGCAGCGCGCACTGCGCTGGAGCGCGCACGCAGCCGTCAACACGCGGCGGAAACCGCGCGGCAGACGGCCGAACGCGTCGCCCGAGCAGCTGCCGAGGCGCTCGACGCGGCGACCGCGTCAGCCGCGAAGGCCGCCGAAGACACCGCCGCAGCGCAGACAGAACTCGCCCAGTTGCTCCAGGCGGCGGACTGACGGCCTACTTGTCGATGAGCTTCTGGCAGTAGCTGCGTAGGTTGCCCGAGTCGGTGTTGTACTGCGTCACCGAGACGGTTTGGTTCTTGAAGTAGGCGGTGGCCATGGCGTTGAGGTCGGTCGCCACCGGGCCGATGCGGGCCTTGAAGCCGGCGTCCCCGGACTGAGCGGGCAACTTTCCGAGGTTCGTCGCAGTCGTCCGGAAGTTGTTGGCGGCGGCCTTCAACTGCTTGGAGTTCTGCGTCGACACCGCGTTGTTCCAACTGGTGATGGCGGTGTTGGTGTCACCGACCGCTGTCTGGCAGGCCTTGACCGGGTCGAGTGCGACGGTGCTGCTCGACCGGGACGCCGGCAGCGGGCTCGTGCTGGACGATGAGCTTGCGCCTGCACTGGGGGATGCGCTGCTCGACATCGTCGTTGAGGTGGAGGACGGTGCCGCGGTCTTGGAACTGCTGCTGCCGCAGGCGCTCAGAGCCATGGCGCCGCAGGCGATGGCCGCAACGGCGGTCAGCCGTGTGGTGCGGGGTCTGGAGGTGCTCATCACACAACCATGCCTGCCGTCCGCATCGTGCGCCAAATCGAGCGGTACAGCTCACATGACCGCGCGCCGTCATACGTACACGAGCCGGCGACCGGCGCGATCAGCTCACGCCCGGGGTCAGCCGGCTCAGGCTGGGAGTGGCGTCGATCCACGCGAGGATCTGCTCGCTGGTCCAGTCCGGCCAGTCGAGCATCGGTGTGTGGCCGATTCCCGCGCCCTCGACATACCGCCAGTGCGGATGCCGGGCCGCCAGCGAGCGGGCAGCCTTGACGCTGACCAGCCGGTCCCGGTCGCCGTGCAGCAGGAGCACCGGCGCGAGGATCGTGTCCATCCGGCGGGCGTAGTCCCCCCGACGAGCGGTCGCGAGGAGCACCGATTTGGCCGCCGACAGGAATGCCGCATCGCCGTCGGGCACCAGTTCACGCCGCCGTCGCGCGGACTCGATGTGTGCCTCCAGCAGTCGATCACTGACACGATGTATGTCGGAGGCCACGAGGCTCAGCACCTGCCGTGCCATCACCTCGACGGGTACCTTCGCTGCACGGTCTGCCATGAACCACGGACCCAGTCGCGGCGTCGCGTAGATGCCGAAGCCGACCGCCACCAGTGGCTCGGGCAACGCACCCGGGCTGAGCGGGATCACCGGATCGACGAGAACGGCGCCGGCGACCAGCCGCTTGTCGAGCGCAGCAAGTTGGCCGGCGAGCAGCCCGCCCATCGAATTGCCCACGACGACGACGGGGCCGTCGCAGACGACATGCGCAAAGCGTTGCAGCAGAGTCAGATTCGCCGATACGACGGCCTTGCGCGGCTCCACCTGCGTCAGTCCGTGGCCGCCCAGGTCGAGCGCGACGACCCGGCCACGTTGCGCCAGGAGGGGAATCACGTCACCCCAGTTCTCCAGTGATCCACCAAGGCCGTGCACCAGCAGGAAGGTCGGCCCCTGACCCGGTCCGGCGTCGAGCACGTAGCGCACCCGCACGCCATCGATGTCGATGTACCTGTCGCGAGGCTGAGTCGTCTGGTCCAAGCTCACCTGCGCCAATCTACTGGGGCGTATCCGATGCGACGTCGATGCGGGCGAGGTTGCTGATCAGCAACCTCGCCCGCATCGAACTCCATCCTGTGGCTACCGCCCTACCGGCGCCACAACCACCGCAGGTCAGCCGCCAGTTTGCCCAGGTCCGGGCTGCCGAGGCCGGAGCCGGGGTTGTAGACGGTGCCAGGGTTGCCCGTGAAGAACATGTTGCTGCTGCTCACGCCGCTGGCGTTGATCGTCTTGAACGGTGAGGCGAAGGTGGTGGCCAAGCCGTACACCGCCGGGTTCCAGAACCCGACACGGTGCCCGACTGCCTGGTCGATGACGGCTGCGCTGCCATTCAACTGCGGCGCAACGAAGCTCGTGCCGCCCCAACCTGCCTGCAACGCCGGGCTGGCGCTGGGTTCGTACAACTGATAACCGGTGAACGGGTCGGCGTCGGCGGCGATGTCCGGCTCGGCTCGCCCGTTGCCCCTGCCGGTGACCACTGTCGGGTGGGCGTCGAAGGTCCACGCTGTCGGCTCCTGAATTCCGCCGACCGTCTTCACCGCCGTGGGAGTCAGGAAGGGCACTGCCCTGTAGCTGTTCGTCCCAGGAACGCCGCGCTGGTAACTGGGCTGCGATTCCACGGTGCTGAAACCGCCGCCGCCACCGGCGATGTTCGCCACAGCTGCTTGCGCCTCGCTCGTGCCGGTCACTTTGGCAAACGCGGGCCACAGGTAGTCCCAGCCCCAGGTGCGCGTGATCGGCTCACTGACCGCAGCAGTCTTCCCGGTCTTGGCACTGGACACCGTCCCCGACCACGGCAGCGTGGTGCCGCCTGCGGAGGTGACATACGGGCTGTCCCCAGGTGTGTCGACGGACAGGTTCGTGCTGCCCAGGTCGCCGGACGCGTCATACGCGCCGGAATCGCCGGCCGAAACGAAGGTCGCCTGGCCCTGGGCCGCCAGCTCAAGGAACGCTTCGTCGAATGCGGCTTCGTATGCCGGGGTCTCCTCGCCCGAGGCAACCGCTGACTGCACGACGGTTTCAGACTCGCCCCAACTGCTCGAGACGGATCCCGCGATGTTCTGACTGGCTGCGCTGAAGAAGGCGTCCGCAAAGCCGTTGTCGGTGTTGGGTGCCTGATAGACGATCACGTTCGCGCCAGGGGCAACTCCACCGGACTGTTCGACATCCAGATCGGTCTCGCCGCTGCCGGACGCGTCACTGGGTGCACCCGGGCCACCGTCGATGTTCTGCACGCTGACGGTGCGACCGGTCGAAGGCACACGCGCAATGTGCGACCAGAAATACTGCGGTGCGCCGGGATCCAGTGCCGCAAGGGTGACGATGCCAAGAGTCTGACCGCTGCCGTTGACGCCGGACTTCTCCAGGTTCGTCAAGCCGTATCGCTGCACGAAGTTCGACGGCAGATTGCAGTCTGCGCCGTCGCCCGGCGTCAATGTTTCGCACGACCCCGACGTACCGGCTGACTTCGACGCCGCCGGAACGTGCTGGGCGTTGGAGACGTACGGGCTGTAGTTGCTCAGTCCGAGGACCGCGAGCACGCTCCCTGCGACTTTTCGAGGCAGGCGAGGTTGGGTGCGGGGGGCATGGACCGTCTGGGCAGGCACCGCCGCCTGCCCGTCGCGCGCCCGCTGGCCCGGTACGTGGAACTCCTCCTGCGTCGTGGCCAACGCTTTGTCGAATTCACCGGCCGTGCCTGTGGCAGCGATGTCGACGTGGTCGGCATACACGGTGGTCTTGATCCCGAAAGAACTCAGGTAACTGGTCAACTCGCGGATCGTGCGGTCACTTTGCCCGTACTGCGTCGCGAACTGACGCACGTTGAGTTGGTGCCCGGCACCGCGCTCGACCTGTGCTTCCAGCGCGGCCTTGTTGCGTTCGTTCAACACGAACGAAACAGCCTCGGGAGTGTTCGACGGGGTGTTTCCGAAACCGTCCGCACCGCGCATCGCGCCAGGCGACGTGCCGGTTGCGATGGCGATTTTGTCATTGGTGCCTGCTGTCGCTGCGTGAGCGGTGCCGGCGCCCAAAGTGGCCGCGACGGCCAGAGTCAGGCAACCTGCGCCTGCGACTGTGGCGGCTGTTCGTCGACCGGTGTTTGAATGGCGCACGCATATTCTCCTTGCTGAGGTTCGAATTGATCCACTGCGAGCGCGCAGCAGAAGCAGACGCACGCTAGACGCTGCGAAGTGCGCGTGGTGGAAAGCCGGATCATTGTCAGTGCATTGACAGCTTGGGGTCAGCAATTCTCAAGCATCGCCTCCGACGACGCCCTCGCTCGCCGTCAGCCGGCAGACTCCGGGCGGTGGCCGGCCCGCAGCACCAACTCAAGCTCGAATCGGGCGTCGGGGTCGTCGAGGTCGTCGCCGAAGACCTCCCGGAGCTGGGTCAACCGATAACCCACCGTCTGAGGGTGAACGTGCAATTCCTCGGCGATGCGCGCGCGTTCGCCGCGATGCCGCAACCACGCGAGCAATGTCTCGGCGAGACGCTCCTGCTGCGCCGGGCGCAACTCCGCCATCGGCTCAAAACGCACAGCAGCGAGTTCCTTGATGAGTTCCGGTTCGGTCTGCAGCACGATGGCTGCGAGGTGATCACTCACCCACAGCGCGTCGCCACCGTCGTCCGCCAAGTCGGTGATCGCAGCCGCATGCACCGCCGCACGGTGGGATTCCGCCGCTTGATCCCAGGGACACGCCGGCCCGACCCACGCGCCGCGGCCGCTCAGTGCCCTGGCCAGCTCGGACCTCGCGCCGGTGGATGCGGGCGCAGCGGCCAGCGCCACCACCTGCCCCGTCCTGCTGCTGATCAACGCCTGGTCCCCAAGAGCCAGCCGCAGTCCCTCAGCTTCCTCCGGCGCAAGTACAACGGCGACCACCCTCGCCGGAATGGTCCACCCACAGCGAGCCGCGAGCCGGCGAATCTCGACCTCCTGGATGTTGCCCGACAGCAGTCGACGCAGCAGCAACTCCCGTCGCCGGTCACGTTCGCCCACCTGCCGGGACTGTTCCTCGGTGAATCCCTCGACACTCGCAGCTGAAATTTCGTCGATGTAGACGAAGATCGATTCCCCGAGCGGCAGCATCAGCCGCGGCTCGAGGCCGGCCCGCTCGGCCACCGCCGAGACCGCCCGAAAGGTCACCCGAGCCCCGAGCCGGTATGCCGACAACAGCGCCTCGAGAGACCGGCCCGTCCGGGCCTCACCCACACCGATCTGTCGATAGACAGTGCGGGTCACCGCGCGCAGAGCTGGTTCATCCCGTCCGGGCAAGTCGATGAACAGCCGGCGAAGCGCTATCTCGACGCCGCGTCGCACAGACGTTCCGAAGTCGCCCTCGAGGGGTCGGGCGTACTCAGGCACCTCCTGCGGGATCCGCTGGATGATTTCCTCGACCAGGTCCGGCAGGGCGGTGGCCAGCAACGCACTGACCTCCCGCGGCAGGATCGACCAGGGCAACTCAGCGCCGATCAGCGAGGCTGATTCATCCATCGAAGGCTCAGGTGGCGGGGGCAGCGGCATACATCGTGTTTATCACGACAAGATAGAAATACGAGCTTGATTATAGCGATGCGATGGAGATTCAAGCGCCAGGAATCAATTATGCTGGAGGCGTGGGAATGAAGTCAGTCGCTCTGCGAGCCGCGGCCGTGTTCACCCACCCCGCGCCGCCGCACGACTTCATCTCGTTGTTCAACCCGTTGTCGTCGGCCCGGCAGATGCGGGGTGTCGTGTCCGCTGTGCGGGCCGAGACGACCCAGTCCACCACGATCGCCTTCCGGCCCGGGCAGGGCTGGTCTCCGCACGACGCCGGTCAGTGGGCTCGCATCGGCGTCGAGATCGACGGTGTGCGCCAGTGGCGTTCCTACTCACTGTCGGCGGCAGCCGGTCAAGACCCTGAGATCACCGTGACCGCCTGTGGCAAGGTCTCCTCGCATCTGGCGCACCACACCCGCGTCGGCGACGTCTTCTTCCTCGCGCCGCCGCAGGGTGACTTCGTGCTTCCCAGTGGCCCCCGACCACTGCTCATGCTGACCGCAGGCAGCGGCATCACCCCGGTCATGTCGATGATTCGCACGCTCATCCCCCGGCGCAATGACGCTGACGTCGTGCTGCTGCATTCGGCCCGCACCCGCGAATCCGCCTTGTTCTGTGATGAACTCGCCAATCTGTCCGCCCGGCATCCGGGGCTGCACGTCGTGCATCGCATCACCAGCGAGCAGGGCCGCATCGACCTGAGTTCCACCGCCGATCTCGACGCTATCTGCCCCGACTGGCGCAGCCGTAAGACCTACGTCTGCGGACCGACCGACATGCTCGACGCCGCAACCCAGTTGTGGCACGACGCCGACCTGCCCGAATCGCTGACAGTCGAGCGTTTCGCGGTCGCGACCCTGCCCGCCGTCCCCGGAACCGGTGGCCGGATCACCTTCGAACGCTCCGATCGCGAGGTCGAATCCGATGGCGCGACCACCCTGCTCGAGGTCGGCGAAGAAGCCGGGATCCTGATGCCCAGCGGTTGCCGCATGGGCATCTGCCGCACCTGTCTGACCCCCCTGTTGTCCGGCCAGGTACGCGACCTGCGCACCGGCGAGATCCACTCAAACGAGGGCGATCTCATCCAAACCTGTATCTCTGCCGCCGCCGGCGACTGCCATCTCGATCGCTAAGGAGTCAACGTATGACGATCGCACCGGAGACAACCACCCCTGATGTGCGGGTGGCGATCCCGTCCAGCAAGAAGCGCACAGGCGTGTTGCCGACGACCGGGGCTCCGCTGGTGCGCCCGGATGCCGCAGCCCATCTCGACGATGCGCAGGTCGCGGCCCTCGGCGCCGAGCTGGACGCCATACGCGACGAGGTCATCGCGGCGCGCGGTGCCGACGACGCGGCATACATCCGCCGGATGATCCGCATCGCACGCACCCTCGACGTCAGCGGCCGGATCGCGCTCGCCGTCAGCAAGTCGCGCACCGGCTGGCTTGCCGGCACCGGGGCCATCGCGCTCGGCAAAGTGCTGGAAAACATGGAGATCGGGCACAACGTGCTGCACGGTCAGTGGGACTGGATGCGCGACCCCGACATCCACTCGACCACCTGGGAGTGGGATTTCGTCGCGCCGGCCCGCGGCTGGCAGCACACCCACAACGACATCCACCACACGTGGACCAACGTGCTCGGCAAGGACCGCGACGTGGGCTACAACATCCTGCGCGTCGACCACCAGCAGCCGTGGAAGCCCCGCGACATCGCCAACCCGGTGGTCAACTTGATGCTGGCTCCGCTGTTCGAATGGGGCATCGCGTCCTACGACCTCGAATGGGACATGGTCGGCGCGGGGGTGAAGTCGAAGGAAGACTTCAAGTCAGACCTGAATGCCCTCAAGCAGAAGGCGATTCGCCAGGTGCTCAAGGACTACATCGCCAGCCCCGCCGCCGGGATGTTCTTCGGCAACTCCTTCAAGCGGGGCCTGGCCGGCACGGTGTCGGCCAACATGATCCGCAACATCTGGGCCCACTCGGTCATCTTCTGCGGACACTTCCCGGACGGCGTCGACGTCTTCACCGAGGAGATGATCGACGGCGAGACGCGCGGTGACTGGTACATCCGCCAGATGCTGGGCTCGGCGAACCTGTCCGGCAGCCGGTTGTTCCACATCCTGACCGGCAACCTGTCACACCAGATCGAGCACCACTGCTTCCCCGACCTGCCGTCGAACCGCTACATCGAGGTGGCTCCGCGACTGCGCGAGGTGTGCGACCGTTACGGCCTGCCCTACACCACCGGCCCGCTGCCGAAGCAGTTGTTCCAGACCTGGAAGAAGATCTGCCAGCTGGCACTCCCCGACGAAAACCGTTGGGAGACCATGAAATCGGCATACCTGCCGAAGATGTTCAAGCGCAGTGCTGCGGCGAGCGCCGCGGCAGTCGGCTGACGACGATCTGCGTGACTCGGCCGCCGGTGTTCGCACCGGCGGCCGAATCATGTCCAGGCACCATCGGGCACGCGTCGCGCCAGCGCACCGTGGCGCAGCCAGACGCGGTCAGTCCAGCCGACTGATCGAGAGGTCGTCGTTGACGACGAAACGCATTGCGGTCGCTCGATTCTCGACCGGCAGTGCGGCGGCGGACGACGGCGTTGCCGCGATGGCTGAGCTGTGCTTCACGCCGCTCGGAGCACTGACCGGTGACGCGTCGGCGCGCGGGATCGCGCCGGCTCCGACGATGGTCACCGCAGCGGTGGCGAGAGCGGCTCGTCCCACGCGTCGCAGCATGCTGTGCCGGGGTTCGACTGGTTGAGAGGTCGTCGTGCGAGTGTCCATGTGTGTAGCCAAGCCAGCGTCGCTATGGCAGAACTGTGCCCTCCGTGTGGCGTGGTGATGCACGCCATACGTGCCATTCAGACTTGAGGCGCACGCAGCTGATAGATCCACACAGTCCCGGCGTGCCAGCGCAGCATCGCGTACCGGCTCAGCGACGCAGACACCCGTGAAGCCGCGGAATCGGCGTACAGCCAGCGCACCCCGTAGTCGTACAACTGCGTCAACACCGCCGGGCTCGGATCGGCGAAGGCAGCATTGTTCAGAGCCAGTCGCTGCACGTCCCAGAAGGAGCGGATGTAGTCGGACTGCTTCTGATGCAGCAGATTGTCCTCGTTCTGGTCTTCGTACGCCCACGCCCCGAGGTATGACGATCGCTCACTCAGCCCCTGCACCCAGAAGGCGCGGGCGTCACAGTGCGGCACGGTGCGCACGGGCAGGCAGTACACATTCGTGGCCGTGGTAGCTGACAGCGGTGAATGCCCCGCGAGCCAGCGGGCACCGGCTACCTCGGCAACGCTCAGGTGACGGTGGTTCGGTCGTGCATCCAAATCGCGGCGCGCCTGATAAAAGTCGCCTTCCCAGACCGACGGCACCGTCGCCGCGACGAGCAGTCCGCCGACGACACCCGCGGCCATCAGTCGTCCGACCACCGGTGCACGTCGCCTCAGCAGGATCAACAGCACAGCGGTCAGCACTACCGCGATGCCGACGACCCCGACCGCAAACAACATCCGGTGCAGCGCGGACCTGGCGCCTGGCTGATGGTGCCCGACCAGATGACGTATGACGAAAACCGTTGCGGTGCCGATGGTTCCGTATCCGACCATCACTGTGAACACCGCGCGCCAACTGCTGTCGCACCTCGCGCGTGAGATTGCGGCGACCGCTCCCCAGACCGCAAAGACGGCCCACAGCGGGTCGATGCCCTCGACGAAGTACATCTGCGACATCGAGGGGTGGTTGATCAGGAAGAGCGCGAGTTGCGCCGCCAGGAAGATTCCGACGAAGATCCACACCGCCGGGTCACGACGCGTCGAGCGGTGCAAGAGGGCGAAACCTGTTGCGCCATACAGAAATTGGATCAAGATGATCGCGAGCACAAGGACGCCGGCCAGGTGGATCTCGCTCATGGGGTGGCCATGGTCGAGGAACACGCGGAACGCCTCGAGCCGGATGACGGTGGCATTCAGTGCGATGGTCGATCCGCTGGAACCACCAGCGACGACCTTCGCGCTCGCCGCGATGACGGCACCGATGAGGGCGACGGCACCGAGCGCCGGCCAGCGGCGGGACCGGTCGCGCAGGCTGACCAACGCCCCCAGGCAGGCACCACCGAGCAGCACCGGCAGCGCCGACGACTTCGCCCCACAGGTGCCCAGGACGATGAGCACGAACAACACCCACCCGCGAGCGGTCAACCTGCCGCGCGCTGCCTCGATCAGCAGCCACACACCGAAGGCGAGGAAGGGCAGGCTGAACACCTGTGACGGCGAATACGGGACGTATCCCGACACCGCCAGCGGACCTATCCAGGAGACGACAGAGATCCCTGCTGGCGCCACGATCAGCGCCGCAGCGAGCACTCCGGCCCAGGCACGTTCGGTGAGCGACACCGTCAGCACATACGTCGTCAGTGTGATCGCCGCATAGATCGGCAGGTACCACAGACGCCCGGTCACGGTCACCACGTCGACATGCGAGATGAGCGCATCTGCAGCCATGTGCGCGTTCGAGAACCAGTGGTAGATCAGGACGTGGTCATCCAACTGAGGCACCCTCGGCGGCACGGAATGCATCGCCTCCGCGCTGATCGCCGCATGCCAATACATGTCCTGATACCACAGGCCCGTTCTCGGCGGCAGCGGCAGCGCACGGAAGGTGTAATACACCAACACCACCAGGGATGCGGCATACACGGCAGTCAGCGCCCACGCCGTGCGGATGCCCGTCCTGCGTACGTATGGCGCCAGCGTCCAGCAACCACGCAACCTCGGAACCGCAGTGAAAACCGCGACGAAGGCCAAGGGGTAGACGATGAGCCAGGAACCGGCCCCGGCCGACACGAACGCCGCCCAGGCCGCGAGCTGTATGGCGAGCCCGGTCACCGTGCCCCACGCCAGTTCGGTGACCAGGTCGGTGGGTCTACCGCGCAACGCGCGATGCGTCAGCACGCCGGGGAGCAGGATCGCCCAGCAGTTCTCGAGGGTGAAGCGCGTGACCTCGAGCACCGGCACCTGATAGCGGATGCAGGCGATCGCGCTCAGCAGGAATGCCGTGAGCCCGGGCGCGAGTCGAGCGATGGCACCCGGCGTGATCCGGAAGGTCAGACGATCCGAGCAGATCGTCTGGTTGTCGGCAGTGGTCGCCACCGCGGTCATGCTTGACCAACTCCCGTTCTCGATGGCTGCCATCCCCAACAGCCCGCTCCCTATGGACCGTATGCGAAGTCCTCGCACACAACCTGGACGGATGCTGATCACTGGCCGGGCGCGATAGATTTCGGCCATGTCACGCTCCATCACGCTGGTGCGCCACGGCCAGGCGTCATTCGGCAAAAGTGACTATGACCGCCTGTCCGACCTGGGGCACGAGCAGTCCCGCCTGCTGGGGCAGTTCCTGTCGACGCGCGCGCCGGCGCCGGACCACATCGTCACCGGGACATTGAAACGTCATCGAGAGACCGCGGCCGAGGTGTGCGTCGCCGCCGGTTGGACGCTGACACCCGATGTCGATGCGGGCTGGGACGAGCTCGACCACGTGGCAGTCATCAACGCCTACCGGCCGGCATATCGCAACATGCTGGTGCTGAAGGCAGACATGATGCGCACGTTCAGGCCGCGCGCCGCCTTCGTCGACATGTTCACTACGGCGGTCCGACGCTGGGCCGAGGGTGACCATGACGAGGACTACCCGGAGACCTTTGCCGCCTTCGATGAGCGCGTGCATGAGGCATTCGGGCGGGTGGTGGCAGCCGATGCCGAACACACGCTGGTCGTGTCGTCGGTGGGCGTGATCGCCTGGGTTGTCGCGGGGCTGTTGGGCTCGGAGCGCGAGTCAGCGTGGGAGCGCCTGTCGATGGCGGTGTTCAACACCGGCTACACGCGGTTGCACCTCGACAAGAACGGTGTCGCGGCCGTCTCGACGTTCAACGAGATCGGCCACCTCACCCCGGAGCGGTTCATCACTAACCACTAACCACTCGCTACCAACCACCCCGTCGCCAGATGCGCTGGTCAGAGCCACGAGGCAGCCACCAGGCAGACGCCGGTCAGATGCGAGGGGCCTTGGCGGCGGCGACTTCTGCGGCATACCCCTCGTAGAACGGGACGTACCCCTCCGTGGAGTCCTTGAGCACATAGATCCGGCCGTCGCGCGCGTGGTCGAAGCTCTCGTCGCGCAGTTCGACCTTGCGGCTCTTGAAAGTCGAGGTGTGCTCCAAGGAGAAGACCGTCCGGACGAACAGCGGCACGGCATACGTCGGCAAGGTGTCGAGAAGGTGCTTCGCCAGGGCGGCACCGTCGAAGTCAGCGCCCTCGCGCAGGACCACCGCCGCCATACCGGCCTTGCCGTCGGCGCCGGGCACCGGAACGCCGTAGACCGTGCAGTCCTCGATATCGTCGAGGTGACCGAACGCGGCCTCGACCTGGGTGGTCGCGACGTTCTCGCCCTTCCAACGGAAAGTGTCACCGAGACGGTCGACGAAGGCCACGTGGTTGAGTCCCTGGTTGCGCACCAGGTCACCGGTGTCGAACCAGCAGTCGCCGTCCTTGAAGCCGTCGCGCAGCAGCTTCGCCTCGGATGCGGCCTTGTCGGTGTAGCCGTCGAAGGGCGCACGGTCGGTGACCTTGGCCAGCAAGAGCCCGGTCTCGCCGGTCTTGACCTTCGTCAGCCTGCCCTTCTCGTTCCGCGCGGCCTTGCCCGTCTCCGGGTCGTAGGCCACGACGCGGTAGGGCAGCGGGCACGTGCCGGCGGTCTGGCTGAGGTTGAAGGCGTTGATGAACGCGATGTTGCACTCCGAGGCGCCGTAGAACTCCGCGATGCGCTCGATGCCGAACCTCTCCTGGAATTCGGCCCAGATGTCGGCGCGCAGGCCGTTGCCGACGATCACACGCACCGCGTGCTGGCGGTCGACCGGCTTGGCCGGCTGCGCCAGCAGGTAGCGGCACAGTTCGCCGATGTAGACGAATGCCGTTGCGTCATACGTGATGCACTCGTCCCAGAATCGCGACGCCGAGAACTTCGGCGCGATCGCCATCGACGCGCCGGCCACCAGCACCGACGACAAGGCGACCGTGACCGCGTTGTTGTGATAGAGCGGCAGTGGGCAGTAGAGCGTGTCGTCGCTCTTGAGACGTACGCCGAGGGCACCGAGGCCGCTGTAGGACTTCAGCCAGCGGTAGTGGCTCATCACCGACGCCTTCGGCATGCCGGTGGTGCCGGAGGTGAAGATGTAGAACGCGCGCTCGCTGCCGACGGTCTTGGCGGTGGCCAGCGGATTGGCCGCGCTTGCGGTCTTCGCCTGCTCCGCTAGCTCGCTGAACGTGAGCACCGTCTGTGCGTCCGCGATCTCCCCGGCTGTCGCAAGAGCCTCCTGCCCGTCGTCCTCGATCACGACGACTCGGGCGTCGAGAATCCCCAGACTGTGCGCGAGCACATCGCTGCGCTGGTTGTAGTTGAGCAGGCCCGCGACCGCGCCGAGCTTCACGGTCGCAAGCATGATCAGGATGTTCTCGATGCCGTTGTGCGCCATCAGCCCCACCACGTCGCCACGCGTCACCCCGTGCGACTCCAGCACCGCGGCATACCGGTTGACCGTCTCGTTGGCGGCGCCATATGTAATTGTCCGTGGGCCGTCCGTGCCTTCGCCCTTGAGGAAGACCCGCTCGGGGTGCCGGCCCGCGGCCTTCTGGAAGACCAGGCCGAGGGAGTTCGCCGATGAGGGGCGTCGCAGCAGCAGACCCGGACCCTCCTTGGCCAGCAGCGCGAGGTCGGGTGCGAGCCCGGCCAACCCCTTGCCGACGTCGAGCAGGGACACACGCTGACGGGTTTGCGCAGTCATGACGCTTTCCTTCCGAGAGACACCTGGCGAGAAGGTTACCCACGTCACAATACCCGCCAGTAACTAATGGCTCGACGTCGGCGAAAAGCGGTTGCGCCGGACGCTGCCGACTGCCACCCTCGTTGCATCATGAAGCTCTGAGCCCGCCACCACTCGCGACCGCGGCGTCCCGCCCGGCGAGTCCCGCGACCTCACGAGGCTCCCCATGACCATCTCCTGCTCAGACCTGACCATGACGTATGCCGATCGGCCCGTGCTCGACGGCTTCTCGCTGACCGTGCCGCCCGGCACCCGCGTCGGCCTCGTCGGCGAGAACGGCTCGGGCAAATCCACCCTGCTGAGCTGCCTCGCCGGCCGATTGCAACCGACCAGCGGCACCGTCAGCATGCCGGCGGATGTCGGCTTCATCGCCCAGGACTCCGGAATCCCTCTGGCAGCAACGGTTTCGGAGGTTCTGTATGACGCTCTGGCACCCTTGCACGAGGCTGTCGCGCGCTTGGAGCAGTTGGCCGGCGAGCTCACCGACCCAGCGGCCGCGCGTGACTACGATCGCGTGCTGGAGTGGGCGACCACACATGACGCGTGGGATGCGCCGCGGCGCGCCGAACTCGCTGCGCAGCGCCTCGGCCTCGAACACCTCCCCGGCGATCGCACCGCGGGCGAGTTGTCCGGTGGACAGGTGTCGCGACTCGCGCTGGCGGCGCTGCTGATCCGGCGGCCCGCGGCCGTGCTGCTGGATGAGCCGACCAATCATCTCGACGACGACGCGCTGGATTTCCTTCAGGCACAACTGATGTCGATGACCGGCGCCGTGGTGACGGCATCCCACGACCGGGTCTTCCTGAACGCCGTGTGCCATCGGATCGTCGACCTCGACCCGTCGCACTTCGGCACCGACGGCGCGGGCGGTCAGTCGTTCAGCGGCGATTTCACCGACTATCTGGCAGCCAAGGTTGCGGCACGGCGGCGATGGAGCGAGGCATTCGAGGCCCAGCGCGAGGAACTCAACGAGTTGCGGGCCGCCACCAGAACCACCAATCTCGACATCGCGCACAACCGAGCACCCCGCGACAACGACAAGTTCATCCACTTCTCCAAAGGCTCACGCGTGCAGGCGACGGTCAGCCGTCGGCGCCGCAATGCCGATCAGCGAATCGCCGCCATCCTGCGTGACGAGATCCCGAAACCGCCTGCGCCGTTACGGTTTTCGGGCGCCTTCGAGAGACAGCCCACGGCATACGTGAGTGTCCGAGATGTCGTGGTCGCCGGCCGGGTCAGCTGCTCCCGGCTCGACGTGACGGCCGGCGAACACCTGCTCATCACCGGCCCGAACGGTTGCGGAAAGTCGACCCTGCTCGACGTTCTCGCCGGGCGACTCGACCCCGCGCAGGGGATCGTGCAGCGTCGTGCCCGCGCGGTCGGCCTGCTGACCCAGGCGGTCGGCATACCTGATCTGAGCGCGACACCCCAGCAGCTGTATGACGCAGCCACCCCTCGCGAGCCACTGCGATCGCTCGGCCTGCTGCACCCGCGCGACCACAACCGGCCGGTCGGTGAACTCAGTCTCGGGCAGCAGCGGCGGGTCGAACTGGCGCTGCTGTTGGCCCGCCAGCCGGACCTGTTGCTGTTGGACGAGCCGACCAACCACCTGTCACTGACGCTGGTCGACGAGCTCGAGGCCGCGCTCACCCGCACCCCGGTCACGGTCGTCGTCGCCAGCCACGACCGCTGGCTGCGCGGCACATGGACCGGGCCGCAAGTGGATCTGCGGGATCTGCGGATGGCTACTCCACGGTGACGGACTTGGCCAGGTTGCGCGGCCGGTCGATGTCACGTCCGAGGCGGGTCGCGATGTGAAAGGCCAACAACTGCAAGGGAATCATCAGCAGGATCGGGTCCAGCTCGACCTCGTTGCGTGGCACGTCGATGCGTTGTATGCCGTCCAGCCCGGCCAGCTCGACCGCCTCATGCGTGACAGCGAGCACCTCGCCGCCGCGCGCGGTCACCTCGTGGAGCGCACCGAGGTTGCGCTCGAGCAATTCGTCATCGGGCACGATCGCGACCGTCGGCATCTCCGGCGAGATCAGCGCCAGCGGGCCGTGCTTCAACTCACTGGACTGATAGGCCTCGGCGTGCTGATAGCTGATCTCCTTCAACTTCTGCGCGCCCTCACGAGCGACCGGATAGCCACGCACCCGGCCGATGAAGAACAGGCTCTGCGCGTCACTGAGTCCGGCCGCCAGGTCGGCAATTCTGGCCTCACCGTCGACGATCTGCTGCACCTGATCGGGAATCGCCTTGATACCTCTCACGATTCGAGATCCTTCGGCATACGACAGGTCGTGCACCCGACCCAATGCGAGCGCCAGCAGAGCGAATCCGACCGCCATGTGCGTCAGCGCCTTGGTCGAGCAGACGCTGATCTCCGGCCCGGCGTGCAGGTAGATGCCACCGTCGCACTCGCGGGCGATGGACGAGCCGACCACGTTGACGAGCCCGACCACCCGACCGCCCTTGCGCTGGATCTCACGGACCGCGAACAGCGTGTCGGCCGTCTCACCGGACTGGCTGACTGCGACATACAACGTGTCGGGCTCGATGATCGGATTGCGATAGCGGAACTCCGAGGCCGCCTCTGCATCGGCGGGGATGCGCGCGAGATCCTCGATCATGGTGGCGCCGAGCTGACCGACATAGAACGCCGATCCGCAGCCGATCGCCTTGACCCGCTTGAAGGTTCGCAGCTCGCGCGGGTCGAGGCCGAGGCCGTCGAGCCGGGCGGTCGCGAAGCGTTCGTCGAGCCGACCGGACAGCATCCGCCGCAGCGACGCGGGCTGTTCGAGCATCTCCTTGTGCATGAAGTTGGCGTGTCCGCCCACCTCGAGCTCGTCCGCGACCAAGTCGATCTGCTCGGGTTGCTTGCCGGTGTCGGCCTGGTCGGCGGTGAAGGTGCGGAACCCGGTCGCGGTCACCGTGGCGAGCTCGCCGTCGTCCAGGTGCACGACTGAGGACGTATGCCGCACCAGCGCTGCGGCGTCCGAGCCGATGAACATCTCACGCTCTCCCACGCCCAGGATCAGCGGCGATCCCTGCCGAGCGACCACGATCGTGCCGGGAAAGTCGGCGTCGACGACGGCGATCGCGTAGGTGCCGGTGATCTGGGCGAGGGCCTCGATGACACGCTCCTCCAACGTCGCCGCTGTCGATGCGCCGACCAGGTGCGCGAGCACTTCGGTGTCGGTGTCGGAGGTCAGCGTGACGCCGTCAGCCGCCAACCGCGCGCGCAGCGTGGCCGAATTGTCGATGATCCCGTTGTGCACCACCAGAGTTCGGCCGTCGGCACTGGCGTGCGGGTGGGCGTTCGCCTCGGTCGCCGGACCGTGTGTCGCCCACCGGGTGTGGCCGATGCCGGCCTTGCCGGTGAGTCGCTTCGGCAGCACCTGTTCGAGGTCACGCACGCGCCCGACTGCGCGAAAGACCTTGGGACCATTGGCGGTCAGCACACCGACGCCGGCCGAGTCGTAGCCGCGGTACTCCAATCGGGTCAGCCCTTCGAGCAGGACCGGCACCGCATTGGCGCCCCCGACATACCCGACGATTCCGCACATGTTTGCTTCCGCTCTCTCGTGGTTCAGCCGTAGACCATGCGGCGCAGTTGCCGCGGGGACAGTTCCGGCGCCGCGAACGGGCGCTCGCGCAACTCCGCCGCGATCAGTTCGAAGATCTGCTCGTTGCGCTTGCCGTAGGTCTGGTGGTGGGCGTGCCGACGACGGACGAATTCCTCGACCGATTCGCGGTGCCAGGCCAGCACGTCGTCGACGACACGGGCAGCTTCGCCATACGTGAGGCCGGTCGACTGGGCGACGCGGGAGACGAGCGCTTCATCGGGCACGACGACAATGATGCGTCGCAGCTCGAACCAAACACAAGAATCTGCCCGACTTCGGGCAGATCACAGTGATGTAACTGCTATTGAGGACTCTTCAATACGGCTAGGTGCGGCCGGAGTGTCTCGGCGACTTCGTTCATGCCGTATCGAGCAACAAGCAGGTCGAGGATCTGCCCGGGTCTCTGAGGCGGATTCCGACGACGTTCGACATCGCTACCAGTGCATGCACTCCGGCCACGGGATGTGCCGCCACAGTGTTGGCTGCAAACTCGTCGGCAAACACGATCTCGGCATCGGCCACCCTCCGGGCTGATGGCGGCCATCTGACACAAGTCACCGGTTGACAGCGGCCAGCTGTCTCCTCAGCGACCACTCTCCGCCGGTCACGATCACGACGAGCACGACCGCCAACCCACCGCCGAGCCAGCACACTCCCGACCAGCCGTATGCCGATGCCACCCTCGTCGCGACCCACGATCCGAGTGCGCCGCCGACGAAATACGCCGTCATATAGACCGAGTTCACCCGCGCACGCGCGTCGCCCGCGAGCGTGTAGATCTGGCTCTGGTTGGTGACCTGCATGCCCTGCACACCGAAGTCGAGCAGCACGATGCCGACGATCAGCGGCAGCAGGTCGTGTCGCCCGAATGCGGTCGCGGCCCACGACACGACCAGCAGCACGCCAAAGGCCACCGACAACGCCGTCGCGTGACCGCGATCGGCCAAGCGCCCGGCAATCTGCGCCGCGAACGCACCGGCCGCACCTACCAGACCGAACAGTCCGATCACCAGCTCCGAGTAGTGATACGGCGGTCCGCTGAGCAGACCGGTCAGCGCCGTCCACAACACGCTGAACTGCGCGAAAGTGACTGCGCCATACAGCATTCGGCGTCGCAGCACCGGTTCGGTGCGCACCAACCGGCCGACGGATGCGAGCAACGCACCGTAGGACGCCGACACGGTCGGCTCGCTCCGCGGCAACCCGCGACGCAGCGCGAACGTGAGCACGAACATCAGCACGGCCGCCACGACATACACCGCGCGCCAGCCGCCGACCTCGGCGAGCAGGCCGGCGACGGTGCGAGCGAGAAGTATGCCGAGCAGCAGCCCGCTCATCACGGTCCCCACGATGGTGCCGCGTTCCTCCGGCGCCGCCAGGCTCGCGGCCAGCGGAACCAGCACCTGCGCGAGCACCGACAGCACACCGACGGCGACCGACGCGACAAAGAGCCAACTGGCGTTCTGGGCGGTGGCGGTCGCGACCAGCGCGATGACGGAGGCGAACGACATACCGACGATCAGCCCGCGACGCTCGAGCAGGTCACCCAACGGGAGCACGAACAACAACCCCAGCGCGTAACCGACCTGAGTCAGGGTGACCAGCGTGCCGACCGAGCCGGCGGAGATGTGCAGGCTTGAGCCGATGACCTCGAGCAGCGGTTGGCAGTAGTAGAGGTTTGCCACCGCGAGCCCGGTGGCGACAGCCATCAGCAGCACGGTGATACGCGGCAGCGACGGGGAGTCGGAGATGCCCCGGGCGGTTTGGTCTTCGGCGGCAGTCACGCCCCCATCATCCGGGCGACCGGAAACCAGTCGCATAGGGGGCTGCCCTGGCGCCGCGACCGGCCGTGGCACCCAGTCGGATCAGCAGTGGCCCGCCGCTGGGTGGCCACGAACAACTCAGCGAGACGCAGCAGCGGACGGCTTCTACAAATAAATACTTAGCGTTTGTGGCGATTTCGCCCCCTTAATAGTTAGCCTTGCTTCATGTACGACCTTCAGCGGCTCCGCGCACTCCACGCCGTCCGACAGCATGGGTCCGTCGCTGCGGCGGCGGAAGCACTCGGCTTCACCCCTTCGGCCATCAGCCAACAGATCAACAAGCTCGAACGC
This sequence comes from Rudaeicoccus suwonensis, assembly GCF_007829035.1. Classification (NCBI taxonomy): domain Bacteria; kingdom Bacillati; phylum Actinomycetota; class Actinomycetes; order Micrococcales; family Dermacoccaceae; genus Rudaeicoccus; species Rudaeicoccus suwonensis. Next base: position 256,231 of record NZ_VIVQ01000002.1, read on the forward strand.
GAAGTGGGTTCAACGCTGTTGGAACGTGCCGGTCGCGGTGTGCTGCTCACCGACGCGGCGATCGTTCTCGCCGACGCCACCGATGTCATCCTCACCACGACCGAGGAAGCCAGCGCGCAGTTGGAGGAGCTTCGTTCGGGTATGACCGGCACGGTGCGGCTGATGTGCTTCCCCACCGCGATCCGCGGTCTGGTGGCGCCGGCATTGCGCATCCTGGCCCGCAATGCTCCCGGCATCCACATCGAGATCACCGAAGGCTGGCTACGCTCCATCGAGTTGGTCGAGAGCGGCCACGTCGATCTGGTCGTCACCCATGACTGGACCGAGATCCCGGCACAGTTGGCCGAACACCTGACGACGACACCGCTGCTCATGGATCCCGTGGACCTGGTCGTGCCGGCCGACCACCGTCTCGCCGGACGCAAGACGGTCACCATCGACGACGTTCTCGGCGACTCCTGGATCACCGATGTACACACAGACACCACGTGCGGCAGGTGGCTGGTCGACCAATTCCAGAGCCGCGGAGCAGCAATGCACGTGGCGCACCGCATCGACGAATACCCCTCGCAGATGGCGATCGTGGCGGCCGGCCAGGGCATCGCGCTGATGCCGCGGATGGCGCGGCCCAACCTGTCCGACCAAGTGGTCGCTCTGGCGCTGCGCGTCGACAAGCCGGTGCGACGGATCTTCTCGGTGTGCCGGCAGTCATCCAGCCGCCGACCCGTCATTCGCACCATCAACAAAGCCCTGCAGGCCGCTGCTCAGCTCGACACGAAACGCCCGGCAGTATGACGCGCGCGGCTGCCCCCGAGGGGTCCGATTGACGTGGCGCCCGCGACGTCAACACCGGCAGTCGAGCTCAGCGCCGGCGACCGCAGGGTGCGCATCTCCAACCCCGATCGCATCTACTTCCCCGCACGGGGTGAGACGAAGCTCGACTTGGCGAACTACTACCTGAGCGTTGGCGACGGCATCGTGCGAGCACTGCTCGACCGGCCGTGCATGCTGCACCGCTACCCCACCGGCGTCGACGGCGAGAAGGTCCACCAGAAGCGGATCCCTCGTGGTGCTCCGGAATGGCTGGAAACAGTGCAGATTCGCTTTCCTCGGTGGAATCGCACTGCTGACGAGCTCTGCGTCACAGAGATCGGCAGCGTGATCTGGGCGGTGCAGATGTCGAGCGTGGAGTTCCACCCGTGGAACTCACGCCGCTTCGACGTCGAACGACCCGACGAGTGGCGCATCGACCTCGATCCGATGCCAGAAGCCGGTTTCGACCGGGTGCGGCATACCGCCCGGATCGCGCACGAAGTGCTGGATGAGCTTGGTATGACGGGGTTTCCGAAGACGTCCGGTGGATCAGGGCTGCACATCTACGTGCGCATCGAGCCCGAGTGGGCTTTCGCCGACGTGCGCCGCGCCGCGCTGGCCTTCGGCCGCGAGGTCGAGCGCCGCTCACCGGACGACGTGACCACCACCTGGTGGCGCAAGGACCGCGACCCGTCAGCGGTCTTCGTCGACTTCAATCAGAACGCGCGCGACCACACGATCGCTGCGGCATACTCGGTGCGCGGCAACGCCGAAGGCACCGTGTCGACGCCCTTCGAGTGGGGCGAGCTCGACGACATCGAGCCGCGTGATTGCACGATCGCCACTGTGCCTGAACGATTTTCGCGTGTCGGTGATCTCACCGCAGCGATCGATGACGAGGCATTTCGGCTCGATACCCTGCTGGAGTGGGCCGATCGCGACGAACGCGAAGGGCACGAGCAGGCGCCCGACCCCGACTCGACCGACTGACCTGTGCCGGAGGCTGCGGCCAGTACACGACACCGGCAGCCGTACCGAGGTCGAGCCAGGACAGGCGCCTCGTTACGAAACCACTCCCTCCACCGCCGCCACGCAAACACCAACCTGCTGGCTGCGATGTCGATTTCGTACGTCAAACTGCCTCGTACCAGTGAGTAATCGTCATCTCGACCACGTGCCTGCCAACCAGCGGTCGGGTGTCTTCGCCTCTCAGTCGTGCGGACCGACCAGCACCCTGCCGCGGCCCATCGTCGCGCGCAAGGTCGACAGCTCGTATGTCGAACGCCGTCGCGTCGTGCACATCCGCCAGACACCGCGCAGATCGTCTTTGGCGGTGGCCACGACGTCCACCCTGCTGTCCGGGTCGTCGTACCAGTCGACCGGCACCTCGTGGATGCGCAGATCGGCCCGCTCGGCGAGCACCAGCAGCTCGGTGTCGAAGAACCAGGTGTCGTCCTTGACCAGCGGCAACAGATCGCGGGCCACGTCGGCACGTATCGCCTTGAATCCGCACTGTGCGTCGGTGAATTCGACTCCCAAAGCCAATCGCAGGATCCGGTTGTAGGTGCGTGAGATGAGGTCACGTTTGCGGCCGCGGACGATGTGCGCGCCGTGCGCCAGCCGACTGCCGATCGCCAGGTCGGAGTGTCCCGACATCAGTGGTGCGACCAGTGGTGCCAGGGCATCGAGATCGGTCGACAGGTCGACGTCCAGATAGGCCAGCACCAGCGCATCCGAGGACCGCCAGACCGCTTTGAGCGCGCGGCCGCGACCCTTGGCATCAAGGTGCACCACGCGCACCCCGGGGTAGCTGCGGGCCACGCGCAGCGCCACTGCCAGCGTCATGTCCGTCGATGCGTTGTCGGCGATCGTGATGCGGAACGGGTAGGCGAAGTGCTCGGTCAGGTAGGCGTGCACTGTGCCGACACTCTCGGCCAGGATCCGCTCTTCGTTGTAGACCGGGATCACCAGGTCGAGCACAGTCGTCGTCATACTGAACGAATTGCGTTCGGATGCGGCGACATCCGGCAGATAGGTCGTCATAGGGAGTTCTCCTGTCAGTTCGTCGCGCTCGTCGACGATGACGTGCCGCTGGTCGGTTGGGTCAGGTCGTAGAAGGTCTCACTGCCGATCGTCACCTTCTTGAAGTTGGCTTCGACCCACGCGGAGATCTCACTCGCCGCGTTGGAGCCGCCGCTCTGGTTTCCGAGACTGCCGCTGGCGAGGAAGTAGTGGATCCGGCCTTCGGCGACATACGTCTTGAACTGCGCCAGCGTCGGTGACGGATCCGAACCGTTGAACCCACCGACCGGCATGACCGGCAGTTGGGTGGCCAGTTGCAGACCGGCAGCATTGTTGCTGCCGATTGCTGCGGCGACCCACGTGTACTTGCTCGCGTTCGCCTCCAGCGCGGACACCACTTGAGTGCTCGGCGTAGTGGCATCGAGCAGACCGCCCATGCCGCCGCCCATCGCGGCACCGGTGCCACCACGCGTTGTCGAACCGCCCGGTCGTGTCTGCGAACCCGTGCCTCCGGTGCCGCCGGGGGCGGTGCCGTTCGAGCCACCTGTACCACCAGGAGCAGCACCGGTACCTGTGCCCGTGCCTCCGGGACCCGCGGCGCCACCGCGAGTCGTACCGGTGCCGCCGCCGAATCCGCCTGCGCCGCCACCGAATCCGCCACCTCCACCGCCGCCCATCGCGCTGCCGGGCCCGGCGACCACGATGGATCCGGTGTGGCCCTGTTGCACAGTCGTGATGCTGTAGGCCAGCGGACCAGCCAGCCCGGCCGCGATCGCTCCTGCGACGACGAAGCCAATTGCCTTGGTGTGCAACCAATTCAACGCGAGCAGCAGGAAGGCGGCCGCCATACCGACGATGAGGATCGAGACGCGCAGCCAGTCGCCATACGCATCGGTACGCGACAACAGGATGAACGACCAGGTTGCGGCGGCAGCTGTCGCAACGGCCAGCGTGATCGAGCCGATCGGCTTGCTGCGGTGCTCCCAGGCCTCAGCGGCGCCCATCCCGACGATCGCGGCGATCGCCGGCGCGAGTGCGACCGTGTAGTACTGGTGAAAAATGCCGGCCATGTAGGAGAACGTCAGTCCGGTCACCAGCAGCCAACCACCCCACACCAGGTATGCCGCCCGGCGTCCGTCGGTGCGCGGGGTCCGTCCGCGGAGGAAGAGCCCGATCGCCAGCAGGATCAACGCTGTCGGCAGCAGCCACGAGATCTGTCCGCCGACCTCGCTGCCGAACATCCGGGTGATGCCGGTCGCTCCCCAGTTGCCGCTGCCGGTGCCACCTCCGCCGACCGAGCCGGTCTCATTGCCGCTCAGCCGGCCGAAACCGTTGTAGCCGAAGGTGAGATTCCAGAACGAGTTGTCCTGGCTGCCACCGATGTACGGCCGATCTGCGGCCGGCACCAGTTGCACGATGGCGACCCACCAGCCGCCCGCGACGACCATGCCAGCGATACCGGCGAGCAGACCGAGCAGCCTGCGTTTCAGCGTGGTGCGCGCCGCCACGAGGTAGGCGATGCCGAAGAACGGAATCACCAGGAAGACCTGCAGCGTCTTGGTCAGGAAGCCCAGCCCCAGCAGCACACCGACGAGGGTGATCCACCGGATCGAGCCCTTCTCGACGGCACGCATGGTCGCCCAGGCGCCGAGCGTCATCAGCAGCGCCAGCAGCGCGTCGGGGTTGTTGAAGCGGAACATCAGCACGGCGACAGGGGTCAGCGCCAGCACCGCACCGGCGAGCAACCCTGCGGTGACTCCGAATTGGCGGCGCACGGTCGCGTAGAGCACTCCCACGGTCGCCACGCCCATGAGCACCTGCGGCATCAGGATCGCGAACGAGTTGAGCCCGAGCACCCGCACCGACAGCTCCATCACCCACAGCGAGGCCGGCGGTTTGTCGACGGTGATGGAGTTGGCCGCGTCCGAGGAGCCGTAGAAAAACGCCTCCCAGTTCTTCGACCCGGCCTGCACGGCGGCGGAGTAGAACGAGTTTGCCCAGCCACTGGCGGTGAGGTTGTAGAAGTAGAACGCGGCCGTCGCGACGAGCAGCCCCCACAGCGCCGGCCGGGCCCAACCGGGATCCTCCGGGTGGCCACGCCATACGCGCTGCAGCCGTCCGCTGCCCGGCGTGCCGGCTCGGGTGACGACGTGCCCCTCCCGCAGCAGGGTGTCGGCGCCGCGCACCCCGGCGGCGGAGTGCTCTGCGGCAGGCGAGTGCGCGATTGCTGTGTTCATGACCGGAACGATGAACGGTCGCGCTATGGCAATCCTGTGCGCCCACAAAGTCATCGCCATGTCGTGTGTCCAAGCCGGATTTCGCCCGGTATGACGGGCCAAACATCTCACGCGGGACCGCCCGTGCGCATTGGTAGGTGCCGGCTATCGACGGCAAAGCTGATGCACAGAAAGGGGCGTCATCGTCGGTTGCGACGACCGGCCACTCACTTCGAAGGCTCCTTCATGTCTGAGCATGACCCGATGGCGCAGGACCCCGCCGAGCGCAATGTCCCGGTGCGCAACACCCCCGCGCAGGATCCGACCGCACCGCTGCATTCCTCCAGCGACCCGGTGGGCTCGAGCGGTGCGGCATACAACCCACCGGCATACAACCCACCGGTTTACGACACAGGCGCGGGCAGTATGCCGCAGCCGGTCGCTGCCCCCGCCGCACCGCAGCCGCGGTGGTCGGGCAAGAAGACCGCTGTGGTCGCAGCGCTGGCGATCGGGCTCTCCTCAGCTGGTGCCATTACCGCGGCCGCAGTCGTGCCCGCCGGGTCGAGCACCCATCAGGACCGCGGCGGTTTCGGTGGTTTCGGAGGTTTCGGTCAGGGCGGACGTTCCGGTGGCCAGGGCTTCGGCGGCGGGACCGGCAATGGCACCGGAGGCGGCACTGGCCAGGGGTCGACCGGCGGCAGCGGGACCACCGGCGGTCAGGGGTCGACCGGCCAAGGCGGTTCGACCAGCGGGTCGACCGACAGTGGTGGCACCTCGGGTCGACCCGGCAGCGGCAGTATGCCGAGCGGCGCGCCGGGCAACGGGACCATGCCCAGTGGTGCGCCCGGCAACGGCACGGCGCCCACCGGTGGCGCGGAACCGACCGGTGGATCCGCTCCCACCGCCAAGAGCACGACCTGACGCCTACTCCTGGCGCCGGCGAGGTTCAGAGATCGTCGACGGCCTCCGCGATCGGCGTGGCACCGGTGTTGAACTCGACCATCCGGCCGATCGCCTGCGGCGCCTGCAACAGTGCGGCGACCGTGGCGGCGACGTCCGCGCGCGGCACCTCACCGCTCTCGACGGACTCGCCGCCCACGCCGTTGATCTCGACACGGCCGGTGCCGGCATCGTCGGTCAGCCGGCTCGGGGCCACGATCGTCCAATCCAGCCCTGTGCCGCGCAGATACTGATCGGCCTCCGCCTTCGCCTCAGCGTACGCATAGAACGAATTGTCTTGCGGCACACCATGATCCGGTGAGGCGCCGAAATACGACACCATCAGATAGCGCGAGACGCCGGCCGCTGAAGCTGCGTTCATGCTGCGGATCGCTGCGTCGCGGTCGACCGCGAAGGTGCGGTGCGGATTGCCACCACCGGCGCCCGCCGCCCAGATGACTGCATCGACACCGGCCAGCAGATCCGCCAGGGCGGGGACGTCGAGCTGCTCGACATCGGCAACCACGGGACGGGCTCCGGTCGCGGCCACCTCAGGCGCGTGGTCCTCGTTGCGGAACAGCGAGTGCACCTCATGGCCGCTGGCGACCAGCAGTGTCGCCAGCGGCATCGCCACCTTGCCGTGGCCACCGACGATGGCGACCGTGCTCACTTGCGTTTCTTCCCCAGTGACTGCAGCTTGTCCAGGATCGGCGGAGTCGGCGGCTTGCCGTCGGCCAGTCGCTTGGCCGCCGAGATCATCGCCGCGTCATACACAGGTCGGGCAAAACGCTTGGCGCCATAGGCAATTCGGCCATCGGGATCGGTCAGGATGATGTGCTTGTGCGCGCGCATCCCGGCATACGCGACGGCGGCGACCTGATCGGCCGAGCGCGGTGCGTTGTTGATCATGGCAGTGCCGCTCTGCTCGGCGTCCATGTCTTTACCGTGGAACGACTGAGCCAGGTTGGTGCGGAAGAACGCCGGGCAGATCACCGACACCTCGATGTGGAAGGGCGACAGTTCGGCGCGCAGGGTCTCGCTGACAGCGACGACTCCGGCCTTCACCGCGTTGTATGACGCCATGGAGGGCGCGTGCACCAGCCCCGCCAGGGATGCGGTGTTGACGATGTGGCCGCTGCCGGCCTCCTTCATCATCGGCACGAACGTGCGGCACCCGCGGACGACACCCAGCAGGTTGATCTCGATGATGCGGTGCCACTCGTCCATGTCGGAGACATCGATGCGGCCACCGGCGGCGATGCCGGCGTTGTTGATCAGCACATCAAGACCGCCATAGTTCGCCTCCACCCAGTTGCGCGTCTCCTCCCACGCTTCGTCGGATCGCACATCCAGCTGGCGGTAGTCGACGCCTGCGGGAAGCGATCCTTCCGGGGCTTGCTCATGCACGTCGACGACCAGCACGCGGGCGCCGTCACGCACCAGCAATTTGACCAGGGCTTGGCCCAGACCGGAGCAACCACCGGTCACCAGCGCGCGGGCGCCGTCATACGAACGGGGTTCTTTGGCAAAGGGAGACTTCATGTGTACGACCCTAGACGTGATCGTCGCTCTACGGCTACTGATCGGTAACTATCCTTCGAGCAGACCGCGGATGTCTTCCGGGGTGATCGCCGCACCGACTCCGTCGCCTCCGCCGTCGACCACCTTGGCGAACAGGTCACGCTTGCGTTCCTGCAGCGCAACGACCTTCTCCTCGATGGTTTTTGCGCTGACCAACCGGTAGACCATGACCGGCTTGTCCTGCCCGATGCGGTGGGCGCGGTCGATGGCCTGCGCCTCGGTCGCGGGATTCCACCACGGGTCGAGCACAAAGACGTAGTCGGCTTCGGTCAGCGTCAGCCCGACTCCCCCGGCCTTGAGCGAGATCAGGAAGGCCGCCTGGTCGCCGTCCTTGAAGGAGTCGATGACCGCCTGCCGTTTGCGGGTCCGGCCGTCGAGATATGCCGTCGTCAGTCCCGCGTCGCCGAGCGCCTGCTGCGCGAGCTTCAGATAGGACGTGAACTGGCTGAACACCAGCGCGCGGTGCCCCTCCGTCGCCAACTCGGTGATCTGGTCGACCAGAACGGCGAGTTTTGCCGACAACTCGCGGGCGGCATACGTCTCGTCGACGAGGCGCGGGTCCAGGGCGAGCTGCCGCAGCTTGGTGAGCGAGGCGAGAATCTCGACCCGGTTGGCATCGGGATCGTCCAACAAGCCCAGGATCCGCTGACGCTCCCGTTGCAGGTGCCGGTCGTAGACCTGCTGGTGCTTGGCGCCGAGGTCGACAGCGAGCACCTGCACCTGTTTGGGCGGCAGGTCGGACGCCACCTGCTCCTTGGTGCGGCGCAGCATCAAGGGGCGGATCCGGCGACGCAACTGATCCAGCAGCTCCGGCGACTCACCGCGCTCGATCGGCTTGCGGTAGTGCTGACTGAAAGTCTCCGGACGTGGGTAGAGCCCGGGCGCCGCGAGCGCCAGCATCGACCACAGGTCCATCAGCGAGTTCTCCAGCGGGGTGCCGGTGATCGCGAGTGTGAACGGCGCGCCGATGCGTTTTGCCGCCTGGAAGGTCTTGGACTGGTGGTTCTTGACCCATTGCGCCTCGTCGAGCACCAAGCCGTTCCAACGGCATTCGGCAAATTCGTCGGCATCCAGACGCAACACCGCGTATGACGTGACGACCACCTCGGCGTGCGCGATCGCCTCCTGCACACTCGTGCCGCGACGCCTGCCGGTGGAGTCGAGCGCGACGACTCGCAACTCGGGTACGAAGCGCGCCGCCTCACGCACCCAGGTCCCGACAACGGAGCTGGGCGCGACGACCAGCACCGGGTCGACCAGCTCGCCCTCCTCACGTGCGCGAGCGAGCAGAGCCAGCGTCTGCAAGGTCTTGCCGAGCCCCATGTCGTCGGCCAGCACGCCACCGAGCGCGCAGTCCCACAACGCCGCCAGCCAGGTGAAGCCGTCACGCTGGTAGGAGCGCAGCTCCGCGTTCAGCCCCGCCGGCAGCCGCGGAGCGGTGAAGGCATCGAGCCCGCGAATCCGGGCGATCTGGTCGGCCCAACGTTGGCTCTGTTGATCGATGACACCGAGGTTTTCGAGCTCTTCCCACAGGCCGAGGTGAAACCTGTTGATGGACAGGCCTTCTCGCTGCTTGTCGGAAATCGTCCGGGCCTCGGCGATGAGTCGCTCCAGCTCCATGAGCTCGGGGATGTCGAGGCTGAACCACGTGCCGGAATCCAGCAGCATCGCCTCGTCGCCACGCGCGAGCGCTGCGAACAACGGCTCGAAGGGCACGTCTTCGCCGTCGATTGTGACGGTGACGTGCAGGTCGAGCCAGTCGTTGTCGTCACTGTCGGTGGCGCCGATGCTGATCTGCGGGTCGGCGGTCGACTCCTCGAATGCCGGCAGGTCGCCGTCGACCCGCACCTCGATGTCGTCGTGGTCCTGCAGGTGCGGTAGCGCTTCCAGCAGGCGCACCGCCCGCCAGTCCGCGAACTGGGCTCGCTCGACCGGCCAGCGGCCAAGGCCACCGATGGAGTCGGTGAGGCCGAGGCGGTGCAGCAGGGGCTCGACGCGCTCGACGAGGGCGTGCTCCTGCCGGGGGTCACGACTGCGGTCGGCGTGCTGAGGGGTCACCGGCTTGGCGTGCCGACCGGCATAGAGCAGGTGAGCGTTGACGTCGACGGTGTGCGGAGCTGGCGAGGTGAGAGTCAGCAGCAGACGCACGGGCTCCTGCGACCTCGGTTCGACGTCGCCGATCAACTGTAGTTGGCGGGCCACCTTCGGGTAGTAGAGGTCGAGGAACTCCTGGGCGTCCTCCGCCGGCACGACAAGGGGACCTTGGGTCAGCAGCGCAGTCGCCATCGAGCCGAGCGGACGGTCGAATTCTGCCAAGGTCACGTCACCGTTGCGGCCGGCGATGGCCACGCCGTGAACGGGGTCACCGAGCATCAGCAGCTCGCCGCCGTGCACCGAGTCGAGCCCACCGATCTCGGCTTGAGCACGCAGACTCCCGTCATCCTGCCGAGTCATGTCGACCAGGACCGACACCGAATCACCCAACACCTCGATGTCACCGGAAGTGCCATACGTCGGCAGGAACTCCACCCCGACAGCTATCGCTGCGCGCAACCGCTCCCACAGCCCGGCGGGGAACTGGTCGAGGTACACCGGCGGCATCGTGTAATACGGGTGCAGTTGCCGCTGGGCGGCCCACAGCTGTCGCAGGCCTGAAACGGCCTCTGCCTGCTGCTTGTCGAACGCGCGACGATGATCGGCTTGGATCTCCTCCCATGCCTTGGTCTTGGTCCACCGACCGGTCTTGGTGAGGTTGGTCGGGTGGAGCCGCACTCGCGTGACCGGCCGCAGCCCACCACCCGGCATCAGCTCGCGCGTCACCTCGAAACGAAGCCCGAGCTGTATGCCGCTGCGTGCTCCCGCCGGAGCCGCCACCGCGGCCGGCTCGACCTGCAGATGTTGTTGCACAAAGTCGCGCCATGCGGCGACCGGCTGCACCTCGCCACCGACCAGGTCACGGGCGACCAGCAGCGCAGCCGCGACGTGCTTGCAGGCGCTGGTCATCGGGCATGAGCACCGCGACATCCATCGTGGTGCGCCCGCATGGCCCGAGGTCCGCGTGATCAGCAGGGTGTATGGCGTCGACCGGTTGCCCTGCACCGTCCCGAGCAGCACCCGGCCCTGGTCGGCTGCGGACAGCGACAGCACGTCGTCGGTGTTCGCGTAACCCAAACCGCGCTCGAAGGACGCTTCACCGACGTGCGCGGCGATCATTTCGTCGGTGACACCGCTCAACCATTCCGCGCCACGCAGGTGGTAGTCGGAGCGCTCAGGCATGAACCGACTCTAATGGCGACCGCCGACGGTCACCGGGCCGATACCGTCGCTGTGGACACGGCAGTTCAGGCGGCATACCTGTTGACAAGACGGGCGGTTTCGACTGGTCAGCCATCACGACAGCGACACCTCAAGCCGTTGGTTCAGCCGGTGCGGCGCCCCCGGTGCACCAATCTGCTCGCAGCCAGCAACTCCGCGGTCGAGACGAACTTCTCCCGTGACCGGCCGCTCTTGCGGCCTGCGGCCTCCTCGCGGTCGAGCACCGCCATCGCACGGCGAGCGCTGACCACGCTCGTGCGGCCCGAGAGCATCCGCCGGAAGGCCAGCCGGCTCATCGTGGGCTCGGCCAGCAGCCCGGCGCGGCCGTCGGCCAGGATCGCGTCGACAGTCTCCTCGGCATCGCGCCGGTTGGCACCGATGCCACCGTGCGCTCCACGCTTGGTCCATCCGACGACATACACACCTGGCAGGGGTTCGCCGCTGTCGGCATCGAGCACCCGGCCATCGCGATGCGGGATGCGTGCGGCAGCCTCGTCATACGGCAGGTCTGGTTGTGGCGAGACCCGAAAACCGTTGGCCAGCACCACAGTTGCGGAGCCGACCGAGAAGCTCTGCGGCTCCTCCCCGGTGCCTGCCACCGGATCCTGCGTGCGTCGCAGCTGGACCTGGCCGTCGACCACCTGGTCGATGGCGGTGTGGAAGGCGAGCACGATGCGCTTCTCGGCGGGAGGTGCTGCAGCCCAGTCGATCGGCACCACCGGCAGCTCGGCGAGGATCTGGTGACGCGCCTCGCTGAGGTGGGCGAGCTCGTCGGCGATGCCGAGGCGCGCCTCGACGACCACCTCGCAGCCGGCGGTCTCGGGAAGCATCAGCAGCTCGGGCCGGGTGAACGCCGCGAACTGCGGACCGCGCCGACCCATCACCACGACTTCGCGAATTCGACTGTGCCGCAACTGATCGAGCACCGCCGACGGCACGTCGGTCTCGTGCAGCGAGTCGACCGGCGCGAGCAGGATCCGAGCAATGTCGAGCGCGACGTTGCCGTTGCCGACGATGACGACACGCTCGGAGTTCAACGGCATCGAGAAGGCCGCCGAACCCTCGACCGGGCGGCCGTTGTACCACCCGACGACGTCGCCGGAAGCGACCACAGCGGCGTCGTCCTCGCCGGGGAAGCCCACCGGATTCGCCCCGCGCGCGCCGACTCCGTAGACCACTGCGTGGAAACGCTGCTGCAACTCGGCAAGCGAGACGTCGGTGCCGACCTCGACGTTGAAAAAGGACGACGTGCGGTGATGCCGGTAGACCCACCGGAAGGTGTCCGCGATCGCCTTGGTCGCACCGTGGTCGGGCGCGACCCCCTCCCGCAGCAGACCGCCCGGCACGGGCAGCCGCTCGAACATCGCAACTTCGCACGTCGTGGTCGTCAGCAGATGCTTCGCCGTGTATGACGCAGCCGGCCCCGACCCCACGATCGCGATGCGCAGCGGCGCTCCGTCAGTGTCGGTGGAGTGCGTGAAAGCCGGTGCGGTCCAGACGGTTTCGTCGCGAGGCGTTTCGTAGAACTGCGCATTGATGTCGATGAACTGGTGCTGTGCACCCGACAGCGCGTCAGCCGGCTGGATCGCCTTGACCGGGCAGGCGTCCGCGCACGCACCACAGTCGATGCAGGTGGACGGATCGACATACAGCGTGTCGGTCGTGCCGAAGTCGGGCTCGTCCGGGGTGGGGTGGATGCAGTTGACAGGACAGACGGACACGCATGATGCGTCGGCGCAGCAGGACTGCGTGATGACGAAGGCCATAGACGCCGCCTCAGAGCATGTGCACGGATCGGTACCACGGCGTGCTGGTCGTGGTGATCAGGCGGCACTCGTTGAGGAAGTCCATCAGGTGCACGCAGGACAACCGCATGAGGTTCTGGTGGTGGGTGTTGTGCTTGACCGCGTGCAGCGCCTCCGCCCGGTCGAGGCCGACATTCTCATAGACGTCGCGGCTGACCAGATTGCGGACGATGACATACGCCACGATGGCGATGGCATTGGCGGCGAGCATCCGCCGCGGTGCACGGGTGCCCAGCATCCGTTCGCGGATCTCGTGGCGGGCGAAGCCCATGTGCCTGGCTTCCTCGACGACATGGATCTTGCTGCTGGTGCGGACTTCGTCCAGGACGTTCTCGCCGCGCATCCAGTCGCGCTGCATCACGTCGAGGATCTCCTCGGCGACCAGGATCGCGCCATACGCGTTCTCGCCGAATGCCGTCGCCTTGAAACCGCGTGCCAACTCCTTGGACACCGAATCCGGGACGTAATGCGGGACGCCGAGTTTCTCGCAGGTCTTGGCGAACATCAGCGAGTGACGACACTCATCGGCGATCTCGGTCAGGGAGAACCGGAACTCGTCGCCGGACGGGTCCTTGAGGTACTGATCGCGCAGCATCATCTGCTGCAGGATCATCTCGAACCAGATGCCGATCTGCATGATCGAGCCCACCTCGTGACGGGTCAGGTCGATGCGCTGCTGCTGCGACATCTTGTCCCACAGCGGCGTGCCGAACAGCGTGCTCCACTCCGGGTTCAGGCCGTACTTCTCCGGATCGAGAGGAGCCTGCCAGTCGATCTCGCGATCGGGGTCATACGACAGCTGCTCGCTCGAGCTGAGCAGCCTGGCTATGAAGTCGTGGTCATCGATGGACGTGCGGAACTCGGTGGCGACGGACATGGCGTCTCCCTCACGGGTCAGGCGGAATCAAGCGAGACCGGGGCACCTGGGGGTGGGCCGCCGGCGTGACCCGAGACACATTACTACTGATCAGTAGGTTTTTGGGATGCCTTGAGCTCGGCGATCCACGCCTCGGCATTGCCGTCGCTCGGCGCCCGCCAGTCACCGCGGGGCGACAGCGCCCCGCCGGACACCACCTTCGGACCGTTCGGCAACGCGGACCGCTTGAACTGGCTGAAGGCGAAGAAGCGCCGCAGGAAGACCTCCAACCACCGGGCGATCTCGGACAGGTCGTAGGCCCGCCGCTTGCCCTCTGGGTAACCCGCCGGCCAGTCGCCGTGGTCGACATCGCCCCACGCATGCATCGCCAGGAACGCGATCCGGCTGGGGCGCATGCCGTGCCGCAACACGTGGAAGAGGGTGAAATCCTGCAACGCGTACGGCCCGATGCTCGCCTCCGTCGACTGGGGCGCCTCCCCCTGGGTCGTGGGGATCAGCTCGGGACTGATCTCGGCATCGACGATCGACTGCAGTATGCCGGTGGCCTCCGCCTCGAACAGCCCTGAGTCGATGACCCACCGAATCAGGTGTTGTATCAACGTCTTCGGGATGCCGGCGTTGACGTTGTAGTGCGACATCTGATCGCCTACGCCATACGTGCACCAACCGAGGGCGAGCTCCGAAAGGTCACCCGTGCCCAGCACGATGCCGCCGCGCTGGTTGGCGAGACGGAACAGGTAGTCGTAGCGCAGCCCGGCCTGGACGTTCTCGAAGGTGATGTCGTAGACCGGCTCGCCGAAGCCCGCAGGGTGGCCCATGTCCTTGAGCATCTGGGTCGCGGTGGGCCGGATGTCGAGCTCTTCGGCGGTGACGCCCATCTCGCGCATCAGCGCAATCGCGTTGTCCTTGCTGGCATTTCCGGTCGCAAAGCCGGGCATCGTGTAGGCCAGGATGTCGGTGCGCGGCCGGCCCAGCCGGTCCATGGCCTGAGCCGCGATCAGCAGCGCATGCGTGGAGTCGAGACCGCCGGAGATGCCGATGACGACCTTGGGCTGGCCGATGGCGCGCAGCCGTTGCACGAGACCTGTGACCTGGATGTTGTAGGCCTCATAGCAGTCCTGCGCCAAGCGTTCCGGGTGATCAGGCACGAACGGGAAGCGCTGCAGCTTGCGGCGCAGGCCGATGTCGGTGCGGGGTGGCTGCAGGGTCACATCGATGGTGCGGAACGCGATGCGATCGACATACGTGCGCGCGTTGTCGGCGATCGAGCCGTCGCGCTGCCGCTCCTGGCGCAGCCGGTCGAGGTCGACGTCGACGACGGTGCGGCGCGCCGCATCGGGGAATCGCTCCGTGCGGCCGAGCAGTCCGCCGCACTCGTAGATCATCGTCATGCCGTCCCAGGAGAGGTCGGTGGTGGACTCCCCCTGGCCCGATGCGGCGTAGACGTATGCCGACAGGCAGCGGGCGCTCTGGCCCTGCACCAGCGTCTGGCGGTCGGCGGCCCGGCCGACGGTGATCGGGCTGCCGGAGAGGTTGGCCTGCACGGTGGCGCCGGCGAGCGCGGCCAGTGACGACGGCGGGATCGGCACCCACATGTCCTCGCACACCTCGGCGTGAACAGCCAGGCCCGGCACGTCGGTGGCGCGAAAGATCAGGTCGGGCCCGAACGGAATCCGCTTGCCGTCCAGGGTGATCGAGCCGCCCACCTGGTCGTCGCCGGGTGCGAAGTAGCGCTTGTCATAGAACTCGCGGTAGTTGGGCAGGTACGACTTGGGCGCAACCCCGATGATCTCTCCGCGATGTATGACGACAGCGCAGTTGAACACACGCAGCCCGTTGCGCAGGGGCGCACCGACCAACACCATGGGCAGCAGATCCGTTGTGGCAGCGGCGATTTCGCCGAGCGCTGTCTCGGTGGCGTCGAGGATCACGTCCTGCATGACCAGGTCGTCGATGGCGTAACCAGTGAGCGCCATCTCCGGAAAGACCGCAACCGCAACGGAATCGGCGTGGCATGCGCGAATCTGTTCGATGAGGACGGCCGCGTTGGCTGTGGGATCCGCGATCGCGGTCGGCACGGTGCAGGCCGCGATCCGGGCGAAACCCTGGTCGTACGCCGAGAGGAACTCCATCACGCCAGTCTGTCATTGCCACACTCGCCGACTGCGGCAGCCGGACCTGCCCGATCGAGCAGTTTTCGATCCTCGCCGTGGCAGGCCCGACGGTCGGTCTGAAATGCTCGGGCGGTGCGCATCCCACCATGGCTGAGAGTCGCGTCTGCACTCTCGGTGATCGGCTGGGGCGCCAACCAGTTCGCGCCGCTGCTGCTGGTCTACCGATCGCACGACCATCTGTCGGAGACGCGCCTGACGGCGATCTTCGCGGCATACGTCATCGGCCTCATCCCGGCGCTGCTGATCGGTGGGCGGCTGGCGACGCGCGTCGGTCATCGCGCGATCCTGCGGCCGGCGCTCGTGCTCGGCGCCATCTCTTCGCTGGTGCTGGCGTTCGGCGAGCAACAGACCGCGTTGCTGTTCGTCGGCCGGATCCTCTACGGCGTGACGATGGGTATGGCGATGGCTCCGGCGACCACCTGGGTCAAGGAACTGTCGACGGGACGCCCTGCGGGCACCGGTGCACGACGTGCCGCAACTGCGCTCTCGGCCGGCTTCTGCGGTGGTCCGTTGGCGAGCGGCTGCCTGGCGGAGTGGCTGCCGGCTCCCGCTGTCCTGCCGTATGCCGTCCACATCGTGCTCATCACCACCATCGGCGCACTGCTGTGGAATGCGCCGGAGTCGCCACAGCAGCGGGGCGTCCCGAGCGCTGCTGCGGCTTCTGAGTCAACGCCCGACGCGAACCGGCAGGCCGCCGAGGGGCCTCGTCATACAGCACTGACGTGGCACTTCTGGCTGCGCGTCGCACCGATGGCTCCGTGGGTATTCACCTGTGCCAGCGTGAGTTTCGTGATCCTGCCCACTCTCATGAGCGCGTCCGCCGGGTCTTTTGCGATCGCTTTCACCGGGATGATGGCAGGCGCAACCTTGGGCGTCGGCGTGCTCGTGCAGCAACCAGCGCGGTCCATCGAGGCTCGCCATCCCGGCACGGCGACCGCGCTCGGTATGGTCGCTGCCACCGTGGGGGTACTGCTGGTCGTGGTCATCGTCGGCCATCGATCGATCGCGCTGACCGTCGTGACGGTCGTGGTGTTGGGCTGCGGCTACGGGCTCAACCTGGTTGGCGGTCTGACCCGGATCGAGCATGCCGCGCCCCCGGGCGACTTGGCGCTGACCAATGGGGTGTTCTACTCCCTGAGCTATCTGGGGTTCTTCGTTCCGACGGTCGTCTCGGTGCTCGTAGGGCATTGGCCGGAGCAGGTGGTGCTGCTGGGGCTTGCGGCGGTCGCCGCCGTGACGCTGGTCGTCGCTGTCGCAGGGCAGCGGGCCGCGCGCGTCATCCGGCACTGAACATCCGGCCGTGGAGATTCGGCCAATTGCCAGGTTCCGCAGACACCTCGGCCGCCCTGCAGACGAGTAGCGTCGTCGACGGAACCCGCCGCCCTCGTTGCGGCGCCCGCCTGCCTCGTTGGGAGTCACCATGCGTTCGTCCCGCTTCGCCGCAACCTGTGTCACCGCAACGGTTGCCATCGGTATGACGTGGGCGACCGCGCCGCTGGCCAGTGCCGCGGCGAACGGCCCGTCGCCGCACCGCGCGGCCGCTGCCGCTCAAGCGGCAAATCCGTCATACATCGAGTCGGGTTCGAACACCGTCGCGACTGCCGAACCCGCCGTGACCCTGCCGAACACACGCCACTGCACCGTCACGCTGGCGGATCACTTCATGTCCAACAGCCCGACCGGTGCGCCGCAAAACTATTCCGGCACGCTCACCCCGCCGAAGGCGTGTCAGGGGCCGTGGGCCAAGGTCGTGCTGAACTCGACCACCAGCGTCAGCGGTCGGCAGTACGACCGATCCGGCAGCCTCGAAATCGGTGGCGCGACAGTGTGGTTCGGCACCACCCAGGAGCCGGCGGGCGCCACACCGACGACGTTCAGCTTCGCCAAGGACATCACCGAGTTCACCTCCCTGCTCAAGACGCCGCAGCAGTTCTCCGGCGGCATCGGCAACTATGTGACGAATGTCTACACCGGCAACTACGACCAGACGGTGTCGATCACGTATTACATGGCCGACCGGGCGAATCCCGCCCCCACCGAGCCGGACAAGGTCATCGGGGTGCCGATCTCGGACCTCAGCCCCGGAAACTCAACGGCCACAGCGACGTTGACCGATCTACCTCGCAACATCACCGGCGCGCGACTCGAGACGACGCTCAAAGGCAACGGCTGTGACGAGCAGTGGTTCACCGCGGTGCCCAACCAGGTGGCGGCCGACTTCCCCGGCGACGGGCTGTGCGCAGCGGGTGCCTACCGCGAAGCGCTGGTGTCCGTCGACGGGACGCGAGCGGGCGCGGTCGGGACATTCCCGCACATCTACTCCGGCGGCATCGTGCCGACGCTGTGGCGGCCGGTGCTCGCGATCGACACGCTCGACCTGCGGCCGGAGTCGCTCGATCTGACGCCCTTTGCCGGACAACTCGTGGACGGCAAGTCGCACACGATCTCGGTCACGATCAACCCGATCGGCGACGTCTGGAATGTGACGGCGGTGCTCTTTCTCTACACCGACCATCACCTCAAGCAGACCTCTGGCGGACTGATCAGCAGCTCGGTGCCTGCGGCGCCGACAACGAAGACGACCGCCGGGCCGCTCACCAACGGTTCTGTCACGTATGACGAAACCGCTTCTCGCGCGGACACTCTCACCGGGTATGTCAACACCTCCGCGGGCCGCGTCGTGACGACGGTGACGACGAACCGTAACTACGACAACTCCGGCACGATCGGTGACGCCGGCCTGGTGCAGAGCATCAAGCAGACCGATGACATGAGTTCGCAGTCGGTGTCGCGGATCGGACGGCGGATCATCAGCAGTTCGACGCTGAAGGAGTCGTACCCGATTTCGGTTGACTTCTCCGCCGCGAGTTACGTCGATGACAACAACTTCTCGCTCAGCGGCACGGTGGACATGAGCCAGATCGTTGCGAGCGCAACGTCGTCCACAGGTCAGCGGTGGCCGACGCTGCGCGCGTGGGACTGGAACGTGTCGTCGTACGGGGTCCTCGCCCGCGCGAACGGCGTGACCAGCGAATCCGACGGCCACTCGACGACCTCGTATGTCGGCACCAACGACATCGGCCGGTTCTACTGGGACCAGATCACCACCGACCATGGCCAGGTGACCTCGAACAAGCACAGTTGACGAGGGCCGTGGCGAGGACGGCGTGTGACGACCCGGGCCCGCTGGAATCACAACATCCACTACCACGGCGTCGTCCTCAAGAACGTCCGTCCCACAACCAGATCCGCCCTGGATGTCGGCACCGGCGACGGCCTGCTGGCTGCCGAGCTTGGTCGCCAGGTTCCGCGTGTGGTCGGTGCGGTGGCGACTGCTTCCACTGTGGCGGTACTCAATCACTTGGCAGAAGCCCGCGTGATCGTGCCGGTCACCGCGTCGAGCGCTGACGGAAAACGGGCGCTTCACGTTTGAGCCCGGCCGACCGCGCGATCTTGGAGTTGGCACCGCGTAGCAGGCGGATCTGCTCCCAGCGCTCGCGGGCGAAGGTGTGTCGCGGCGATGCATTCCAGGTGGTGTCGAACAGCCGCTTTGCTGCAGCAAGCGCGTCGGGTGAACGCTGGGTGAGCGTCTCGGCGAGAGCACGGGCATCGTCATACGGACGCTCGCTGACCTGCCCGACCAGGCCGAGGCGTGCGGCTTCTTCGCCGGAAATGACTTCGGCGGTCATCGTGAGTCGTTTCGCGGTCTCTATGCCAACGAGTTCGGCCAGCGCCCGAACTCCGGTCATGTCGGGGATCAGCCCCCACTTTCCTTCGAGCACAGACCATTTCGCGTCAGGAGCCGTCACACGCAGATCGGCGCCGAGGGCGATCTGCACGCCGCCTCCATAACAGTGGCCGTGGATCGCAGCGATCACCGGCACCGGCACCCGGCGCCACGCCCAGCATGCTTCTTGAAAGGCGTTCGTGCCGCGCGTCGGACGCGGAATCATGCCCATCGGAATCTGGCGGGGATTCTCGCTGACCGCCTTGAAATCGAGACCGGCACAGAACGAGTCGCCCGTGCCCGACAGGATGACCGCGCGCAGCGAGCGATCCGACCGCAGCCGGTGGGCAGCACCGGCAAGCCCGGTCAGCATCTGCATGGTCAGACCGTTGAGCTTGTCCGGACGGTCCAGTCGCACATCGGCAATGCCGTCGGCGATGTCGACGCTGATATTCGAAGGCATGCAGCCAGCGTATGCCGCAGTCGGCCTCGCCTGATCATGCGTCGCCGGCATCCGCATGGCTCCCACGGGAGGACACTTGCTTCCCATGACGACACATCGAGGCTGGTCGCAGCTCAGTCCGGCAACGCGACGGGCCATCAAGGTAACGGCAGCAGTCGAAGGCGCCGTCAAGGTTGTTGCGCTCGTCGACCTTGCGCGACGTCCCGCATCTCAGGTGCGTGGCAGCAAGCCGGTATGGGCGGGCGCGATCATCGTGCTCAACTCGGCCGGCCTCGTGCCTCTCGCCTATCTGGTGCGCGGACGTCGACGGAAGTAGTTACTGCGCTCGCGGCAGATCACCATCCGATGAGCCGCCATCGACTCTTGCCATCTTTATCTCCCTAGCCACCGTCGAGAGGTGAACGCGGACGCTTTCGGAGATCGGCTTCGTTCGCGGTTCAGCCGGCTGGTCGTCTCGCGCGGAGTTGGTGACCAGTCCCATAAGGTCAGGTATACAGACGAGCCGGCCGGCTGCACGCATCAGCTGTGGTTCAGTCGGCGGGTCGGGTGAGGTATTCGCGTCCGCCAGGACTGGTCCAGGTGCACACACCCTTGGTGGTCATGGTGACCTGCCACCGGGTTTGGTGCTTGACCCGGTGGTGGTGCCGGCACAGGCACTGCAGGTTCGCCGGTGTGGTCGCACCACCCGGCCAGGGGGTGACGTGGTCGGCGTCGCAGTAGGTGGCGGGTTGGGTGCAGCCGGGGAACCGGCAGTGCTGGTCCCGGTCTTTGACGAATCGGGCGATGCCGGCGGTGGGGCGGTATTTGGTGGAGGTTGCTTGGACCAGGACACCGGTGGTCGCGTCCAGGAGTGTGCGTGCCAGGGACACTCCCAGCGTGCTGGTCAACGCGTGGACGTGGGAGGGCAGGATCGTGCCGACGCCCGGCACGATGACCGGACCCACCCCCGCTATTGCCGGCGCTGACGCCGACGGCATGACGTGCCGTGATGGTGCGACCAGGTTGGCCGTGTTGGGCACAGTGACCAGGTCGGTCGGGGCACCAATGTCGGGGTAGTCACCGAAGTGCGGGTCGGCGGTGAAGACGCCTTCCAGTGGCGGGTCAGGTAACGACTCGACCAGGTGTGCCAGGGCGGTGTCCCAGTCGATTTCATGGTCAGGATCATCATCGAAGACGTCGTCCGGTGGTTCCGGCGACATTCCATGGGTCCACCCGTCCTGGTCGTCGGGTGGTGGCGGGTCGTTCTCGCAGCGGTGAACCTGGGTCCAGCCCATGGTGTGCGGGTCGGGGAACAACCGGTCACACAATGCCGCGACCCGTGCCCGGGCAGTATCCGAACCATCACCGACCACAGCACCACCGACCACAGCACCACCGGTGACAGTGCCAGCGACACCGGCTGCGGCGGATGCCGACCCTGTGGCAGTGGCGCATGCCGCGGCAGCATCAAAAGCGGTCGCCGCACCAGTTCCGGTGGTGGTTGCGGTGGTGTCGCCGACAGAGGCCGCGGAGGTGGTGTCGGCCGGGAATACCCCGGTCATGACGGGGACCTGGAAAGTGAGGTGGGTGTCGATGTGGACGTTCTGCAACACCAGATCCACCAACGCATCGACCCGGCATTGCGGCAAACTGATCACCTCGACCGCGTCGTGGTGTAGTTGCCGGGCCAGTTGCTCGACTGCGGACATGATCCGCGCTGCTTGGGCTGAGTCCAGCACGACCTTGATCTCACTCAACCCCGGCACATGACTAGCGCGACAGGACACTCCAACCTCACGCTCCCTCGTCTTCGTACCGGAGGTTTCTGCTGCGGTCGGGTCGAGGTCGGCCAGGATCCTCGGGACCCGCCTGGCAATCTGCGTGGTGGTCAACCCACCAATGCCCTGGTCTAAGAGTGCTGATTCGACTGCTGCCGCCACGTCCGTGGGTGCGGACCCCAACCCGGCGGTGACCTTGTGCATCTTCTCCGCCGCTAACCGGCCAGCCCCGACTTCCCGCAACAGTCTCGGTGTCAGCGTGACCGCGTCCAAGGCTTGGTCCAGGCGGGTATCGGCTTGGCGTGGACCCCACGCCAGCAGGGCCCCGATCTCGGAAGAGACCCACTCGTTGGTCCACCCCAACTGGTGCCGCACCCACGACGTCACCGGCGGACCCTCGGTCTCACCGGACAGGTCGGTGACGTCTTCAATCGAAGCGACCTGCGCCATCCGCACCACCCGGGCACCATCCACCGAATTCGCCACCCGCTGCACGGCCTCGACCTGCGCCAAGAGTTCGTCCCGGGTCAACCCGGGAGCATCACCGCAGATCACCTCGAACGCCCGCACCATCAACACACCCGCCGCTTCCAACAACTCCGCACTGGAGGCAGACTCCACCACCGACTCGGCCAGCAGTGGTGTGATCGACATACCTCATCGTACATACGTTCGAGAAAATGATCAAGGGTTCCGCCCCCGAAGTTCATCTTTCAAGGCATGGAGGGCACTCGACACCCGGTCGCAGACACCATTAGGTCACTCGATATGTCGGCGACCAATTGAAATCGCCGCTCAGCATCAGGTCATACGTGACAGTACAACGCCCTGTTAGTACCGAACGCCACGCGCCTGAGCGATCGGCCCGCCGATACGAGACTGCATCTGGTGGTCACACCTTCGACCCGGGCCGATCGACGGCCAATAACAGTGGATCGATCAGGTGCACTCCGATCCCGGAAGACATCGGTGACACTCGACCCCGATCGCTGGGCGGCCCGGCGACCCCCGGTCGCTGGGCAGCGCCCGGTCTCAGAACATCAGTGGCCGGTCAGAGTCAGCGGGGACAGGAGCGATTCCTAGCCTCCCGCATATCGATTTCAAACGCCGCAAGGCGCGACCTGACCCTGCCGACGGAAGTCCGAGGGCAGACGACTGACCCGACTCGACCGGTTCGCACCGCACACCCGGACGCACCGAATGTCACCGATGTCCTGATACAGCGCGAACCACTCCAGCACTCACACCGAATGGCCCGTCCTGCCCATCAGCTCGATGCAGCTAGTCATTCCCCTCCAGTGCGGCGAACATCACCTTCTGATGGTTGTGCCCGACGGTCTCGGCCCCGACCACCGACACGAATGGCGCAACCGTGATCACCAGCAGACACACGGCCGTCGGCACGCCCGCCGCCGCCAGCACCACCGCCAGCGCGAGCACCGCGCCCGTCAGCGCGATCAGCAGGACGTGCACCTTGTCGGCGTACGAGAACAACAGCGTGTGCAATCCATAGACGAGGAGCAAAAACCCGCCCACCGGTATGGCGATGGACAGCACGACGGCCACCCGGTGCAGCGCGGATTCGTGTTCCAGATAGAGCCCGGCCACATGCAGTCCGGCGCCGGTCGCAGCGATGGCGACGAACACCAGGATGTGGCCGTAACCGAACAGATACCCACGTCGCGGGCGCAACTCCAGCAACTCCCCGAACGGCGTCGCGAAATACACCCACCACATCCCGAAGGTCAGCCCCACGCCGCACACCACCACGGCGACCGCATTCCACGTCCAGTGTGTGCCGTTGTCACCGCCGAGCAGCCCCTGCGACGACGCAATCGTGCCGACGACTCCCTCGCCCAGCGTGATGATCGCGAACAATCCGTAACGCTCGGCAATGTGGTGCGGATGCCACGGAGTGCCGTCGGCATGCCCCTGAGCGAACACCGGCAGCAGTAGTTCGAGCGCGCCGAGCACAACCGCGCCGATGAACGCGGTGACCAGCCCAATGTGCAGCAGTGCCAACACGACCCAGCCGATCTGCAACAACAGCACCCATCGGATATTCGCCATACAGACCGTTCTGTATGCCGGGGACTGTCGTGCCGCGCGCCACCACTGCCCGCTCATGGCAACCCGCATCACCACATAGCCCAGGACGATCGCGCGCATGTCCAGGTGACCGCCCTGCTCGATCGAGTGAAACATCGACGGCAGTCCCAGAGCGAAGACGACCACGCCGATCATCTGGCCCATGGTGAAGATCCGGTAGACCCAGTCGTCGGTGTCGAAGGCGGAGGCGAACCAGGTGAAGTTGATCCAGGCGACACTGATCGCGAACATCGCCAGGCCGAAGCCGAGCAGTGCTCCACCGACGTGGCCCTCGGACAGCAACTCGGCGAATTTGTCGGCTGCGGTGCCGACCGCGACGACGAAGGTGAGGTCGAACAACAACTCCAGGGGTGTCGAAACGCGCCCCTCTTCCTTGGGATCGCGTCCGGTCATCCGAACGACGGCGTGTGCCAGCCCGCTGCGGCTGGCGGCTTCGGCAGGTGTCTGGTGCGGCGCCATGCCGAGGATGATGTCAGGCGCGGCGCGATCGTGCGCGTGGTCAGTCGACCGCGACCGGCACCGGCTTGTTGTCGACCCACTCGTAGGGCGTCATCTCGGTCAGGCCCGGCGAGTAGGCATGCACACTGACAGCCATGTCATCGCCAAGGTTGGTCATCGTGTGCAGGTGGCCCGATCCGAATGAGCGCTCGTCGCCCGCACACAGATCGTGTTCGGTGATCGATCCGCCGCGCCATATCTCCTCGCCGAGGACTCCCTCGACGACGACGAACGCGCCGCTGGCGTCACCGTGGTCGTGCCATCCAGTGCTTGCACCAGCCGGCCAACTCATCAGCAGCACCTCAAGGTGCGGAGTGTCGGACAAAATCAACCGCTGACGTTCGCCGGCCGTGCGGTCGATGCGCGATGCCAGGTCAGGATCCGAGGCGAAAAGCCTTGCCACCCGGACCAACTGGTCCTTGGTGAAGTGCCGAACCCCCGGCGATGTTGTAGTCATTGAAGTCTCCGATGAATGGTGGATGCCGACGAGCGGCGGAGTCTGTGTGGGCGGAACCGGTGGGGTTCAGTAGCGACACAGATGCCACATGGCCGTGCGCCGGTTGAGGCGCATCGGTCGCGTTGTGGCGTACGAAGACATAACTGCAGTGCAACATGCATCCGGTGTGATGTTCAAACGCATTTGCTGTGGTCTTGATATACGAGATATACGTCTCGTCATTCGGTCCTAGAGAACGAGCTCGCCGGCCGGACGACGCTGGCGCGGACGTTGCTCCTTGGCTTCGATCGCCGGGTCGACGCCATGGCGCTCCGTTTCGGGCCACCACCGGCCGATCGCAATGCCGGCCACCGGCTGCAGGTGGTCTGGTACGCGCGCGGTCGCGGCGAGTGCCGCGTGGTCGAATCCGGCGAACTGGTGCACGTCCAACCCGAGCGATGCGGCCTGGACCGTCAGATGCGCCACCGCCTGGCCGAGGTCGTATGCCGTGTAGTCGTAGGTCCGCAGCTCGCCCTTCGGATCATCCGGCAACGCGGCGACCTGGCGCAGCCCGATCAGGATCGCGCTGGCAGCCGGCGCCCACGCGAGATTGCCCCGCGTCAGTGTCTCGACGATCAACGCATGCGTCGCATCGCCCCGGAGGCCCACGAGGAATCGCCACGGCTGGGTGTTGCCCCACGACGGCGACCAACGCGCTGCCTCGAGCAACGACATGAGCTCCGGCCGTGTCAGCGAGTGCTCGGGGTCGAAGACCGATGGCGAACGGCGTTGCTCCAGCAGCGGATCCAGGGCCGGCACGTCACTCATGGGACCCGACGCTACGGCGTGATGATCGACGGCAGCCACTCTGCGAGTCACGAGCGGAAGGATTGTCAGGCGCCATACGTTGATGGGAATGAAACGCCATGTATGACGCTGCGCCGTCGACCCGGCGCCACCGACCAAGGAGCACCTGTGGCAACCAAGACCCTCACGACCGACACGTTCACCGCCGAGGTGACGAGCGAGGACATCGTGCTCGTCGACTTCTGGGCGGACTGGTGCGGGCCGTGCAAGATGTTCGCCCCGGTCTTCGAAGCGGCCTCGGAGAAGCACCCCGACATCGTCTTCGCCAAGGTCGACACCGACGCCGAGCCCGCGCTCGGCCAAGCCCTCAACATCAGCTCGATCCCGACGCTCATGGCCTTCCGCGAGCACATCCTGGTCTTCGCCCAGCCGGGGGCGATGCCGGCGCATCAGCTGAACGACCTGATCCAGCAGATTCGTGACCTGCCGATGGACGAGATCCGCGCCAAGCTCGCCGAGCAACCAGACGCCGGGCAATCGCAGTCCTGACCTGGTCAGCACGGTTCGATCCGCGCTGCGTCGGCGCGCCCGAATGACAGGTAACCGAAAGGTCCCATGATCCCGGCCCAGGCGGGAGTAATGTGACCTGAGCCACACTACAACTGTCGTAGGAGGTTCACTCATGTCCTCGCCCGCCGTGCGCCGCATCCCAGGCGCCCACATCGCAGATCCGGGGCCGCTCGGCCTCGCCGCCTTCGCGCTGACCACCTTCGTGCTCAGCTGCGTCAACGCCAACATCGTGTCCGGAGCCGCCGAGAGTGCCGTGTTTGGCCTTGCGCTGGCCTACGGCGGAATCGCCCAATTCGTCGCCGGTCTTTTCGAATTCGCCAAGGGCAACACCTTCGGAGCCACGGCGTTCTGCTCGTACGGCGCCTTCTGGGTCGCGTTCTGGTATCTCACCGGTCACACCAGCCCGGCACCGAGCGGCAAAGGAGTCGGGTTGTTCCTGCTCGGCTTCGGCATCTTCACGCTTTACATGACGGTCGCCACATTGCGCATCAACGGGGCACTTCTGGCGGTCTTCGCGTTGCTGACGATCACGTTCTTCCTGTTGGCCTTCGGCGCCATGAACGGCTCGACCGGCCTGTCCAAGACCGGCGGCTGGTTCGGTCTCGCGACGGCGATCGTTGCGTGGTACACCTCGTTCGCGGGTGTGCTCGCGTCCACCTTCGGCAAGCCGGTGCTGCCGGTCTTCCCGCTCGCCGGTCCGACCGATCCGACCGACGAGCTCACCTGACCCGACCCGATCCCCACCACTCGAAAGCCCAATGACAACGGTGTCATTGGGCTTTCGTCATCATCGGAGGCGTTCGTCATCGTGGCGGCCTCGCCGTACTCGGCGGGTCGCTGCCCAATACTCGAAGCGCGGGCGGTTATCGCGGCCACCAGGTCGAATATCGCGTGGCCCGGCAACTGTCAGCTGATCCGCCGCAGTACCCTCAGCGACCCGCACCGGTCCATCTGCTCGAAACCGTCGCTCAGCGCTGCCTGCACGACATGCCAGGGTGCCTGACCTCCGTCGGCCGGGTCCGGGAAGACATCGTGTACCAGCAGGAGACCACCGATACGCACGTATGGCGCAAAGGCCCGGTAGTCGTGTTGCGCGGTCTGTTCGGTGTGATTGCCATCGAGGAACAACAGCTCGATCGGCGAATTCCACCAGCGCGCAACGACTTCCGTAGTTGCAACGACGGCAGAGCAGACGTCCGCCAGTGAATCCAGCACCGGCCGGAAGTGCGGCAATGTGTCGAGCCGACCCGAGCGTTCGTCGACGAGCGACGTGTCGTGCCACTCCCAGCCGGGCTGATTCTCCTCGGAGCCGTGGTGGTGGTCGACCGTGACCAGCGCCGCACCGACGATGCGCGCAGCATCCCCGAGCAACAGCGTCGACTTGCCGCAGTAGGTGCCTATCTCCAACCACGTGCCGGCCGCCGCCCCCAGCGCAGCCTCGTGCAAGGCCCCGCCCTCGTCGACCGGCATGAAACCGGTGACGGATTCGACTGCAGCAGCTAGTGATTCAGAGATCAACTCGCCGCCCCGTCGTCAGCGACGGTCGACGAACCAAGCTCGCCACCGCACCAGCCCGCGTCGCGCCACAGCGCGGCGCCGCCGGTCGTCTGTGTGACTGCATCCGCCGCCAGCAGCACGGCGGCGGCCGTCCACGTGGTCTGCTCCGGCGGCCACAAAACCGAGTCGTCCAGGTTGCGGCCGGTCCAGAAACCACCGGTCTGTGGGTCTTGCAACCTCTGCAGATCCGACAGCACCGCGAGCGCGGCATCCTGATCACCCACCGCGTCGAGCGCTGCGACCAGCTCTGCGGATTCGGCCGAAGTGACCCACGGTGAGTCGTTCACGCAGCGCACGCCGTGACCGGGCCGGACGAAGTCGTCCCACGACTCCGCCAGTCGGTCGGTCGCGGCAGCTCCGCGCACGGCTCCTGCAAGCACCGGGTAATACCAGTCCATCGAGAACCGCGAACGGTCGGCGAACGCGGTCGGCCGCTCGCGCAGCGCCTCGGCGAGCCGGTTGCCGGCCCAGCGCCACCGCGGCCGATCATGGCCGAGGGTCGCCGCGACGAAACAGGCGCACTCGATCGACTGCAGAGCACTCGAACTGCCCGTCAGCAGAGCGAAATCGGCGATCCGGCCGTCCTGGTCGACGGCCCAGCCGAGCTCACCGCCAGGCAGTTGGGCGCGGATGACGTAGTTGATCGCCGCCTCGACAGTCGGCCACATCCGCGCGAGCGCGTCGACCCGCCCGGTGACCAGATGGAAGTGCCACACCCCGACGGCGATGTACGCGCACTGGTTGGTGTCGGAGTTGGCGTCCTCGATCTCGTTGCCGCGCAACACCATCGGCCAGGATCCGTCGCGGCGTTGCGTCGCCGCCGACCATTCGAAGGCTCGCCAGGCCGCGGCATGCTGACCAGCCGCAGTCAGCCCCATCGCCGCCTCGACGTGATCCCACGGGTCGATGTGGCTTCCGTCGAACCACGGGATCGCCCCGTCGACGCGTTGCTGTCGCAGAATGAAATCCGTTGCAGCGCGAGCACTTTCGGCGCTCATGATCCCTGGCACCCGCAAGACAGGCCCCGTCATACGTTCGCCTCCGGCTTGCGCAGGTAGACCACGAAGCTCTTGCCGGCGACAGGGTTGAGCGCTGTCTCGGTGAAGCGGGTGGCGAAGGGCGCCTGCATCATGTCCCACACCAGCAGCCGGTGATATGCCCGCACAGCGGGATTGTCGTTGTTGTCAGTGCCGACAGCGCATTTCAGCCACCAGTATGGCGAGTGCAACGCGTGCGCATGATGCTGTTTGTACGGCTGCAGCCCCGCGCGCGAAAGCTTGGCGACGAGTTCGGAGGCGCGATAGATCCGGATGTGCCCGCCCTCGACCTCGTGATAGGCGTCGGACAACTGCCAACAGATCCGCTCCGGCCAGCGGCGCGGCACCGAGACTGCCACCAGACCACCCGGCTTGACGACACGAAAGATCTCGGCCATGACCGTGTCGTCCTCGTGGATGTGCTCGAGGATCTCCGAGGCGATGACCCGGTCGAACGTGGCGTCCTCGAACGGCATCGAGCGCGCATCACCGTGCAGCACCGACCCCGAGGCGCCGTCGGGCACTTCGCCTTCGAGCTCCATCGCGCCGAACATCCCCTTGATGTCGGCCAGATCGGATTCGTTCATGTCGAAGGCGGTCACGACGGCCCCGCGCCGCAGCGCCTCGAACGAGTGTCGCCCCTGGCCCGCCCCGACGTCGAGCAGGCTCATGCCCGGTTGCACCGGGAAGGCCCCGTCGAAATCCATCGTGATCATGCGGCGTACTCCTTGCTGTCATTCCGCGCCCTGATGGGCTAGTTGCGACTCAGCGCACCGGCAGCGCGGTCAGCGATGACGTCTGCGTAGATCTGCGCCGTGGCCTGCGCAACGGCCGTCCAACTGTATGTCGTCGCAGCCCGCTGCCGACCGGCTGCGCCCATCCGCGCACATTCCTGGTCGGACGCCAGCACCTCGGTGAGCGCATCCGCCAAGGCAGTCGCATCGCCGGGGGCCACCAGCCGTCCGACGCCTCCGGCGAGCAGATCGGGTAGCGCACCCACACGGGTCGCGACGACCGGAGTGGCGCATGCCATCGCCTCGACCGCCGGGATCGAGAAGCCTTCGTACAACGACGGGATCACCTGCACCTGCGCCGACCCGATCAACGCCGCGAGATCCTCGTCGCTCAGCCCGGAGCGGAACGAAACCCGGTCCAGGATTCCGGCCTCCGCCAGCCGTTTGTCGGTCTTTTCCGACGGACTGCCGACGACGACGAGTTCGGACCACGCGCAGCGGTCCAGTCGTGCGAGCGCGTCGATGAGCACCGACATACCTTTCAGGGGGACATCGGCACTGGTGATCGTCACCAGCCGGCCTGGCACGCGCGCCACCGTCGGCGGGCAGAACCGCTGCACGTCGACACCGACCGGCACGACGCGCACGCGCTGCCGCGGCACCCGGAAGTCCGCGGCAATGTCATGAGCGGACACCTCGGACACCGTCAGCACGTGCCTGCTGCTCCGGGCGACCCGCGCCTGCATCCGCACGAAGTCGTACCAGCGTCGCTTGGTCAGCCGGCCCCAGCCGGTGGCGGCCTCGAGCTCCAGTCGGCGGTCCTTGCTGATCGGGTGGTGGATCGTCGTGAGCAGCGGCATGCCGGCGCGTTCCAGCGCCAGGATGCCGGGAGCGAGCGTCTGGTTGTCGTGCAGGATGTCGAAGTCAGCGATCCGATCGCGCAGCAACCGGTGCAAGCGCATGCCGAACGTGCGCGGCTCGGGATATCCTGCGGTGCACATCGTTGCGAATTCCAAAACATCGACAGCAGAACGGAATTCGCGCAACCCCGGGCGACGGAAGGGGTCGGGTTCGCGATAGAGGTCGAGGCTCTCGACCTTCGTCATACGAACGCCGGGGTCGAGCACGGGGTACGGCGGCCCGCTGAAGACCTCTACCTGGTGACCGATCGCGACCAGCTCGCGCGACAGGTTGCGGACGTAGACGCCCTGTCCACCCGAATGCGGTTTCGAGCGGTATGACGCCAGCGCAACCCTCATCGACGGCTCAGCTGATCCTCGGCCGCAGCACGCACCTCACTTGCTCGCACAAAGGTCATGTCGTCGGTCACGTCGGCCCGCTTGGTGTCACGCCGATCGAGGACGTAGTTCTGCCGCAGGAACCAAGGCCGGCGGTCGCCCTGCTTGGGCAGCACCGAGACCGATCGCTGGATGTAACCGGACTTGAGGTCGAGCGCCGGGCTGCCCTTCATCGACGTCGACACGGTCGGGTACCCGTACGCGTAGCCCTGCTGCGTCAGGTGATTGACGAACATGCAGAAATAACGCGACGACAGGTCGGAGCGCAGTGTCCACGAGGCATTGGTGTAGCCGATGCAGACCGCTGCATTGGGCAGCCCCTCGAGCATCATGCCGCGGTAGATGAACCGCTCGCCCAGATCGACCGGCTCGCCGTTCATGCTGATCTGCGCACCCCCGGCCATCTGCACCTGCAGCCCGGTCGCGGTCACGATCACGTCGGCCTCCAGCAGCGTGCCTGACGACACCCGCACACCGTCCGGTTCCACGCCGGTGATGGTGTCGGTGACGATGTCGACATCGCCCGAGCGCAGCGCCTTGAACAGATCACCGTCGGGCACCACACACAGTCGCTGATCCCACGGCCCATAGCGCGGCGTGAAGTGCTCCATACCGATGTCGGTGCCCTTCAACTGCATCCGCACACCCTTGGTGAGCACCGACGCAGCAGCCTTGGGCATCCGCTGCGCGAATTGATACATGCCGAGCGAGGTGATGACATTCTTCCAGCGGATCACCTCGTAGGCGCGCTGCTCACCCAGCTTTGAGCGCAGGGTGTGCGCGAGGGAGTCCTTCGCCGGGAGGGACACGACATACGTGGGCGAACGCTGCAGCATCGTGACGTGCGCACCCTCGCGTGCCAGCGCAGGCACCAGTGTCATCGCGGTGGCGCCGGACCCGATGACGACGACGCGCTTGCCCTCGGCGTCGAAGTTCTCCGGCCAGAACTGCGGGTGGATCACCTGGCCGGTGAAGCTGTCAAGGCCGGGGAAGTCGGGGGTGAACCCCTTCTCGTAGTTGTAGTAGCCCGAGCACAGGTAGATGAAGTCCGACGTGACTTCAGCGGGACCGTCGGGCGTGGTGAGCGTCAGCGTCCACTGCGTGTCGGCCTCGGACCAGTCGGCGGCGGTCACCCGGGTGCGATAGGCGATGCGCTCGTCGATCCGGTACTTCGCGGCGGTGTCCTTGAGGTATTGCAGTATGTCGGCGCCGTCGGCGATCGACTTCTCACCAGTCCAGGGCTCGAAGGGAAAACCGAGGGTGTACATGTCCGAATCGGAGCGGATCCCGGGATAACGGAACAGATCCCAGGTGCCGCCGAGGCTTTCGCGGCCTTCGAGGATGACGTAGTCCTTGTCCGGGCTCATCGTCTGCAACCGGTACCCGGCGTTGATGCCGGACAGCCCGGCTCCGACGACGATGACGTCGTAATGGTCCTTGAGGGCGGTGACGCCGCGAGTGCTCACGTCCGATGACCTTCCTGCCGATTCGGGGTCCCGCGACCGAGAGCAGCGGCGGGCGCTGCCTAAGTTACTCGCCAGTTCGGTCTTTAGGGGGCCTCTGTCCAAGATCAGTCTGACCGCTCCGCGGCCATCGCACCGACCCGGGCTCGCTACGATCCACGGTCGTGGCGCAGGGCGAGATCGACGGCAGCGGGAGCTTCGCGCCCAGCGAGGAGTTCTCGGACGTTCTGTATGACGTGGCTGTCGTCGGCGCCGGTCCCGCGGGTTCGTCCGCCGCGCGGGTGGCCGCCGAGGCCGGAGCACGGGTGCTGCTGCTCGACCGGGCGCACTTCCCGCGCTACAAGACGTGCGGTGGCGGGCTCATCGGACCGACGCTGGGCGCCCTGCCGCCGGGCTTCGAGGTGCCGGTCGAGCAGGAGGTCCGCCGTGCGTCGTTCACGTTGCGCGGCGGGTCGTATGCCGAGCGCGATGCCGGCGAGCGGATCCTGTCGCTGGTCAATCGCGCGGATTTCGACGCGGCGCTGCTCGACGCCGCGAAGCACGCCGGGGCGGAGGTCCGCACCGGCGTCACGGTGCAGTCGGTCGACGAGCGCTGCGACGAGGTGCTGCTGCTGACCTCGGCGGGGCGGGTGCGCGCGCGGGCGGTGGTCGGTGCCGACGGGTCGGCCAGCCGGATCGGCCGCCATGTCGGCGTGCAACTGGCTCAGACCGACCTCGGGCTGGAGGTCGAACTCGCCCTCGACGAGCCGTCGCGGCGCGTCTGGGAAGGCCGGGTGCACCTCGACTGGGGTCCGACGCCGGGCTCCTATGCCTGGGTCTTCCCCAAGCAGGAGGTGCTCACGGTCGGGGTGATCCAGGCCAAGGGGGCACCGAACGAGACCAAGACCTATCTGACTGATTTCGTTGCGCAACAAGGACTTTCGCACTTGGTCGAGGTCCGGTCCTCCGGCCATCTGACGCGCTGCCGCCGACCGGACTCGCCGCTCGGAGCGGGCCGGGTGCTGGTCGCGGGTGACGCGGCCGGCCTGCTGGAACCATGGACCCGCGAGGGCATCTCGTATGCCGTGCGATCCGGGGCGCTCGCCGGTGCGGCAGCGGCGTCGTGCGGGACCGGATCGGGCTCGCCGCAGGAGGCGCTCGCGTCATACGTGCGCGGGGTGGAGACGGAACTAGGCGCGGAGATGCACGTGGGCGCCCTCGCGCTGCGGGTGTTCGAAAAGCACCCCCGTCTGCTGCACCTGCTGCTCACACGCACGCGCCTCGGTTGGCGGGCGTTCACCAGCATCACCAGTGGTGACGCCACGCTTGCCTCCATCGCCGGTCGTGGTCTGGCCGCGGCGATCCTGCGCCGGATGGCGCGCTGGCGACCGCGCCGCCCCGGAGAGCGGCGCGGTCGGCAGCTCAATGCCGGGTGGCCACCTCGATGACGATCACCACGATCGAGAACACGACGGCGAGCGCGCCGACGATGATTCCGGCGATCGCCAAACCTCGCCCCTGACCGGTCTGCTTCGACTTCGAGAGCCCGGCAAAGCCGAGACCGATGCCGACCAGCGCGCCGATACCACAGCAGAAGAATCCGGCGATGCTGCAGATCAGCGACGCGATGGCGAGGCCGTTCGTCTGTTTGGGCTGCGCATAACCGCCGAACGGCGGTCCGGGCTGGTAGCCGCCCTGCGGAACGCCGTAGTAGCCGGGCTGATTCGGCGGGCCGGGCTGACCGCCCGGGTTGGGACCGTAGGGGTTCTGCTGCTCGCCGTACTGCCCGCCCTGCTGTCCGTAGCCACCTTGCTGTCCATAGGGCCCCGACTGCTGTCCGTAGCCGGCCTGTTGCCCGTAGGGACCGGCCTGTTGGCCGTACTGGCCACCCTGTGAGTACGGGTCCGATTGCTGGCCATACGGATTGGGCTGTTTGTCCAGGTTGATCGCCGGGTTTGCGGTCGTCGGCTGGTCGGCAACTCCGACCTGCTCGCCGTACCGCGGTTGCCGGCTGTTGTCGAACTCGTCGCCCAGGCGGCCGAGGGGCAGGTCCTGGCCACCGGCGGGTGGCTGATTGCCGTAGGGACTCGCGCCATACTGCGGCTGACTGTTCGGGGTCGCATAGGGGTCGGCCGGCTGTTCTCCCGGACCGGTGCCCCACTGCGGATCTTGAGGACTCGACATGGCGCACATGCTACGGGCAGCGGCTCAAAGTCGATGCTTGAGATTTCGCCGGTGCCGACGGCTGTGCGCGGATATCGTGGGAGCAGGCCCTCCCCCACATTCGCCGGAAGACGAGGAATGCCATGAAAAAGCTCATCAACGACCCATCAGATGTGGTCACCGAAGCACTGACAGGTATGGCGCTGGCCGAACCCGGGTTGCGCGTCGATGCGGATCAGCGGGTGGTCTACCGGGCCGAGCCGAAGGACGCCGGAAAGGTCGCCTTGGTGTCCGGTGGGGGCAGTGGCCATGAGCCGATGCACGGCGGTTTCGTCGGTTTCGGGATGCTCGACGCCGCCTGCGCCGGTGAGGTCTTCACCTCGCCGGTCCCCGACCAGATCCTCGCCGCAACACGCGAGGTCGACCGTGGTGCGGGCGTGCTGCACATCGTGAAGAACTACACCGGCGACGTCATGAACTTCGAGATGGCCGCCGAACTCGCGGCAGCCGATGACGTGCAGGTGCAGACCGTCGTCACCGCCGACGACGTGGCCGTCGAGGACAGCACCTGGACAGCAGGGCGGCGCGGCGTGGGCGTGACCGTGCTGGTCGAGAAGATCGCCGGCGCAGCCGCGGAAGCCGGGCTGAGCCTGGACGAGGTCGCTGCTCTGGCGCGCCGGGTCAGCGAGGGTGGCCGGTCGATGGGCATGGCGTTGACCTCGTGCACCGTGCCGGCTGCAGGCAAACCCACCTTCGACCTGCCCGATGACGAGATGGAGATCGGCATCGGGATCCACGGCGAACCCGGTCGCCACCGCGTGCCGCTCGCCCCCGCGTCGCAGATCGCACCCATGTTGCTCGACCCGATCCTGGGCGACCTGGATTTCACCGGCGGTGAGGTGATCTGCTTTGTCAACGGCATGGGTGCCACCCCCGAACTCGAGCTGTACCTCATGTATGGCGAGATCGCGAAACTGTTGCAGGAAAAGGGGATCCGAGTGGCCCGCAGCCTCGTTGGGTCCTACATGACCTCACTCGACATGGCCGGCTGCTCGGTGACCCTGCTCCGCGCCGACGACGAACTGTTGCGCTGGTGGGACTCCCCGGTGCAGACCCCTGGGCTGCGGTGGGGTCGCTGATGCCGGCAACCGAATGGACCGTTCCCCTGCTGGTCGACTGGATCCGCACGTATGCCGATGACGTCGCCGCCGCGGCCGACGACCTGACCGCGCTCGACTCCGCCATCGGCGATGCCGACCACGGCTCCAACATGAAACGTGGCTTCGCCGCAGCCGTCACCGCGCTCGATGAGAAGCCCCCCGCCACCTGCGCGGACGTGCTCAAGACGACCGGCATGTCACTGGTGTCGCACGTCGGTGGTGCAAGCGGCCCGCTCTACGGCACCTTCTTCCTGCGGCTCGGAGCCGCGGCGGGCACCGAAACCACCGTCGACGCAACGACATTCGGTGCGGGTCTGCACGCCGCCCTCGACGGAGTGCGCGCCCGCGGCAAGGCCGAGGTCGGTGACAAGACGCTCATCGACGCTCTGACCCCCGCCGTCGAGGCGTATGACGCAGCACTGGCCAAGGCCGCGGATCCATCCGACGACGCGCTGGTCGATGCGATTGCCGAAGCCACGAAAGCCGCTGCGATTGGGCGGGATTCGACGACTCCGTTGCAGGCTCGACGCGGTCGGGCCAGCTATCTCGGCGAGCGCAGCGTCGGTCACCAGGATCCGGGCGCGACGTCGATGGCGTTGCTGTTCGCGGCGGCCGAGCAGGTGACGCGATGACTGTCGGCATCGTCGTGGTCTCCCACAGCCGCGCCCTCGCCGACGCCGCCGTGGCGCTCGCGGGCGAGATGGTGCCGAGCGGGTCGGTGCCGGTCCGGGTGGCGGCCGGCTCCAGCGACATGACCTTCGGCACCGACGCCACCGAGATCCAGCGAGCACTGGTCAGCGCCGACTCAGCCTCCGGCGGCGACGGCGTGGTGGTGCTGATGGACCTCGGCAGCGCGATCCTGTCGACCGAGATGGCGCTCGAACTCGTGCCCGACGACGTGCGTTCGCGCGTGCGGGTGGCCTCCGCACCCTTGGTCGAGGGCCTCGTCGTCGCCATGATCACCGCATCGATCGGGTCGGCGCGCGAGCGGGTCGCCGCCGATGCCCGCAACGCGCTGCAACCGAAGATCACCCAGCTCGACGAGAGCTGAGCTCGCCGAGCTGGGTGGATCGTGTGCCGGGTCGTGCTACGCCGGTTGAATGCCGAAAAGACGCTCGGCTCCGCCTGATCAGCTGGCCGGTAGCCAACCGTCGGGGCCATCGGATCCAGCGGGATACTCCTCCATCGGCACCCGGTTTGCCTTCCACGCCTTGAGCACGGGTTCCATGATGCGCCAACAGGATTCGGCCGCGTCGCCGCGAACGCACAGCATCGGGTTGCCGTCGAGCAGGTACCTCAGGACTTCGCCATACGGCAGCATCAGGCCATCGGCGAGTTCGGCGCGCAACACCTTGCGCTCGAGGTCCATCGGGTCACCTTCGGCGTTCATCGTGAGCACGAGCGAGACGGCGCCCGGCTTCAGATCGATGATCAGCTGATCGGGCAGGCCCGCGGTCTTGAAGCCGGTCGGGAGGTGCGGCACGTCGCGGAAGTGCGCGACGATCTGCTTGCGCGGCTCGCCCATGGCCTTGCCGCTGCGCAGGATGAACGGCACGCCACTCCACCGGTTGTTGTCGATCTCGACGGTGATCTCGGCGAGGGTCTCCGTCATCCGCGACGGGTCGACGCCCTGCTCCTTGACGTATGCCGGGATCTTGCGCGACCCGATCTGACCGGCGGTGTAGCGCGCCCGCCGCGAGGATCGCTTGGGGGAATTGCCCCACAGCCGCGTGGCACGCAACACCTGCGCCTTCTGATCCTGCAACTCGTTGGCCGAGACCTCGGCGATGGACTCCATCGCAAAGACCGAGAGCACCTGCAACAGGTGGGACTGCAGCATGTCCTTCAGTGCACCGTTGGTGTCGTAGTAGCCCGCGCGGCCTTCGAGGGCGAGATCCTCGTCGTAGATGATCTCGACGCGCTCGATGTGCTCGGAGTTCCAGATCGGCTGCAGGATCCGGTTGGCGAACCGCAAACCGATCAGGTTGAGCACGGTCGAGACCCCGAGGAAGTGGTCGACGCGGAAGATGTGGTCCTCGGGGACCAGTTTGTGCAGTCGCCGGTTGAAGGAGTGCGCGGTCTTTTCGTCCGTGCCGAACGGCTTTTCGAGTGCCAGACGAGTCGGGTTCGGCAGGTCGATCGCCTCGAGGACGGTGCACACCTGCATCGTGATGGCCGGCGGCAGCGCGAAGTAGATCACCAGCGGGCCTGAGCACGACTCGATCAGCGAACGCAGTTCGTCCTCGTCGAGCACGTTGGTCTGCTGGTATCGCGTCTTGCTCATCACCGACTTTGCGGTGCGAGCCGGCACCGGCACGGTCGAGAAGGAGTCCTTGACCAGCGCCTTCCACTCCTCCGAGGACTTCGCCATACGGTCGGCGCCGACGATCTGCACCTTGCGCTGCGGTTCGCATTTCAGCAGGCTCCCGATCCCGGGAAGCAGCAAACGGTGCGTGAGGTCTCCCCCAGCACCGAGGATCAGCAGGGTCACCGGCGCGTCGTCGCTCATGCCTTGAGCATGGCACGGCAAGTCTGGGTGTTCGAAGGATGGACATGCCACTTGCCTGCGACATCATCCCAGCAGTAACTTCACGTTATGCAATACATCACTCGACGTGACGTGATGCCGTCGGCCCGATCGGCCGGCAACGGGTGTCCGCGGGCCTGACCTGCCGCACCCGTCGGCGAGGTCGGGCCGCCTCCGCTGCCACCACGGCAGCTTCACCCACCGACATCTCACGCTCGAGGACCGACCAATGACCATCACCGACCACCGCACGACCGAATCACCCGCCACCGACCGGTCACGCGGCGCATCTTCGCTCGATGAATTGACCTGGCAATCATCGCTGTTCGCCGCTCCGCACCGGCAGAGTGCGATCGTGACGGAGGCACCGTCCTACGACGGCATCGACGCTCAACTGGATGACGCGCGAAGCCGGTTGCGGCGCATCAGCGCGAGGGCGGCCTACCAGGAAGTGCTCTGGGGTCGGTCGGTGCTGGTGGACATCCGGCCGGCCGCGCAGCGCGCCACCGAAGGCGCGGTCTCCGCCGCACTCACGCCTCTGGTGATCGAACGCAATGTGCTCGAATAGCGCCTCGACCCCCGGCAGACGGCATCCCTGCCGATCGCGGGATTCGATCTGCGCATCGTCGTGCTCTGCCAGGAGGGCTACACCTCGTCACTGGCCGCTGATGCACTGCAACGGCTCGGGATGCATCGCGCGACCGACGTCATCGGCGGCTTCGCGGCGTGGCGCGACGCGGGGCTGCCTGTCGCCGGCTGAGCACCGGATCGCCCGACCCGCCCAGCGTTGGGCTGCGTCATCCGACAGTGATGTGCGCGACGTGCCGGTCGTCGATGCGAAAGTCGGCGTCGATCACAACCTCCGAGCGCAGCGAGTTGGCGATGTAGCACTGCTCGTGCGCCAAATGGACCAGGCGATCCAGTCGATCGAGCCGGCTGCCGGGCGCGAGGACGATCGTCGGACGCAGCTCGATCCGGGTCACCGACATCGCCCCTTTGGCCTCGGGCATCGACCCGACGGCCGAGTCGCGGTAGTCGAGCACATCGAGCCTGGCGCGCGACGCAACTGCGAGAAACGACAGCAACTGGCAGCTCGCTGCCGCCATCACCAGGAGTTGCTCGGGGTTGAGGCGTGCCGGGTCGCCGCGGAAGTGCGGGTCTGCCGACACCTGGACGGGGTCGAGTTCCGCTGGAAACACCTGATGCTCGCGGGAGTATGCGTCATACCCGACGGAGGTCGTGCCGGACCAGGCGAGACCCACGTCATACCGATGCACCGACATAGCCCCGAGAGTAGGCGTCGGGGCATTACGCTCGCCACGTCACGACGCAGCCACGAAGCTCGGAGGATTCGGATGGCTCGATTCGAGGTGCACGACGCAACGCTCGACTACACCGAGACCGGTGCCGGGCGTGCGGTCTTCGAGTTGCACGGCCTGACATCCAGCCGCGCGAACTCGGCGACGACCGGAATGTCGTTCTCGAGCGCGCTCGCACCCGACCGTCGTGCCATCGCGTATGACGCTCGCGGCCATGGCCGATCGACCGGTCGCGCAGTCCCGGAGGACTATCGCTGGGACCGTCTGGCC
This sequence comes from Rudaeicoccus suwonensis, assembly GCF_007829035.1. Classification (NCBI taxonomy): domain Bacteria; kingdom Bacillati; phylum Actinomycetota; class Actinomycetes; order Micrococcales; family Dermacoccaceae; genus Rudaeicoccus; species Rudaeicoccus suwonensis. The sequence goes on from NZ_VIVQ01000002.1 coordinate 295,847, forward strand.
GACGACCTGCTGACACTGATGGACGCATTGTCGCCGTCGGAGACGGTCGATGCAGTGGGCGCCTCGATGGGCGTCGGCACGATCCTCAACGCCGTGACGCGGCGGCCCGACCGATTCGGGCGCCTGGTGCTGGTGATTCCACCGACCGCCTGGGAACTGCGGGCGGCCCAGTCGCTGGTGTATGCCGACAGCGCCGACTTCATCGAGCAGCAGGGTCTGCGTCGCTTTGTCGCAGCCTCGCGCCTCCTGCCGCCACCGCCCGCTCTGGGTGACCTACGATCGATGCCCCAGCCGGACGTGCCCGAGGACCTGTTGCCGTCGTTGTTCCGAGGCGCCGGTATGTCGGATCTGCCTGCGCCGGAGGCGGTTTCGCAGATCGAGCAGCCGGTGCTGATTCTGGCGTGGGTGGACGATCCAGGCCATCCGATGCAGGTGGCGGAACTGTTGTTCGACCTGCTGCCCGACGTCGAACTCAATGTGGCGCGCACTCCGGACGACCTTCGGGCGTGGCCGCAGATGGCCGCGGACCACCTCGCGGACTGAGGTCGGCAGAAAGGCCCACGTCGGTTTGTGTCGCGATATCAGGCAGCGGCGGACAGTCGCGCGGCACAGCACAGCTGGTGCTCGAGGTCACCCCAGGTCCGACACCGCCAGGGTGAACTCGTTGCCGTCCGGATCGAGCATCTGCTGCTCGTCACCGCCCGGTGTGTCCATCACGAGTGCACCGAGATCCGTCAGTCGAGATGTCTCGCTGAGGAGGGTTGGCTGGTCGATGACACCCAGGCCGAGTCGCAGCCGATTGCGTCCGGTCTTCGTCGCAACCGGAGGGCCGCCCCAGGTGATCTTGGTTCCACCCGACGGCGCCTGGATGGCGGTCTCCGCATCCTGGTCCCACACCAACGGCCACTGCAGCGCGTGACTCCAGAAGTAGCCGACCTCTTGAGAGCCGTCACTGGACAAAGCACCGATGGCGCCGCAGCCGGCGAGGAACCGGTTGTCCGGCTCGATCACACAGAATTCGTTACCTTCCGGGTCGGCCAGAACGACATGGCCTTCATCCCCTCGCTGCCCGACGTCGAGGTGGCTGCCACCAAGATCCAGCGCGAGCGCGACGAGCCGTTGCTGGTCCTCCAGCGAAGAGCTCGTCAGGTCGAAATGCATCTGGTTCGGTCCCCGCTTCGGCGCCGGTGTATGCACGAAGCTGATGCTGAAACCGAATGAGTCGCTGGCACACAATTCGTGTCCCCGGTCGCCAACCCGTCGTCGGTCAAGCAGGGTGCTCCAGAAGTGCGCCAGCAGCGAGGGCTCATGGGCATCGAAGGTGAGCTTGGAGAGCGTGCACGTCATACCGAACGATCTCGGATTTTCTCGACGACCGCATCTGGATTCTTGCGGACCCGACCGACGTGTCTCGGGTCCTGGCGAACTAGACGGCGACGATGTGGCTGCCTGCGATGAGCTGTTCGCTGGTGTTGAAGCCGGCTTCGGCGATGGTCTGCGCGATGGTGCCCGCGACGAGTTGCGGGTTGTCGAGCATCGGCACGTGCCCGCATCCGGGCAGCGTCACGTGCCGCACGTGCGGCAGTCGTTCACGGGCGACTTTGGCCTGTGACGGGAGCAGCAGCCGGTCCTTCGTGCCCCAGGCGATGGTCGTCGGCACGACGGGGGTGTCGGTGTACTTCGCCCGGGTCGAGTGGAACGCCACCGGGTAGAACCCGGGCGAACGGCGCAGGTTGACGGTGTCGCCGAGCGCGACCTCGGGCGACAAGCGTTCGGGGTGCACATACAGCGCCCGCATGCTCAGCTTGCGCAGCACCGCCTTGTCGGCGAACAGCTTCAGCACCGGGGGCGGCGCGTACGCCGATGCCTTCATGACCGTCAACTGACCGACCGCGTTGAGCAGGCCGCGTGCGTTCCAGAAGCCGGCCGGCGAGATGGCCGTGGCGGTGCGCACCGATCCGCGTGCGGCGAGTTCGAGCGCGAAAAGCCCGCCGAGGGAGTTGCCGGCGAAGTGCGGCCGGTCGAGGTCGAGGTCGGTGAAGAGCTCCTCCAACTGGTCGGCACAACTGCTGAGGCGATAGCTGTGCGGCTTGCGCGGAGCGGGTGACTCGCCGAAACCGGGCAGGTCGAGCGCGATCACCTCGAAGCTCTCGCTCAGCAGGTCGAAGGTGTCCGCCCACGCCGTCCGGCGATGGCCGATGCCATGGCATAGAACGAGAGGTTCACCAGAGCCTTTGCGGGTGTAGCTGATCGTCGTCATGCCTGGGACTCCTTCGTCGAGGCGTTGCGGCAGCCGGTGCGCCCGGAACGCACAACCCGCAGAACTGTACCTGCGAGTAACGCTCCGGCGGCGCTTTTGAGACAGCAATCGTGACGTGGCCCACACATTCGGTCACTGCGCCGACAGGCGGACCGCGGCGACGCGGGTGTCGTCGGCGTCATACGTGATCTCGGCGTCGATGCGCTCACCACGAAGAACGTGCGGCAGCCAGATACGTGAGTCATCCCACATCTGTGCCCACGGCGGCGCCGCGACAGGGTGCCACTCGGGGTCGAGTTCGGGTGATGCGGTCAGGTGACCCGACCAACGCGTGGTGCGGAACAACCCGACGCGCATGTCCCAGGCGGGGTGGCTCGGGAACCGGAAGGTGACGACGCCGGCATCCTCGAATTCCGTTGGTATGACGTGAAACCCGGACTCCTCCCAGGTCTCGCGCACCGCTGCATCGAGCACGGATTCGCCCGGCTCGACATGCCCTCCGAGCCCGACAACCTTGCCACTGCCGAAGCCGGTTCGCTTGCGCCCCAACAACACTCGCGCGTCCGGTCTGCCCGGTCCGGCGATCAGAAAGGTCAGGCACATCGATTTCGTCACCTGAGACAGCATGCCCGACGGCGCCCTCAACCGACGGGTAACAACCACGATGGGTCCCGTGACGATCGGAATCCTGACCAGCGGCGGCGACTGCCCCGGCCTCAATGCCGTGATCCGCGGCGCCGTGATCAAGGGCGACCGCATTCACGGCGTGCAATTCGCGGGAGTGCGTGACGGATGGCGGGGGCTCGTCGAGGACGATGTCGTCGATCTGCCCAGGTATGACGTACGCGGCCTGGCACGGATGGGCGGCACGATTCTGGGCACCTCGCGCACCAACCCGTTCGACCACGGCGGCGTCGACCGTGTGCGAGAGACGATGGACAAGCACGGCATGACGGCCCTCATCGCCATCGGCGGCGAAGGCACCCTGACCGCAGCACGGCGCCTGTCGGACGAGGGGATCCCGGTTGTGGGAGTGCCCAAGACCATCGACAACGACCTGTCCGCAACCGATTACACCTTCGGCTTCGACACGGCGGTCTCGATCGCCACCGAGTCGATCGACCGGTTGCGCACCACTGCCGAGTCCCACCACCGCTGCATGGTGGTGGAGGTGATGGGCAGGCACGTGGGGTGGATCGCGTTGCACGCCGGCATCGCATCAGGTGCGCACGCGATCCTGATCCCGGAGGTCGACGTCGAGATCGAGCAGATCTGCGCGTGGGTGGAGTTGGCCCGCGATCGTGGGCGCGCGCCGGTCATCGTCGTCGCGGAAGGCTTCGTGCCGGCCGGTGAGAAACACCCGCACGCGCCGCGCGGGCTGGATGCCTTCGGCCGTCCGCGCCTCGGCGGCATCGGCGAGCGACTGGCGCCGCAGATCGAAGAACGCACCGGCATCGAGACCCGCTCGGCCACCTTGGGACACCTGCAACGCGGTGGCGTGCCATCGGCATACGACCGCGTGCTGGCAACCAGATTCGGCACAGCAGCAGTCGATGCCGTGATCGAAAAACGTTGGGGGACAATGGTTTCACTGATCGGCACCGAGATCCGGTCGGTCGATCTGCACTCCGCGACCACCGTTCTCAAGACCGTGCCGCAGCAGCGTTGGGACGAAGCCGCGATCCTCTTCGGCTGACCTCGGCCGCCTCGCTACGTTGGGTTCATGACGACGCACGAGCATCCGACGGACGCCACGACCATCGTGCTGCTGCACTCGGCGCTGGGGCTGCGGCCGGCGATCGGCAGATTCGCCGATCAGTTGCGCGGCCACGGCCACCGCGTGGTCACCCCGGACTACTACGACGGCAACGTCTTCGACGCGAACGGCCCGGGCCTGGCCTATCGCGACGACGTGGGGGCGCCGACACTGCTGAAGATTGTGCGCGAGCAACTGACAGATGTGCCCGAAAATGCTGTTCTGGCAGGCTTTTCGCTGGGCGCTGCATTCGCTCAACGGTTGGCGACCGACCGCCCCGAGGCGCGCGCCGTGATCCTGCTGCACTCGCTCGGAGCGCCGCGCGGGCCGTGGCCGGGTCAACCGGTCCAACTGCACAGGTATGCCGCAGACCCGTTCGTCGACGAGGCGAATGTGTCGGCGCTGGGTGAGGCGGTTCGCGCATCGGGGGCGAGCTTCGAGGATTTCGTGACGCCCGGCAGCGGCCACCTGTTCACAGACACCGATCTGCCCGGTGGCGATCAGGCAGCGACCGACCGCGCCGTCGAACGCATCGCGGCGCTGCTGGGGAACTGAGCGTCGCCGCACGAGATTGCTCGCGCCGGAGTGCGCCGCGCGGCGGCCACGTGCCGCTCAGCCGGTCAGCCCAGTGGTCGCTGTCCACGCGCCGGGCGCGTGTTCCGGATAGTCCTCGTCGGTGTCGACGCTGCCGATGACCTCGAAGCCGCGCGCCCGGTAGTTGGCGAGCGCCTGGGGGCCGTCGAGAGTGCCGGTGTGCAGCCACACCCTGGTGGCGTCGGGCAGGTCGTACCGACCGGGCAGAGTCCACGCCTGCGCGATCACCTCTGTCAGCAGGCGTCCGCCCAGGCCGCGACCGATGGCCGACTCTATCAGGCCGAAGTAGCGGATCTCGACAGCGGTGCCCTCGCCCTCGGCGGCCGCACGCAGCTGGGCGTAGCCGGCGGGGGCGCCTGCGTCATACGCGACCCAGACCTCCGCGCCAGGCTCGGCGAGTTCGTCCGCCCACTGTGCGCGTGACCAACCCAGCCGGTCGGTCCACCGCCAGGGCCCACCGACTGCGGCATACAGCCATCTCAGGTACTCGGGGGTGATCGCCGCGACGCGTTCGATGCGCAGGCCGCCGACCAGCCGGCGTGACGGGCGCAACTGATCGGGCGAACGCATCTCCAGGGTTGTCGTCGTGACCTGCATGACCGGATGCAAGCACATGCCCTCGGTGTTCCACAAAAAGATGTGCGTTGTCACACCCAGTAGTTAGGCTCAGGTTGCCCCTTGTTTCTGCGTCCGGAGGGAAACGCGCGTGTCTGTTGCCGCTGCCCCTGAATATCCCGAAGAGATCGACCGCGCCGTTCTGAAGGTCGCCGGTGTCGTCGTGCTCGGCGCGATCATGTCGATCCTCGACATCACCGTCGTCAACGTCGCCCTGCCGACCTTCCAGAAGACCTTCGCGAGCGGCGGGCAACCCGTCGAATACTCCACCGTCGCCTGGACTGTCACCGCCTACACCCTCGCCCTCGCCACCGTCATCCCGCTCAGCGGTTGGGCCGCCGACCGGTTCGGCACCAAGCGGCTCTACATGCTGGCGATTCTGCTGTTCACGGCGGGCTCGGCGCTGTGCGCCTCCGCGTCGTCGATCCAGATGCTCATCAGCTTCCGGGTGCTGCAGGGGCTGGGCGGCGGCATGTTGATGCCGCTCGGTATGACGATCCTCACCCGCGCCGCCGGCCCCAAGCGGATGGGCCGGTTGATGGCCATCCTCGGTGTGCCGATGCTGCTTGGTCCCATCCTCGGCCCGATCATCGGCGGTTACCTCATCGAGCACGCCAGCTGGCACTGGATCTTCCTGATCAACGTCCCGATCGGCGTCATCGCGTTGATCTACGCCTTCTTCGTGCTCGAGAACGACAACCCCACGCCATCGGAATCCTTCGACTTCGTCGGCATGCTGATGATGTCGCCAGGGCTCGCGCTGTTCCTCTACGGCATCTCCTCGATCCCCAGCGACGGCGTCGGTTCGGCCAAGGTGCTGATCCCGGCCGCCATCGGTGTCGTGCTGATCGTGAGCTTCGTGTTCTGGGCGTTCAAACCGAAGCACCCGTTGCTGGATCTGCGGTTGTTCAAGAACAAACTGCTGTCGCTGTCGGTCATCACGATGTTCTTGTTCGTCGCGGCCTTCTTCGGCGGTCTGCTGCTGGTGCCGACGTACTTTCAAGAGGTGCGCGGCGAAAGCACCTTCATGGCCGGCCTGCTGGTTGCAGCTCAGGGCATCGGCGCGATGTGCACCATGCCGATCGGCGGCATGCTGGCCGACAAGATGCCGATCGGGCGCATCGTGCCTTTCGGGCTGGTGTTGATCATCGTGGGCATGTTCGCCCTCACCCGGATAACGTCGACAACCAGTTACTGGTACATCCTCCCGGTGTTGTTCGTGATGGGTCTCGGCATGGGCGGCACGATGATGCCGATCATGACGTCGGCGCTCAAGACGCTCAAGCACCACGACATCGCGCGAGGCACCACCTTGCTCAACATCGTGCAGCAGATCGGTTCGTCGGTCGGAGTCGCGATCATGTCGACGGTGCTCACCGACCACCTGAAGAGTTCGTCGGCGGCGTCGATGGCCCAACGCATCGGCCAACTCGACCCGAAGGTCCCGTCACAGGCAGCCGAGCTGCAGAAATTGATGGCTCAAGCGGGCAAGCAGTTCGGGACCGGCTTCGAGGCGCTCGCCAAGTCCGACGCCGCGAGAGCGTTTGCCGACACCTTCTGGGTGGCCGCCATCCTGTGCCTGCTGACGGTGATCCCGGCGCTCATGCTGCCGCGCAAGCCACTGCCGGTCGACGAGACAGATGACGAAGGCGAGACGGCGCCGATCATGATCCACTGACCGAGTTTTCGTGCGAGGACTTGCGGCGCATCATTTCGACCGCGGTCAGGGTTTGCGCGAGATCACATCGGCCGCGCGCGCGATGCGCGAGGTGCGACCCGTGCCGGACTCGCGTTTGTCGGCGAAGCGATATGCGGCATACAGCCCGCGAACGCCCAACCACCGCAAGGGTTCCGGCTCCCACTTGTGCACCTTGCGGTTGACCCACGGCAGTGCTGTGTGCCGAGTCTCGCGACCCAGAGAGAGATCGGCGAGAGTGCGGCCTGCGAGGGAGGAAGACACGACGCCGTGACCGACGTACCCACCGGCGAATCCGGCACCGGTCGCCTGATCGAAGGTCACCGTCGCCGACCAGTCGCGCGGAACTCCCAGCACCCCGGACCAGGCGTGATCGATGGCCGTGCCGCGCGTGGCGGGCCACAACCGGTGCAGCGTCGCGCTGAGCTCGTCGACGGTTCGCGGGGCCGTCGCGCCGGCGGCATCGACACGTGACCCGAAGCGGTAAGGTACTCCCCTTCCACCGATCGCGATGCGGTCGTCGGCGGTGCGCTGGGCGTACATGTAGACGTGCGCTTCGTCGCCGATGACCTCGGCGCCGGACCAGCCGATCTCGTCCCACACTGGGTCCGGAAGCGGGGCCGTGACGATCATCGAGGAGTTCATCGGCAGCCAGGTGCGATGCTCGCCGGCGATGGTTGCGGTGAATCCCTCGGTGCACCGCAGCACGATCGGGGCGTGCACCTCGCCGTGGGCCGTCACGACGCGACCGCGCTCGATGGTTTCGACAACAGATCCTTCCAGGATCGAAACGCCTTGCTGTTCAACGAGTTCCGCCAAACCCCGCACCAGTTTTGCGGGATGCAGCCGCGCACAGTGCGGCGACCACACCGCAGCCTGAGCGCCGTCGATCCGGACACGTTCGGCGAGTTGATCCGCGTCGAGCCACTGCTCGTCGGCGGCGTCGGCCGGGTCCCACGATTCACGCATCCGCTGCAGTTGCGGAGTGTCCGTCGCGACGCGAAGCTCGCCGCCCTTGACGATGTCGGCGTCGATGCCGTGCTGGGCGCACACCTCGATGACCTCGTCGACCTGCTCCTGCAGTTGCACCTGCAGGTCGGTCACCGCCGCCGGACCACCGTTGCGTGCGAGCACTCTCGCCGATCCCGGCAGGGCTGCCGTCAGCCATCCACCGTTGCGACCGGATGCGCCATACCCGGCAAACTCCCGCTCCACGATGACCACGTCGAGGGTGGGCTGAATCTGCTTGAGATAGAACGCAGTCCACAGTCCGGTGTATCCGGCCCCGACGATGCACACGTCGGCATCGCGACGTCCGCGCAATGACTCCCGCGCGGCGGGGCGGCCACCAAGGTCATGCCACCAGTGGGAGATCTGTCCGTTGAGCGTCATGGCGACGAGTCTGCTCCTTCCCAGTGGCGCACGTCATACAGTCCGGCGATCGACCGTCCGCAGTTTCCGCGCGCGCATGTGGGCGAAGCGGCACCTCCGATATTCGACGCCGCGGCGGTTATTGCCGCCCCAACGTCGAATATCGAACGGTCGTGGTGTGGTCTGCCAACGGCAGTCGACAGAAGCCCGCAGGGGTCAGAAGCCGCCTGGCACTTTGATGCGCGTGGTGTCGGGCAGCATTCCGTGCTCGACACCCCACAGGACCGCCTGCGAGCGCGACGTGACATCCATCTTGCGGTACGCCGACCGGATGTACGACTTCACCGAGTTGATCGACAGATAGGTCTTGTCGGCGATGTCCTGGTTCCGCAGCCCCTGCGTGATCAGCGAGATGACCTCGGCCTCGCGAGCGGTCAACCCCGCAACCCGACCGGGCCAATTGCCGAATTCGATACGTGTTTCGGCCACCGCTTCGTCGTCGCGACCGACGAACAGAGTGCGCCCGCGATGTATGGCGACCAGCGCATCCGCCAACGAGTCGCCGTCGACGGTCTTGGCGATGTATCCGTGCACGCCCTTGCGTCGCGCCGTCGCCACCAGCGCCGGATCGGTGTTCCAGGTGTAGATCACGACCTTGCCGGCGCCAGGATCGGCGATGACCTCGTCGATGTCGGTGCCGTCCACATGGCTCTGGGAGAAGGTGTCGTAGAGCGTGATGTCGACGTTGTAGTCGCCCTGAACGGACGCGTCGAGTTCGACGATCTCGACTTGCTCGCTGAAGGGTCGCAGGATCTCGGCAAGTCCCAGCACCACGATCTCGTAGTCGTTGCGGATGGCGACTCGCACGGGTCTGCTGGGCAGATCACTCGGCATGCGGGCGATTTTACGATCCGAAACCGATCCGCGCACGCGGAACGAATCGCGTCACCCATTGGTGTGTAACGCCGCGAGGGGCGTGGGTCAGGACGGCGGGAATCCACCCGTCGCGACGGGACCCCAGCCGGTGATCTCGACACAGATCAGCGACTTGTTCTGCCGGCGCATGGCCTCGCGGTATTCGTCCCAATCCGAATGCTCGCCGCTGATGCACCGGAAGTAGTCCACCAGCGGCTCGGTCGCCTCCGGCATGTCGATGATCTTGGCCGCGCCGTCAAGCTGCACATAGGCGTCATCCCACCCGTCGGATTGGATCAGCAGCGAGACACGGGCGTCATGCCGGATGTTGGCGACCTTGGCACGCTGCGGGTAGGTCGAGATCAGGATCCGGCCGTCCGGGCCCAGTCCGCAGGTCACCAGCGACAACTGCAGACCGCCGCTGCGTTTGCGGGTCACCAAGGTGGCACGGTGACGCGTGCGCACGAATTCGTCGAGGGCGGCGCGATCGACTGTGTCTGCTGTTGCGATCCGAGGGGCCATGCCAGCCACGCTACGCCGTGGTCGCTGGGCACGACGTGTCACGATGGCTGGTGTGAGCCAGAACTCGATCGTCGCGCGGGTGCGTTCCGCGGGCGAGCGCGTGCGGCATACGTTGCCGGCTCACGCCTGGCGACGCTCCCAGCAGTTCGACATCGGCACCTTGACCCTCGCGCTGTCCGCGCAACAGGTTCTGTGCACCGGTCCGCTGTTTGTCGCGATCTCGGCGGTGATGCGCAGGTATCGGTCCGGTTCAGTGATCCAGACGCTCAACGATGTGCTCGGCCTCTCCGGTGAGAGCGCGCGCGAAGTCGCCGAACTGTTCCGCACGACCGGCAGACCGAGCATGTGGGATCTGGTCGTCGGGGTGATCCTGTGCTTCGTGTTCATGACCGGCGTCGCCGCCACGACCCAGCGCATCCTCGAGACCGTATGGCGCCAGTCCCGGGCGAGCCTGGTGCAGTGGTGGCGGCAGTTGCTCTGGGCGACAGTCTTTTTGCCGGTGCTGGGTGGTGGCATGTGGCTCAGCCATGCCGCGAGGTACTGGCACATGTCGAACTTCTGGGTGGTGACCCTGCTGTCACTCGGCACCGGAGTGGGCGCCACGTTGTTCTACTGGTGGACCCAGCATGTGCTGCTGCTGGGTCAGATCAGCTGGCGACGGCTGTTGCCCGGCTCGGTGATGATCGGCGTGATGCTGCTCATCGAGACGGCGCTGGCGCAGTACATCGTGCCCGGCCAGGTGATCGAGGGCGTCGCCGACTACGGCCTGATCGGCGCCACCTTCGTGCTGTCGGTGTGGGTGATGGTGTTGAGCACGATCGTGGTGCTCGGCATGTTCCTCGGCGCGGTGTGGGACGAGTACCGCTCGTTCCGTGCATCGAATCACGGCGCGAGCGCCCCGCTGATCGACTGAGCGATCAGCTCGCGTCATACGCTCGCGGTCGACCGCCCACCCTCTCGGCATCGCTCAGTCGCGATCCACCAGCAGGTATGACGCAGCTGCACTCGCGGCGGCAACGGTCAGCACGGACGGCCACGCCCCGATCTTCTTTGCGAGTGGGTGCGATGCGCCGAAGCCCCCGACATACAACGCCGTGAGTCCGGCCGTGACTGCCGGACCCTTCTTGGCCAGCCACGTGCGCCCGGCGTAGACACCGGCGGCGGCGAGCACGACACCACCGAGCGGGCGGATGCCTGACTCCTTCGCGGTGAGGTAGCCGCCGACAAGTCCCAGCGCGGCGAGGGGTGCAGTCTCAACTTCGATCGCATTGCGAAAACCCATGCCAGCCATGCTAGGCCGGGCTTCCTGAACGCCTCCGGTGACCGTGGCGGCCAGGTCACGCCCCTAGCGACGATGATGCGGGCGCGGCACCGACGGTCACACCTGGAAGATGTCCGCCAGCGTGACCGGCTGCAGCTTGCGCTCGCGGATGATGTCGACCAGCTGGCCGTAGACGTGCGTCACCGCAGGGTGGTTCGCGTGGCCGATGACGATGTGCTGCGCCAGGAACCACTGCTTCGCGTGGAAGACAACGCGCTGCGGCGCGATCACGGTCGCATCGGACAGGCTGCCCAGCCACATCGTGACCGCCGGATAACCCAGATCGGCCAACTGCGCGTGCAGCGCATCGTTGCCGTAACCGAACGGCGGCCGCAAAAACGGCCGACCGAGGACGCCGTAGTTGTTCTTGAGAAAGGTCTCGTTGCGCTGCACCTGATACGTCACACCAGCCGCATCCAGCCGCGTCAGATCCGGGTGCGACCAAGTGTGATTGGCGAGGAAGACCTGACCGCTGTCGACCATCGGCGCCAGCGTGGGCTTGGATTCGGTCCAACCGGGATTGATGCCGTTGACGAAGCACGTCACCCGCATGCCGGTGTCCTGGCAGAACTTCGCGTATGCCGCAACCACCATCGGGTCGGTGCCGTCGTCGACGGTCAGGGCGAGGTTGTTGCCGGTGCCGGGCAGGCCGTAGAGGGTCCCGTGGGGAACGGCGACCTTCCGGATGCCGGTGGGCGCCGAGAAGACACGCGAATCCACTGTGGTGACAGCTGTATTGGAGGATGCGACCTCATCAGGAAATCCGTCAGCACTTTTCGTGGAGGAGTCATCGGCACACCCCGCCAACATCCCCAGGGTCGCCAACGCCGTCGTGATGAGAAACCCCCGTCGCTGCATACCGCCATTGACACATGCCAACCTGGAGATTCTGTGAATTTCCTATCAATGTATGACGCCCCGCACCCTTGAGGAGGACGCGAACAGCAGGACCGGCATACAACACTCGGAGGTCGACCGAGGAGGACACTCACCGTGCCTGACATCTCCGCGATACCGGAGCGACCGCTTGCCCCCGACCTTGCTCCCGCCGACAGCACGAGCATCTCGGCACTGGCCACAGCCGCCTTCACCGACGACGGCGAGCCAGACATCCGCCGCGTGCTCGACAGCCACTGTGACTGGGCCGGCGAATTCCCGTGGCCAGGCGAAGGCGACACCCTCGGACTGTGGGCACGTATGGCTCAGGTCGCGGCTCTGGACGTGTCGGTCGCACGGGCCATCGAGCCTCATCTGGATGCCCTCGCGATCCTGCGTCAAGCCGCCCAGGACGGTCAGTGGTCCGGCATCGCACCGGACGGCGCGACATGGGGCGTCTTCGCCGCGGAGGGTGCGTCGCCCCGGCTCGCCGCCACGAAGACCTCCGAGGGCTGGCGGCTGACCGGCGTCAAGCCGTGGTGCTCGCTCGCGTCGGACCTCAGCCACGCGCTCATCACAGCGTGGACCGGTGACGACACACGCGCGCTCTTCGCGGTGGACCTGCGCGGACCGGGTGTTCGAACCGGCGATGGTTCGCAGTGGGTGGCCCGAGGACTGCCGAACATCCCGTCGGAAGCGGTCACCTTCACGGATGTCCAAACCGAACTGGTCGCTGAATCTGACTGGTACACCTCACGATCCGGATTCTGGTGGGGCGGCATCGGTGTGGCCGCGTGCTGGTTCGGAGGCATGTGCGGCGTCGCCGAGCGCCTTGTGTGCCCGGCCCCGAAACGACCACGCGATCAGGTGGCTTGGGCGCATCTCGGTGCCGTCGACACACAGTTGCACATCGCCCGCGTCGCGTTGCGCGACGCTGCTGCACAGATTGATGCGGGCGCAGCGGACGGCGCTGCTGCGCAGGTGCTCGCCCTTCGGGTGCGCAGCATCGTGCGGCAGACCGCCGACCGCGTGCTCGCGACCGTCGCGCAGGCGACCGGCCCTGGCCCGCTGGCCACGGAAGAGCAACACGCCCGCCGCGTCGCCGGACTCGAGCTCTACATCCGCCAGGAGCACGGCCCTCGCGATCAGGTCGCCCTCGCGCAGCTGACCGTTGCCGAGCCAACGCGTTGACCGCTTCTCAGCACCAGTTCCATCATGCCGACGACGGGACACCGGAGGGCGCCTGGACGTCGTCACCAGAGTGGGCCGAACTACCTCAGGTCGATCTCACCACGCTTCCCGGGCTGCGGCGGCTGGTGGTCGTGGCCGCCCACCCGGACGACGAGACTCTCGGCGCCGCCGGCTTGCTGCAAGCGGCGGCCGCCCAAGATCTCGACACCATCGTGCTGGTCGCCACCGACGGCGAGCGGTCACATCCGAATTCGCCTACGTGCACTCCGGATTCGCTGGGTCGGCAGCGTCGCGACGAAGTCGCGCGAGCCGTCGCTCTCTGCCACTCAACGGCGGCCGTGAAGTATGCCGGACTACCCGACGGCCGCCTCGTCTCGCACACAGCACAACTCGCCGAATCGCTGCGATCGGCAGTAGCTGACATCGGTGCGGGCACCCTCATCGCCGCACCGTGGTCCCATGACGGCCATGCCGATCATGAGGCTGCGGGCACCGTTGCACGGACTGTTGCACGCGAGTGTGGCGGCATACTGCTCGAGTACCCGATCTGGTTGTGGCACTGGGGAACTCGGGCAGACGTTCCATGGCGCGACGTGGTTGCGCTGCCACTGGACGAGAGGATGCGAGCGGTCAAGCGCGCAGCCGAAGCGCGGCACGTGAGCCAGGTCGCGGCGCTGTCAGATCGGCCAGGCGACGAAGTGCTGCTCGGATCTCACGTGCTGGCGCACTTCGACCGAGACCGTGAGGTGTTCATCGACACCGAAAACACCTGGCGGACAGGTGTCTTCGAACGACTCCACCGTGCGGATTCCGACCCGTGGCAGCTGGCGAGCAGCGACTACGAGCAGACCAAGCGACTCGCGACGCTGCGCCTGCTGCGGCGGAGGCGATTTCGGCGCGCCTTTGAACCGGGTTGCTCCGTCGGCGTGTTCACCGCCGAATTAGCCTCTCGCTGCGATGAACTCATCGCAATGGACGTCAGCGCGACAGCCGTCGCCGCAGCCGCGGCGCGGTGCGCGGAGCTGTGCAACGTGACTGTCGAGGTGGGTGGTGTTCCCGACGACTGGCCGGTTGGGGAGTTCGACCTGATCGTGCTGTCCGAGATCGGCTACTTCCTGACCCGGGAGGCCCTGACAGCGGTGGCAACACGCATCCGCGACAACCTCGCCGATGACGGCGTGGTGCTGCTGTGCCACTGGCGACATCCGGTGCACGGATGGCCACTGGACGGGGACGAGGTGCACGACATACTGCTCGGAGCGCTCGACCTGCCGATCGTCGCGTCGGAACGCAACAACGAATTCGCCGCGATCGCCCTGGGCCCGCTCGTGCTCTGATTAAGCTGGCGCCGGCGCACCTTCTGCCGGCTCGCTCGGCCACCACATCTCGCGCAGCGTCTTCATGAAGGCAGCATGATCGGTCACAGCACACTCACTCGCAACCGGCCACTCGCCCTTGGTGACCAACGCGGCCGCAGCACGGAACGCGGTGAACATCGCGACGTGCGAGCGCGCGAGCGCATCCGGCGTGGGACGCGGACCTGCAACGCGGAGCACCAATTCGTCGTAATTGGTCCTCGCCTCGACACGCCACGGGATGTGCTGCCACAAGGTCATGTCGGTCGACAGCATCAGCATCGCGTCAGCTTCGTCGGCACCCACCTCACCCGCGCGCTCCAGCAACTTCCAGCGATCGTTCGGGTCCGGCAACTCCTCCGGGGTTGTTTCCAGCAACTCCGTCGTCCTGCGGATCACCGGATCGACAATCTGCAGCAACAGATCGATTTTCGAGTTGAAGTGGTGGTAGAACGCGGCCTTGGTGATGTCGAGTTCGCCGGTCAGGTCACTGATACTCGTCCCGTCGTAACCTTTGCTCACGAAGAGACGGATCGCGGTCTGTTTGAGCGCTGTTCGTGTTGATGTACCCGGTGTCACTGGTGTCCTCAGTCGGCATGAGTATGTCGCGACCAAGCCCGCGGGAGTTGCATCAACTGGCTGACGGCTCGGCCTTTTGTTCGCAGCCGCACTGGGTTTCCACCATCGGATCCAGTTGCCCCAAGCCGTGCTGCATGCCCCACCGTACGGCTTGGACCCGTGAACACACACCTATTTGGGCGTAAGCCGCGCGGATGTGCGCCTTGAGGGTGTTGACCGTGATGAACATTGTCTGCGCGATGGTGTCGTTCGACATACCGCTGGCCACCAACGTGAGCACCTGCCGTTGCCGCAGGGTCAGTTGGTCGAGCAGTTCACACGTCGCCAGCGGCCGGGCAGCGGCACGATCCGCTTCTGCGCGCTGATCCAGCAACGCGCCGAGGCCCGCGGACACCCGGTCCACCGGGAACGTGCGGTCGAAGAAATACCGGACTCCCGCCGATGTGCCTGCTTTGGCAAGTTCCTTTGTGAGCTTCTCGGTGTACGCCGCGACGACGGCCGGGCCGAAGCGGGCCGTCAGATCGCGGACATCATTCGGTGACTCCACATGCAACAGGACGGCGGCGCAAACGGTCGTCGTTCGGCCCTGGACCCACTGAGATGTGACGACTGTCGGTGCGTTGCACCGGTTGGTGAGGAAGGCAGCCAGGCTGGCGCGCACAATCTCGTGTCGGCTCATGACCAACACCGGCCCGGTTGTCGCCGACTGCGGGGTCGCGGCTTCGGGCAGTTCGAGCAATGAGCGCATGGCCTCGCCTTCCGTCAGCAGACCTAACCGTCCGGTCGGTAGGTTCAGCTTAAGCGGTCTACATTGGATTCGGTCGAAATCAGGTCGTGCTTCGATCAGGTCTGGCCACCGCCGGGCCATGAAAAAGAGGCAGCCGACGGGCCGCCCCTTTTCCAAAATCTCACTCAGCTGAGTGCGTCCTTGGCTGACTGAGCGGCGCCCTTGAGGTCGCCGTCCTTGAGGTTCTCGCCAGCCTGCTTTGCGTTGGCGCCAGCCTGGTTGCCCTCGCCCTTGGCCTGTAGGTCCTCGTTGTCGGTCGCCTTGCCGGCGGCTTCCTGGACCTTGCCCTTCACCTCTTGCGCAGCGTTCGACAGATTGTCCTTGAGACCCATGACGGGTTTCCTTCCTATCGGAGATGCTTGCTCTTCGAGTATGTCCCGAGAGCCATCCACCCACCGAAACGGCGATAAAAAACCATTCCTAGGGGTGGGTATCGGCTCAACCGGCGGACGCCTCCAATCGGTCCAGATAGTCGGCGAAGCCGCCGCGCAGCCGGCCCGATCGTCGGCCGGAGGTCACGACAGGGTCATCACCACCGGCGAACAGACGCAGCCCGGCCGTGCGCATCGCGTGCACCAGGACGACGTCCTCATGACAGACGACGTCCGTGAATCCACCGACCCTCTGATACGCGGAAAGGCTGAATCCCAAGTTGGCGCCGTGGACGTGCGCATGCCCGTCAGAGAAATCACTACGCGCCCGCCAGCGCTGGTACACGCTGGGCGAAGAGACGTCTCCGTCCGGGATCACGGTGCCCACGCGTGCGTCATACCCGTCGCGTGCCGCCCGTAACTGACCGGCCAACCATCCGGGCGGCACTTCGCTGTCGGCGTCCGTGCAGGCGACCCACACCTGCCCAGCATCAAGTGGGGACAGTCGGTGGAGCGCTTGCTCGACGCCTTTCCGGCGTGCAGCGCCGACGGAAGCGCACCGAACCTCGACCAGGTCGACCTCCCGAAATCGCGCGGCAATCGATGCGGTGCGATCCGTGCACGAATCGAGCACGACGGTCGTGCGTACCGCGATTTCAGCTGCCGTTGCTCGCAGATGGAGTCGACTCGACTGCACCGACTGCAGGCAGCGCTCGATTAGTGCTTCCTCGTCCCGTGCGGGAACGACGACGTGCAACAGCCGCACGTCAGGTGACGACCGGCGCATCACGACTCGCCTTGGCTGCTCATCCGGCCCACTCGGGGTCGGTCGTGAGTGGGCCCATCGGGTCGCCGTCGTCGACGTCGGTGCTCTGCGAGCGGCGCAACGCCTCATCCAGGCCCACCAGTTCGTAACCCGCGGGCAACAGGTCGCGGCGGAAGTCGTCCTCGTGGCAGACCATGTCGTGATGCAGGCTCTCAACCAGCGCCTCGACGGTCGGCGCAGGAACGTCCGCGATCAACCCCGTGAGCTTGCCGACGAGCGCGGTCGGCAGCAGCGGTACGGTGACCTGCGGACGGGTGATCCCGGCGACCCGCGCGAAGCGGTCCAGCAGTTCGGCATACTTCAGGGTCTCCGGGCCGCCGATGTCGTAAGACCGTGAATCTGATTGCACCGCAAGCGCATTGGCGAGCACCTCGATCGCATCGACCACAGCGATCGGCTGCACCCGCGAGTTCATCCAGGTGGGGATCGTCTGGATCGGCAGCCGCTCGGAGACCTGCCGGATGATCTCGTATGACGTGGACGCGCAGCCCAACAAGATCGCCGCGCGCAATGCGATGGTGCGGATACCGCTGCCGGTGAGGATCTGCTCGACCTCACGCCGAGACGTGATGTGGTCGGACAGCTCGTCCTCGTCGACCTCGGGGACGATGCCGGACAGGTAGATCAGACGCTGCACCTCGTGCGTCCGCGCAGCATCCGCCATGATCTGCGCACTGGCGCGATCCTTCTCGACGAAGTCGTCGCCGCCCATCCCGTGGATCAGATAGAAAGCAGCGTCGACCCCGTCGACTCCCGCGCGGACCTGGTCTGCCTTGAGGACATTCATCCGGACGATCTCAACATCGCTGGACCACGGAAAGCGTTCTGGATCTTCGCTTTCCAAGAAGGCGGCACGCACGTGGTGGCCGTCCTGCAGCAGCCGAGGGATCAGGCGTCCGCCGACATAGCCACTGGCTCCGGTCACGAGCACCCGTTGCGTCGGGCTGTTCTGGGTCATGTTTGCGACGCTATGGCAGCGCTGTGGGGTAGCGCAGCACCCGGAACGGTGATGCCGTGCGACAGTGGGGCGGTGCTCTCATCGACCCGATCGCTGACCACTGCACTCGCCGCCGCCCGCAACAGCGCCGCGCAGGCGCCATGGTTACGGCCGATCACCGACCACGTGCTGACCGGGCGTGCGCTGCGTCGTGCTCGCATCGTCAGCGCGGTCACAATGGTTGCAGGAGCCCCCGTGTTGCGCCGGGCGATCACCAGCCCGTCGGGTGGTCGACAGTTTCAGCGATGGACTCTCGTGCTTGCAGCGACCTGGACCGGCGGGGCCCTGAGCGCATCTCGGTTGCACGCCGGATATTCACGTATGCCGCAAGGTCGTGTGACGCGACCGGTGCTGTGGCCGTTGCTGATCGGTGTGGGCGCGACAGGTGTCTTCGCGGCCGGCGCTGTCCTGACCAGCCAGATCCGGCCGTTGCGTGAACGCGTCGAGTCGGTCGTCGACCACGCGCGCGACGGATCATTACCGGTGGTGGTCGGCTTGGCGCTGGTGACCGGTGTCACCGAGGAGTTGTTCTTCCGCGGTGCGTTGTATGCCGCGCTCGATCTGCCGGTGCTGCATCCGGTGGTGTCGACAACTGCTGTCTACACCGTCGTCACGTGCGCGACCGGCAACCCGATGCTGGTGTTCGCCGCAGGGCTGCTGGGCGTGGTGACCGGCCTCGACCGACACGTGACCGGTGGCGTGCAGGGCCCGGTGATCATCCACCTGACCTGGTCGGCAGGGATGCTGCTCGTGCTGCCGCCACTGGTGCACCACTTCGACCAGCCGCGTCGGTCGCTCGTCGAATGATGAAGCATCACAAGGGCTTTCGCACCGACGTCTTCCGTGGCCACATTCTCGGGACGGGCACATCGTCCGGCATTCGCGTCGTGGTCGGTATCTGGCCCCTGTCACCCCTTGGAAGCTTCAGCGACTGCATGATCGCGATGCCGGACGGGCAACGCGTGCTGCTGGCCCCGAACGAGGCCGTTGCGTCATACGTCGGCTCGACCTACAGCTTCGACGAGGTGCAGATCGTGGCCGTTAATGCGCGGGTCGATGACGAGGTGGCCGTGGTGACGGCCGGTGATCTGCGGCTGACGGCTGACATCGGCAGAGTCACGATGCTGGGACGACTGCTCGGAGCGATTCCGGAAAGCGTCTCTGCGTCAACGCATTTCGCGCGACTGTGCGATCCTGTTGCTCGTGTCGCCATGCCGGGCGTGCGCACCGTCGGCAGCGCCGGCAACGGGCGCCAGGAGTTCTACAGCGCGCGGCAGGTGAGGGCGGTGACCGGCGTGAGCGGCGAGTTCGGCGACGTCGATCTGGGTGCCTTGAGACCCGTGCAGCCCTCTCCTGACTTCGGATTCAGCTCAACACCGCGTACGCCGGCTCTCACCGCCGTCACCACGACGGTGCGCGTGCCGGAGCCGGCCTGAGCCGCGTCACACTGGAGCCATGCTCGAATCAGCAGGCTGGCCGTTCGACGGCCTGCGCATCACCACACCGACGCTCACGATGCGGCCGGTGCGCGATGCCGACCTCGACGCTCTCGCAGCTGTCTTTCCCGACGATGCCGAGCAGGACCCGCGGTCGGAGCTCATCGAGGGCTTGAGCGCTCACGCCCAGCGAATCCGCTTGCTGCGACAGGGAATCTGGCGCAACCGGGGCCTGTGGTCGCCGGAGTCGTGGATCCTGGATCTCTCCGTCCTGTCTGCCGGTGAGGCCGTCGGCATACAGACGCTCGAGGCGGATGGCTTCGCGAGGCTTCGTACCGTCGACACCGGCTCGTGGCTGGCGACGAGCCACCGTGGTCGGGGCATCGGGATCGCGATGCGAACGGCAGTGCTTGCTCTTGCTTTCGAGCATCTGGGCGCTGTCGCGGCAGTGACCTCGGCTGGATCCGGCAATGCGGCGTCCTTGGGCGTCAGCCGTCACCTCGGCTATCGCCCAAATGGCGTCAGCCTCAACGATTCCGGCGATCGCGTCGTCGAGCTGACCCACCTGCGACTCACCCGCTCGGAGTGGCCCGGCGTGGGTGAGGTTCAGGTCACCGGACTTGCACCGTGTCTGCCCTACTTCGGCATCTCGTGAACCACCTCGTTCTGGCCCGTTTGTTGAGGTGACGAGTTCGTAGAGCTCACACGCGTCCACATGATTGAGGTGACCACCGCCGTCAGCGTCATGACACCGGCCGGCATCAAGAGGGTGAAAGTGAAGTTGGTGCGGGCGCTGACGAATCCGCCGACCGCAGTGCCCGCGGATGTTCCGAGATTCGCGATCGTCGTGACCCACGTGCTGGCCTCTGTTCGTTTGGCAGTTGCGACGGCGTCGTCCGCAGCTTGGTATGCCACCACCCATATCGGTGCCGAGGCGGCGCCCGCAAGTATCAGTGCGGCAACGGTGACCGGGCTGTCCTTGAACACAGCGACGAGCAGCGCAGCCGAACCTGAAATGAGGAGCAGCACCTTCATACTCCGCCCGGCGCGTGCCGTCCGACGCAGCTTCCCCCATACGACGCCGCCGACGACCCCACCTACACCGAGGGCGACGTCGGCGACCGCTGCAAGAACGCGATGACCGCGATGGTTCGCGGCGGCCGCGATTCCGATGATGAGCAGCGAACCACCGAGGCCCGTCCCCAACATCGTTATAAGTACCGGCCACAAGCGCCGATTCATCGCCACGGGCCGCGTGTTGGATGCGCTCGACTCAGCCGGATTCATTCTCTGCTGCGGCGGACGCCACTGTGAGGTTGCGAGGCCGATTGCGCCGATCATCAATACGGGCGGAACAAGCAGCAGACCGACGGCCGGTGGAGCGGTCGAGATGAGCACTCCGGCCAACGCCGGTCCGAGCAGCCACAGGAGTTCTTCGATGGTGGCGTCAAGGGCGTATGCGGAGTCGAGGTGATCGGGTGCGATGCGACGCCATTGGGCTCGCACCGAGGGGCCGAGCGGCGGGGCGCAGAGCCCGACAACAACGGCCAACACAATCCACACGACGGGTGGAGTTGATGTCTTGGTGATGTCGATGACCGCCACAGTGAGAAGTGCGGCACCCGACAGCGCAGCCATCGCCGTCAATGAGCGCGGTTGCCCAAAGCGGTCGATCAGATGGCCTTTGGCGGGCATCGTGAAGCTGGCGAAGCCGAAGCCCGCCATCGCGGTTGCGGCGGTGGTGAAGGACGACGATCCGTCGGCGATGGTGAACAGAAAGAGAAGCGGCAGCATTGCGTAGCCCAATCGCCCGAGGTCGGCGAGTGCCATTACGCGGGGCACCCCGGGTTGAGTGAGCAGATTGCGATAGCTGCCGACACGAGTCGTGCCGGTCATGAAGTGGATTCCTTTGGGATGCGCAGGACGAGACAAACTCGCCAATGGGTAGGACAAATCCGGCCTGCGGGTCTCCGATTGACGGGGAGGGCAGGCTGTTGCGGATTTGCCTAAGGCCGCATCACATTCACGAGCGGGACCTTATCAGCGCGTGATCCGCAAGCGTCGGCGCTTTTCTGCTGCGGGCACTCTTTCCGAACATCCACGGCATACCCGTCACGTACGTGGAACTAGGAATTCGTTGCCAGTTGCCGAAAGGCGCGGACTCAGCATGCAGCCGAGTTTCCCCGGCGGAGCCACCCGCGCGTGCCCGGCCTCGGCCAGGTCGTGCTGAGTTTTAGGCGGCGCGGGGGTGGGCCATGTGGTGTGTCATTCGGCCGGGGGTGGGGTCCCAGGTGACGGTGTGGTTGGTGGCGTGGGCGGTGAGGTTGTTGCGGTGGACGATGGTGTGGTGGCGGGGGCATAGGAGTGCGGTGTTGGTGAGGGTGGTGTGTCCGCCGGCCCACCAGGGGTGGATGTGGTGGGCGTGGCACCACTGGGGTGGTCGGTCGCAGCCGGGGAAGGTGCAGTGGCGGTCGCGGATGATGACGGCGGTGCGCAGGCCTGCGGTGACTAGGCGTTTGTGGCGTCCGACGTTTAGTGGTTCGGATCTGCTGCCGAGGACGACGGGGATCAGGTCGGCGTCGCAGGCGAGTTGTCTGGCGGTGGTGGGGTCGATGATGTCGCCGGAGCGGGTGGGGAAGAGGCCGTGTCGGGTGTCGGGTGTGGTGCGCTGGTGGTGGTGAGGGCTTCTTTGACGATCGCTGCGTGTGCTGGTGACAGGTCAGCGATGAGTCGGATCATGCCGGTGGGAAGTTCTTGCCAGGTCAGGGTTTCGACCTGCTGGTGATGGTCTTCGTCGTCGGAGAGGGTGTGTTCACCGAATGCGGCGATGACGCGCCGGGTGAGCGTGCGCAATGTGTGGGGTGTCGGGTCGTCCAGGGCGAGGTACCAGGAGTGGATCTGCGAGCGTTCGACGGTGGGGAACAGTGGCGTGATCTTGGCGGCTTCGCGCAGCGCGGTCGCTGCTGTCGTGACGGACACGGCACCCTCACGCACGGCTGTGGTGATCGCACTGTTGCGGTTGTCTCGTGCGGCGCCGGCGAGTTCGGCGATCGCGCGGGCTTGGTGACGATTGATGCCGGGGTGAGTGCACGGACCTAGTGTGTGATCGACGCAGCAGTCGATTGGGCGATCGTGCCCCGCTCGGCTGCGTCGATGGTGGCGACTGCCGTGATGGTCTCGGCGCGGCGGCTCAGGTGCAGCATCACCGCCGCCAGCGCGCTCAGATCGGCATCGCCGAGGTGGTGCATCGCCGCCGGCCACGCATCCAGCGACTGCAGGAACGCTTGCGCTGACGCGAGAAGATCACCAGCCGTACCTGGGGCTGCTGGTGCGGCATCCGCGGCTGACGCTGGCAGGGGAGTTTCCGGCAATGACGGGACGTGGTCGATGGTCATGTCCGGTCTCCTTTCCTTGGTGTGCGACTACGTCTATTAGAACAAATGTTCGAGTCAAGTGCAAGAGGCTGGAATCACGAATTTCGTTTGGTACCAGTTGTTTTCGGACATTTTATCCACAACTTGACTACCACAGCGAGTTATCCACAGACAGCACGAGGCGCGAAGCGAATGGTCTCGATCCCGGCTACGCGTGACCAGTGCCCCGGGACGATCGCAAGTGGTGACTGTCAGCGTCGATCGGCGACCAATGCGGGCGTATGACGCGAGGCACATAGTGCGCGGTGCGGCGTGGATGAGCGCGATCTCGGCCCCGAACGACCGGCGCTCGTCGCCCATAGATTTGCGGCAACCACCGCCGTGAAGTGACATCGCTAAGCAAGAAATGGCCATCAGTGATCGGTGCCCGGATCGAACGACAAGTTCGATCGACAATGGGCACAGTGCGAGGCCCGGTCTGAAGGAGTCTGAACAAGAGCCTCCAATCGCCTGAGAATGCGTCGATATGACTGTTCCGGACTGACATATTCCTGATAGGACGATCCTCGACAACTGGGGGTCACGTCGACGTCAGAATGCACGCTGGCAGGCAACGCCTCATCACCCACTGGACCAACCGACGGCGAAAGTCGTTCGATGCGGTCTTCCCTGCCCTGAAAGGCGCACCCGATGTTGAAGAAAACGGTGCCCACCACGCTGGTCGTCGCAGTTGCGGCTGCCAGCGCCGCCTTGGCGACCGGCTCGGCTGCTCGCGCTGCCGTCCCCGCACATCACACCTCCGTTGCGCAGCAGGCCGCTGCGGCAGCGTTCATACCGGCGGCGCTGCGCCCGGCATCGCAGTTCGCTGCGCGCACCCACCGCGCCGTCGTCGTGAACAGCCAGACCACCGCCACCAGTCAGCTCACCGCGCTGCCGAATGGCCAGTTCAAGCTCGATGTGTCACAGGGCCCGGTACGCGTGCAGCGAGGAGGCAGCTGGGTCTCGATCGACACGACGCTGAGCCGGGGCGCAGACGGCATGATCCGGCCCGCAGCGACCACCGATCAGGTCGCATTCAGCGGCGGCGGCGACGGCCCGACCGTCATACTCGGCAGCGGTTCCCACACGACCTCGCTGCGCCTGCCCCTCACGCTTCCGGCGCCGACGCTGTCCGG